>JAFUGP010000083.1 GCA_017469335.1 Succinivibrio sp. | reverse complement strand
CAAGACCGATTTGGGCTCAGATGTGCTCAGAGCGCACTCCGATGACGCCATTCGCGCCAGACTGCTGATAGTCATGGTGGCATCTACCGTAATCAACGAGCTGAGGCTGCGCATGGCCAAAGGCCAGAGCTCAGAGCAGAAGAACGGCAAGGTACGTTACACCAGACCGCTCAGGCACCACTATTCTCTCAACCAGATCCGTGATATGTTCAAGGGTGTGGAAGCTAAGCAGTACGCCGACGGTACAGTGGTCATGACCGGCATAACTGCCAAGCTACGCGGCATTTGCGATCAGCTTAACCTGCCCCAGGCCTACCAGAAGGTACCTACGTATGTGCAGGGCAAAATTTAGACTTCCTGAGGCAAAATGTTCTTAAAGTCCCTGACGCCTGGCATAGTTGAAAATCGCAACGGCTCAGAAGGTAAAACGCAGGTGAACAGTCATGAAGATTAAGCGAACGCTCAAGGCCCGACTGTCTGATGCCCCGCAGGGACTGCTTGGTGAGCTGAAAAAAGCCCGGCTCGGCGATTTAGTCTACGATCACGAACTTACGCTCTCCAAGGTGATGCGCGATGATATGCCCCTGGATAAGGTGGCCTGCTTTTGCTTTGCAGAAGATGGCGGCGATACTCAGCACCCCGGGTATGTGGTTGAGGCAGAAGAGGGTGATGACGGGTGGGTCAATTTCATGCTACGTACCCTCAAAAAGCAAGCTCCCTTGGAGATTGACCTTTATAACGCCTGCATGAGCAGGTGCGCAGACTGGCTTGTCAGGTCAGGCGTAAAAGAGCTCCTGCTGGGGGCAGAAGAGAGAGACATCACCAAGTTGCTCAGTGAGGAGAGCTGTAAGGCGCTGCTGCGCTGGGAGCGGGAGTGTCTGCGTGCCGATCCCATAGGGAGCGGTCCTGATCGTGAACACTGGTATCAATTCATAGTAAGCTGCCATCAACACCAAGAACAGTTGGACGCCCAAACGCTGGTGCAGTGGCTTAGGGAGGACCGGGGCTGGCGTGAGAATTACACCGCCATCATAGAGCGGGTAAAGGAGAACTACGTCTATTCGCTGGGACTGCTGAAGTTTGTGGAGAGTGCAAGTGCAGAGCATCAGACTGGTTAATTACCGCTGCTTTAAAAACACCGGTCAGATCGAACTAAAACCGCTTAACCTGTTGGTCGGCGCGAATAGCAGCGGCAAAAGCTCGCTGGCTGAGTTTTTTCCTCTGTTGCAGCAGAGCAGCGGGGTGAAACTGGATGGCGTGTTCCGCTGGAGCAAGGAGGGCGGCATAGACTATGGAAGTTTTGCCAACGCGATCTTGGATGATGAGTCGGTGCCCCCGGCTGAGCGCGAAATGCAGGTGGAATTTTCCTTTAAGCGTGACCACTCCAATTATGCCGTTCAAACCCAGACCAAGCACAGCGAGGACTTCAAGGTCACCTTAAAAATCAGACAGCCTAAAGGGGAGAACATAGAGCAGCTCTCCGAGCTGATTTTGGAGTGCTCTGATGTGATACGGCTGGGTTTTGACGGTACCCGGCTTAGTCTGGAGATCAACGGCGAGAGCTACGATCCCGGGCCGCAAAAACTCTCCTACACCAGCGTTGAGGGGCTGCTGCCCCTGGTGGTGACCGAGTCCTTGGATACCAAGAATAGAGGTGATTACAGAATACAGTTTTTCCCGGGCGCTGTTTTTCACGCCCCCTGCGCTGATGATGACCTGGAACGCGCCTTGCAAAAGTCCGGATCTCTTCAGCTCCTCGGACGGATACTGAGCATGGAAGAGGCGAGGGCAGCAGTGAAGTCTCTGGGCTTTGGGGATGATGAGAAAAAGGCAGGATTGCTGCAACGCCGCAGTGTCTTTTTAAACCTCAATGAGCTGTTGCGTGAGGTTAACCGTTACACCGAGAGCTTTGCGGCACACCTTTTTTATGTAAAGCCGCTGAGATCCTATCCGCGTCGTATCTACCATCAGGATAATCTGGCGTGGCGTCAGGCCGGATCTGATGTGGGCGATGTGGCAGGATTTATCTTAAGACAAAGGCGCCTGGGAACTCTCAAAGACTTCAATGACTGGTGCCTTAAGCGTTTTGGTTTTACTCTGAACACGCACCAGCAGGACGGTACGGTCAGTTTGTGGATACAACTGCGCGGGGAGCGCGAGCGAAACATTGTCGATGTCGGTTTTGGCTACGCACAGTTAATCCCCATCGTGGTGCTGCTGTGGCATGAGGCAGTTGCCAACGTGCAAGAGCGCTCTTTCGGGGGTGATCCTGTTCCGGTGCTGTTTATCATTGAACAGCCCGAGCTTCATCTGCATCCCAGGCTTACCGGCATGTTTGCCGCCGCGCTGGGCCAGGTGGTGCGTGAGGCCACCGAGAGGGGACTTAAGCTGCAGCTTATGGTCGAGACGCACAGCGAGGTCATGATAAGACGTATATGCTCGCAGGTAAGATTGGGTGAGCTGGACAATCAGGCCGTACAGGTGCTGATGTTCAATCCTGAGCATAATGAACAAGGCCGGGCGCAGATCGAGGTGGGCAGCATAGAGCAGGACGGCTCCCTGCGCAACTGGCCCTATGGGTTTTTGGCAGATCGTGCATATTGATATTGCGCCGGATATTGTAGACGCCGTTCTGGAGGCGGCGCAAGGTGAGACCACGCCCCGCGCCACCGCAGCGGTGCGGGTGATACGTGCTGCCACGCAGGCCTTGGAGCGCGGTACACATCTGATCACCATGACCGCGGAGGATCTGGCCAGGCTTAGGGCCATCAAGGATAAGTTCTTTGGCTCTGAATGGTGCTGCTTTGAGATCATCGAGGATCATCTCCCCGAACTGCAGGCCCTGTTGAACACTTTGAGGGTGCATGTCCAGCTGGGCTTTGCCGATCAGGGAAGATTGGGGGAGAGGTACCCGCACAGCCATAACGTGTTCATCAATCCCACAGAGCACGCCCGGTTTAACTGCGCCGTGCGCAGCTCTCTTGTCGCCGAGGACCTCACCGACTGTGATTTCTTCTGCTGCATTGCCCGCAGCTATCTGTACTGGCAGGGGCTGGAAGTAGGTCTGGAGGTCAAGGCGGTCAACGGCGGCGGCAGCACCATCGCACAGGCCGTAAGGCATGAGCTTGAGGATGCCGAACATGCCGTGCTGGCCCTGGCAGATTCCGACAAGCGCTACCCCGAGGACGAGCCGCACGCCACCGCGCGCTCGCTGTTAAACCCCGCTCTGCTCAAATACGACCTTTACGGGCAACATATCGTCTCTGCAGTCACCGAGGCCGAGAACCTTATCCCCTTTAAGTACTTAACCGAGCGCTGGCACAAACACAACCGGATCGTACTGGGATGTCTTGCGGATCTCCTGCACGGCCTGCGTTGGACGCCGGACTTTTTGGACCTCAAAAAAGGGCTGAGCTTTGAGGATCTCTTGGATGAGCAGGTTGCCTCCTACTGGTGTTCGCAGTGGCAGTGCAACCTGCAGCAGCTCAAACTTTGCCTGGGCTGTGACACCGGCTCCATCCTTGAGGGGGTAAGTTCCGCCTCCTCGCGCAACAAGATTATCAGCACCTTGCTGGAGAAATATACCAAAGAGCTGAGCGCAACCGCCAAGTCCGAGTTAAGCGAGGCGCAGTTAGAGGAGTGGCGGGAAATAGGTCAGGCAGTTCTGGACTGGTGTTGCTGCTATGCCGAACGTCAGCCGTTGTGAGGATGAGGTTGTGGCAGGCACCGTGTACTCAGGCCATGGAGGATCCGGCTTCGCTTTGGGGGAAGTCACGTAGTTCGCGTCGAAGGACTTGCCGTCGAAGTCATAACCGCCGCTGAAGTGGACAGTGTAGCTGTCAACATCCAGGTGGTGGTAACGCAGCCCTAAGTGCGGGGTTACGGTCACGCCGTCGATGTCGAAGTCGTACTTGCCCTGCACTCCCACCGACACGATGCTCGAGTCGATGTCAGCCTGCAGATGACCTGCCTGGTTGTTCTGGTCGATGTCGTTGTCCACGGAGGTGTAGGAGACATCACCCAGTACCTTGAAGCCCTCGAAGGTGTAAGCACCTTACAGCGAGAGACCCCAGTAGTCGAAGTCACCGTCCGTGTGGGAGAAATCCGAGCCCTGGGAGTCGGAATCATCGGTGCCGGCATGGAAGGCCGCGCCTACGGTCAGACCGCTGTCAAAGGCACCTTCCACGCCCAGAGTGACACCCCACAGGTGGCCTTTGACACCCAAGTCACCTGACTTGTTGCCCGCGTCGTAACCCGAGCTGTTCAAATAAACGAACAACTTCTGCCATAAGTCCTCCTCTCACTGTTGACTGCTAATTATCAGAGCAACACTGAGCTCGGCAAAAGCCTGCTTGAACTCTGGGATTGTTTGATTGCGATTTTCAGGTCTGGTTGGGCTGATGCCTCTTGCTACGAAAGCTGCTAAAGCAGAAGGAGTGAACTTGATCATCACTCAGCTGCAACCTATGGAATGCCTGCTCAATAACTGCTTTTCTATATTAGAAAAACCTGGCATATTCTCGACCTGTCTTTCAGATACGGCGGGAGGAAAGCCTTGCAGAAATTTATAAACCTCCTTGTAATGTTCAAATGCTTTCTCACGAGCGGCTTTTTCGTCGCTCGGGTCTTTTGTGTGCTCTTCGGCCTGCATATTTTATCTCCTCTGTCAGATCGTCACATGAGCCAGTTCCGGGCCCTGATGCTTATATTGCGGTTGCTCTTACGGGCGTAATCTAGGATCAGGTCGTGAAAATCGTCTATGAGCGGGCCGGTGGTCTTATTGGCTACAATCAACTCAAATTGTCGGAAAATCCTTTGGGCGTAGTTACCGCGCATTTGTTTTTCAATTCATTTGAGCCGGCTAAGGCACGGATGATATTGCTCATCATTACTGAGTGTCCGTCTATTGATGGCAGGACAAGCAGGAACTTGGGATAGATCCCGCCAAGGTATTTCCCGTCGCAGCCGAGCAGATTACGGGAGTAGTTAAATTTATCCAGCAATGAATCTTGGGTAATACACTTCCCTCTCATGACACCAAGTTTCAACTCAATGATGAGCAATTTCCGGTTGGAAAGACCTGCGACAGCATCTGCGGTTTTTTGCGGAGAGCACCCCAATTGTGTGCACCTCTCATGCTCACAGCGGTCGAGATCCATTACCTCTATGTCCGCGGAGAACTGCCCCGGTCGTCCGTGATTCTTCTTCTGAGAGGCCAGTGCACCCAAGCTGGTCAGAGCAGAGCTATATGTGATGGCTAAGGGATGCTCTTTCAGAACGGCATTGTCGTGACACAAGCCCAGTTTCTGATCTTTGAGGAAGGATTTAGCCAGCGCAGCTTTTTGGTTGTTACGCTTACTCACTCAAATTCTCCTACCGTATCCTCCAGATATTTAAGTGATTTATTGAATGCGGTGAAGATTTTTTCAATACTGAGTTCCTGATCAGTGTAAGTGTATTGTTGATTCTTGCCTTTTCCCTTATCTGCCAGGTAGAAGTTCGTGTTATTTTCCGTGCCTTCATGGATGGTCAGCATCTCCAGTGCCTGGACCATATCCGGGCTGTGACTTGATACGGCTATACAGACTCCCAACTCCTTGTGCAGACGCACGAGCAGATGAGCAAACCTGCTAATCCACTGCGGGTGCAGATGAGCCTCAGGCTCATCTATCAGCAACATGCTGTTGCGGTCAAGCGAGCCGGTCTTCAGCAATCTGTCGATATAAGCAAAGGACTTGATGCCGGTCGCGGCACGGTTGATGTTTATGGTAGCACCGCTATTTAGCTTGAATTTAAGGCCAACGTTGTCATCAGTTATGCCTGAACGGCGAGGTTTTTGGATCTTGCCGCCGGTTACACCCTCGATATCAGCACTAAACTCCTGGAGTTCTGATCTGATAACGGGCAGATCCTGAGAATTAAGCTGTGAGGCCAGATTACGACGCCATACCGCTTCTTCATCGGGAACCGGTTTTTCTCCTAACAGCATGGGGGGATCAATATAAAAAACGCGTTTGATGGTTGCCGGTGCTGAGATTGAAGCTTTTTTACTGAAGCTGAAGATGGGCAACCCCAACTCTTCAAGCAGGATCTGATCGGGAATTTCGTCTCTCTCCCCGTACTTTACACTTATCAGACGCTCGATTACCTCAAGGTCATGACCAAAAAGGTCGCGTGCTCTGACCCGGGACAGGTCAAAATACTTCTCAATGGCATCTCTTAACTGTTTCTCATCAGCCAGCGCTTCTGAGCTGAGACCTAGAGTGAAGGCCAGTACGGACTTAAGACGCAAATCCCCTAAGTTGCCCTTGATTTTTTGGAGGTATTTAACCAACAGATCAGTTAAAGGCTCGGCAAATTGCTCCCAGATCTTATCGCAGTCCTCCAGCAACCCCTCCAAACTGTCTTCCGGGTCAAGCTCCTTAACCATGTCTCTCAGGCTTCGCAATATTGATTGCAAGCTCTCTGCCGTGTTGTCAGTCTTGGAGTTATCTTTTTTCAAGCGATTAAAACTGCCCGTATACCAACCTTCCCGGATGATTGTCTCATCAAACAATGACAGGCGCTCCTGAAGGTAAGAATTCACGGCAAACTCACGGTACTCACGCAGTCCGGTCAGCAGATAATACAGCCAGCGCAGGATGCTGCTTTTGCCGCAGCCATTTACACCACACAGCAATGTCAACCCGTTAAAGCGCAGATCGGCTTCTTTGATGGCGTGATAATTCTTAAGGCAAAAACGCAGCCTGTCAGGCCTTTCCATAATCCTCACCTACAGTCAAACTGCCTGCATTGTAACATGCATTACATAAGGGAAGAGGAGCCGCGCTTCCGGCAGCGGCACGCCCGATCCCTAACGTCATCAAGGCAGTTTCATCATCCCTCCGTACCGGACAGATCTGAGCTTAAGGCGAGATTTGAGAGTGGTCAGGTTACAGGTGCCTTACGAGTACGAAGATAGGCCGGGAACCAGCAAAGCGGCTCTTTGAGGTGGCGCAACTCAAGGCAAAGATCACGCAGGTAGGAGGTGCCGAAGTCACCGGTGCGAAGACAACTCTCTACAATCACTCTGTCATCGGACAGGCTGCCAACCTACGGCACGAGTGGCTGTCTTACCGTGTTTGACAACAAAGTCAAAGATCAGGATGCTTACCGCTGCCTGTGCAAATTCGCGCTGGCGATACTAAGTGAGCACCATGAGCCGGCCAAGGGTGCTGAATATCCAGACATGGAGGATTTTGCCGGCACGGTGGATTGGATACTTGGCAAATTCAGTTACAAGTCGCTGCCGCCGGTGGTGGAGGCGGTGAGCGTCAGGCTTCCTGACAAGCTGAAGGGCAAAGCTCCTACCGTTATGTTGCTGCGCCGGGGCGCAGCTGCGGGAAGTGGTGGTGTGAGGCTGCTGCCGGAATATTTGGGGTTTTTACTTTCGGCAGCGTGCTGCTGTTCTATGCCATTCCGACGGCCCACAGAGGAGAGGACAAAATGCCCGTCACGGCAGACGAACTGTTGGAGCTTTTCAAAGAGAGCGTGTTCTACAAGAAACTGCGGGAGGCCGATCCTCGTTGCAGCGTGGTGCTAAGGGACTGCTCGTGCGACGAGGTACGCAACGAGCCTATCCTGATGCAACTACCTCCTTGGACTTACCCATCTCAGGTGGCGAATCCCTGAAGCATCATTTTGGTCAATGCCGAGCCCGCATCATTTCAATTGCCTATCTTCATGATGTTGTTGAAGACCCGCAGTGAGGTGCGGGCTAGTCGTTGCGCTCTTTGAAGACCACGCGATCGGCGAGCAGGAAATTGACGGTGAGGCCGACGATGATGCCGATGCACAGCGGGAGGGTCTTGTAGGGCCAGTCCCACAGGGCGGTCAGAGACAGATACACAACCAGGTTGAGCGCGTAGGCCACCAGAGCCGACAACACAAATTTACCCCATCCCAGAAGCGAGAGGGCTCGCGCAGGTGGCTCCGGAATTTTCAGTGTGGCGCCCGCGGGATCTGTCTTGGCGGCGGCGGATAGCTTAATGCGATAGGGGACGATGGAGATCAGCGGGGGTGCCTAAGACAGAGTCAGCAGGGAGCCTAAGCGATAATCCCAGTCAAGGGGATCAAAGAACTCGGTGCCGTTGCCCGGGTAGAAGGTCAGCTCGCCTAAGAGGGGGCCTTGAGGCGTATCGAAGAAGTCCACCCGCACAAAGGGGAAGGGCCGGGCCAGGGCGCGGGCTATGTCCAGCATGCGGTCAAGGTGCTGAGGCTTTTTTGGCGGCACGGGCGCGTTGGGGTAGAGGCGCGTAAAGGGGAGATGGTCCCCCTTAAGATCGTAAAAGTCCATCTGGGTGCCGCCGGGACCGAAGCGGTTCTGCGCGATGTAAAAAAGCCTGGGCTCGCCGTGGAAGCAGAAGAACTTGTAATCGGGCAGATCGTGGCCTAATTCCAAAAACTCCTCGCAGAGGATGGCGGGCTTGATGTCCTTGTAGCACCACTCCAAGGCTGCGTAGTAGTGGTTATGCTCAGGCTTAAGCCAGGTGTTCAGCCGCTCGCGGGTGGCTTTGAGGTCCAAGTCCTGTTTGGCTCTGACCAAGATGTTCTGCGCGTTGCCGTGATTGACCTTCAAGACAAAGCTCACGGGCAGAGCGGCAAAGTCGATGTCATCTGCTCGCTCCCAGGTGCCCAGAAGAGAAGGAAAAATCTTTGAGGAGGCCTCTGTGCCCAGCGTGTCGCGGACATACTCGCGCAGGCGCAGTTTGTCGGCGCACACCGTCATCAGCGGATTGCGGTAATGGAGCTTGTACCACTGCATCTTCTCGTTGAAGGTGTAAGGCTCGTCTATGTGCAGCGGGTAGGGGGCGAGCGCAGCAAACTGCGATTCCAGGATAAAACGCGCCGCGCCTTGGGACAACTCACCTTGCTCTTTATGGGAGAGGTACAGCGGGCGGCAGAGCAAAGAGACGTAAAGCCTGAAATCAAAGGCCGAGGGCCAGGCGATCTGCCGGTAAGTGAGCAACTGCGCGGGGGAGACTATGGTCTGCGCCTGCGGCAGTGGCGCTGGATCGTCATCGGCTTTGATCATAAAATCGGGCGCGGCAGCGGCCAAATCGCTTGGGATGAGGAGCTTAAAGTCATCTAAGGCGGAGAGGGTAAGCGGCTTACGGTGCTGCGGTGCGGAGAGCGGAAAACTAGAATCTTTGACCAAGAGAAGTTCCAGATGAGACCCAGCGTCGAGCCAGCGGCAAGGGCCAGCTCTGGTAACCTCAGAAAAATTGCGGGTAAGAGCGCGATAAGAGTCATGTAGAGGGCCAGGTTCAAGAGAGCACCTGCTATCTGACCTGTCGTGTAGAGCGCGGCTTCGCGTATGACGCGCTCGCGGGATCTGAAGACGAAGAGCCGATTTAGGACATAGGTCACGGCCAAAGCCGGGGGAAAGGAGAAGAAGCGGGCATAGAGCAGGAGTTCCGGGGCATGGTGTTTGACAGTGCAGACGAGGATGAACTCGGTTGCGAAGCCTAGGGCACCCACCATGCAAAATGCGACAATCTGCAAGGTGAGCGTGTGGGAATGCATTCTAGGATCAGGAGTGGAGTCAGATTTTTCTGCAGGATTGGGGGACGAAAAGATTGCCGTTGCCCTTCGGTCGGTGGAAACAGAGCAATAGCGAACACCACCGATGGTGTAAAAAAACTTAAATGGATAAATGAAGCGGGCGCACCGGTCCCGGCAAGCATAGTTCCGATTAAAAAGACGTCTTGGGGGGATAAGAAAACCAAGAGAGCAACCATGAGAGATACATTTTATGGTTTCTCCGGCAAGAGAGCGCATTCTCACGCAGTAGCCCCCTGGATGCTTTGGGGGCGGGAGGAAGCCTGACATATGCTAGGTGGTGAAATTGTAAGGGTCAGGCCGTCAGATTTGGCCGACTCTTCAAAACATGTGGATGAGGCGTATATGCTCTGATCACGATTAAGAGACTTTGACATAGACATGAGGAAAAGTTCAAAGTCCCGACGGGATTTTCTGGCGAGTGAGTCAAGGATCAGGCCCGAGAAGACGCACAGCACGGCTATCAGTAGGCAGAACAGCGAGACTAATAGTGTAGGCTGACGTGGCACCAACCCAGTATTAAGATACTCCATGAAAACGCCTGAAAAAGATGCCGCGAAGATTATGAATGAAATCAGAGCGCACAGTGAGAAAAACAACAAAGGGCGGTATTCGCGCAGCAGGTTGAAGATCGTGGCAATGACGCGAAGACCATCGGATACGGTAGAGAGTTTGGAAGATGAACCTTCTGGCCGGTCGCGGTAGTCAACCGGCAGATTGAGAATTACGAGGTTTTTGTCCAATGCATGGGCGGTCATCTCGGTCTCTATTTCGAATCCTCGCGAGGTGATGGGAAAAGATTTCACAAAGGTGCGCGAGAAAGCTCGGTAGCCGGTCATCACGTCTTCTATGTGTGCACTGCGCCCGGCTATGAGTCGATTTATGAGAAGACGTACCAAGAGGTTGCCGAAGCCGTGGAAGCGACGCTTATTCTCCTGAAAATAGGTAGAGGATAGGCGATCGCCTACCACCATGTCGACTTGTTGTTCCAGTACCGCCTGTGCCATGGCAGGGGCCACCGATGCGGGGTAGGTGTTATCTCCATCGACCAAGATGTAACAGTCAGCCTCGATATTGCGGAACATGGAGCGTATCACGTTGCCCTTGCCCTGACGGGGTTCAGTACAAACGATGGCACCCGCTTTGCTGGCAAGTGAGGCTGTGGCATCGGTGGAGTTGTTGTCATAGACTTGACTTTTGCACGAGTGCAAAAGGCCGTAAATGGCTTCACGTTGCGGTTTGACACTGCAATTCGCTCTTTAATTTGAAAATTTGCCTTATTTGGTCGGCTGTGCTTAGCCATTTGGACATCAGATTCTGCATGAATT
>JAFUGP010000082.1 GCA_017469335.1 Succinivibrio sp. | reverse complement strand
GTGCCACACCGCTTGGCAGAGCCTCAAAATCCGGCTGTTGCTCTGCTGACATTTTTTTATACAGGTCAAACGAACTGTAATACCACCTGGTCTTACGGTCATTAACCCCGGCTTTTAACTGGTCCCGTTTGGTAAAGAACTGCTGTCTCTCGATATAGAGGGCCGAGTTATAGAGGTTCTTGGAGAGGAACATCAAGCTGTCAGCTTCCTTTATGAAAGCCTGGTCTTTTATGCTGACAGTCTTGACTAAATACATCTTGTAATCCTTAAGATCCAGTATCCCCGTGATTATGACTTTTACCCAAACTTATTAGCCTTTTTAAACAGGGCAGTTTTTGGTTAGCTCTGTTAATGGAACAGTATATAAATCTGCGACAGCTCCTAAAACTCCGCTAGCTTGAGGGAGCGAGCGTATTCAAGCTATTCGCTGCTCTTATTTTATCAACACCACCGCTCAGAGCCAAAGCCCATCCAGGCAGCGGTTCAAACTGCTTGATAAAAACAATCGCCGCATCATTTCTTGTTTTGGATTTGTTCCTCAAACTTTTTAAGTTTTTCTTCAAGTTCCTTTACTCGTTCTTCGGCTGCCAAACGTGCTTGCTGTTCCTGCTCAGCCTGTCTTTGAGCTGCCTCACGTGCCTGTTGTTCCTGCTCAGCCTGTCTTTGAGCTGCCATGCGTGCCTTTTGTTCATCAGCTGCCTGCAGTTTAGCTTCATACGCACTCTTCAGAGCCGCTTCAATCTGAGGAAGCACCAATTTTTTGCCGGTCTCAATGCCCGTTTCATACCACTCCTCGCGGTACAGTCTGTTGGCAGTTACATCGTCTAATTTGATCATATCTTTGTTTAAAAAATCAACAAATGATCCGGGGGAATATCCTGCTAAATGGGCTGCGTTATAACCTTCCCAAGTCAGTAACTCTTGCTAATTCATTTGCTGCTCCCTCTGTAACATCCTGTACGCCCAATGCTACCGGCACGCATTACGGTAGCTGTAATTCAATTGATTTTTAAGTCCTCGATTTTGCGTCTCACCGCAGTACTCATCATGTTCCGGAGACTTCACAAACAAAGTCTTGAGAACTGACTCCTGAAGTCATCCCTGGTTGTTGGACTGTTCCTCAAACTTTTTAAGTTTTTCTTCAAGTTCCTTTATTCGTTCTTCAGCTGCCACTCGTGCCTTTTGTTCCTGCTCGCGTGCCTTTTGTTCCTGTTCAGCCTGTCTTTGAGCTGCCTCACGTGCCTTTTGTTCATCAGCTGCCTGCAGTTTAGCTTCATACGCACTCTTCAGAGCCGCTTCAATCTGAGGAAGCACCAATTTTTTGCCGGTCTCAATGCCTGTTTCATACCACTCCTCGCGGTACAGTCTGTCGGCAGTTTCACGGTTTAGCGCTATCATCACTTTCCTCCAGTTATGCTTGAGAAAATCTCCTAGAATATTCTTTGCTATGCACTCGTCTATGGCCTTGATCATGGCCTGGAATCGATCTTCCTCTTTGAGCAGATACTCTTGGTAAATCCGATAAAATTCACCGTATTCCCAAATCTTCTGACAGCTGCGGTTTAAGGGGCAGTCGGGATGGTTGATATTGTAAACCGTAACGCTCAGCTGCAGATCCGAAACACTGCCCTCCTCGAAATGATCGGACAGGCGCAAGACCTCTACGGCGTCTTTTTGCGCACTGCCCTGATATACGCAGATCAAGCGGGGGGAGGGAATTTTGATGCCCTTCTCCCCGTAAATCCTGCGCCACTGTTTCTCAGTTTTCTGCAACAGCTGCAGCAGGGTAGCCAATACGTAAATTGCCATGCGGATAGGCATATTGGCAGGTTTGGTGGACTGATGCTCCGTCAGCAACAGCGCGTGTTCGCCGAAAGTCACCCCCAGATCATTGCGATACCCGCCCCGAAAAATGGGGCTGTCCTCCAGGGTGACTATCTCTACTGCACCGGTATCCTGCACCTGTGTACCGTAGATAGCGTTGCACAGTTCCAACGCGTTTATAGGCTCGGAAAATACCGCCCTAAAAGTACCGTCAAAACAGGCTTGTTTGACATCAGGATCCTGAGGGTTGTTCTCTGACATATCTCTCTCCTAATTATAGTAAGCAGCAGGTGTTTTCGCCACTCTCATCAAATTAATGTGCCTGCCGCATGGCGCTCTGTTGAACCGCTTAGGTCGCGAGCACCCACCGGCATTACACTTAGGATCGCCATCCTGCCTTTATCCTCTAACCCCCCGGCACAGCCCCGGCGGTCAGGGAACACTGCGCTACAAGGGAAAACTTAGGGAGCGCCTGGCCACGCTCACGCTCATCAATAGCGCGCAGCACAACGGCAGGGCTACCGTGCAGCTGAAATAGGGCTGCAGCAGCAGCGCCGCCGCGATCCCCCACAGCCACGGGATAAGCGCCTTCAGCCGCAAGGACAGCCCCAGCGTGCTCAGCTGCACGGCGGTATGGGACTTACGCTTTATTCTCAGGGCCAGCGCCCAGACGCACAGGCCAAGCCCCGTCAGCGGCAGCATCAGTCCCCACAGCGCCCTTACTCTTAGGGCAAGCAGATAGGCGTAGGCCTCAAGAGCGAAGAAGCGCACGGTTTCAGGCAGCACGCCCTCGCCCTGCAAATAGGCGACCACCTCATTTTGCCCGGCACCGAACCTGGCCCCGTGTACGAGGATCTGCTCTTTGAGCTCCGTCAGCGCCAGACTTTTGAGACTAAGCTCAGGGGCGGGAAGCAGATACACCGTCCACAGCGTCAGGCACAACAGCAAGATGATCTTTAGGTACATGAAAATCTCTCCTTTTTCTCTGCGCTCAGCCAGCCTGAATGCCCGGGCATTTAAGCCGCCTGCGCGGTCAGGCTGCGCAGCAGCTCGCGCACGTCCTGCGGATCGTCACGATCCTCCAACAGCGGCGTGCGTCCGGTCACCAGCCTGCCGTCAGGCAGCGAGGCCACAAACTCACCGTCCAGGAGAGTGGTGAGCAGCTGCGGCGGCAACAGCTCACGCTCCTCGCGGCTGCGCCCGATGCCTGAGGCACGGCGCAGATTATCCTCATCGCCGGCGGCCACGCTGTGACTGTGGCTGTGGTGATAGACCGCCGTGGAGGGCATGGCCCGGGTAATGAGCCCCGCGGTGTACTCGTCCTTGACGCGCAGCGAGATCAGGGTATTGCAGTTGCCCACGATCTTCATGGCCACCGCCTCCCCGCCGCCTTCACTCAGATCTGCCAAAGTCTGCGTGGCCACAATCAGCCCGTAGCCCGCGCCGCGGGCCTTGCCCAATAACTGAGTAAGCGGCGGGCAGATAAGCTCGGAGGCCTCATCCACCACCACGCACACCTGCCGGCTGTGTCCCTGGGCGTAGACCCTACCGGCGCCGGCGGCCAGCTCCGAGAGCAGCAGCCTGCCCAAATGATGGGCACTTTGCTGATCGATGAGCGCGTGCAACCCCACGTGCAGCACGCAGCCGCGCTCAAGCAGCGCATCCAGGCTCACCCCTTCTTTCTCATCACTGAGCACCGCGCTTAAATGTCCGCCGATTAGGGCGTTGAGAACCGGCATCACCCCGGCGGTGACCTTGCGGAAATACTCCTCGGGATATGAGGCCACCCCCAGGATCAGGGGTACCGCCGGATCGGCCGGCGGGGCTCCGCACTTTTGCAGATCCGCAAAAAAGAGCTCAAAGAGCGCCACCGAGCCTAAGTGCCGCTCCGGAAAAAGCCGCTTGAGCCAGCTCTCAAGCTCAGAGTCGGCCAAATAGCGCCGCCCGCTACTCTCCACATACTCGCGCAGCCCCAGGGCCAGCTGGTGCGGGGAGAGCAGCAGCTCCTGCAGGCGCCTTAAGGTCAGAGTCCTGCCGTTAAGCCGCAGTACTGCGGCCGCCGCGCTCACCGCCATATGCACGTACTGCCGAAATTGCTCGGAGGAGCCCTGGCCGTTCATGAGAGCGCAGAGCCTGCTGCCGGCCTCATTGTCCCGTCCCACGGCCTTTAGGGGGTTTAAGTGCACGCTGCAGCAGCGCTCATCCTCGGTGTCGAGGGTGTAGAAGTCACGCTCACGCCCGCACAGTCTGCACAGCTGCTCTATCTGCGCCTTAAGCTCCCCGTCGCCTTTGGGATCGATGATGACGAGATTGACGTTGCGTAGGATCTGCTGGGCCACCAGAAAGGAGAGCATTCTGGTCTTGCCGGCACCGGTGGTACCGAAGAGACAGATCATGCCGCGCAGCTCATGTTGCGGCATGAACAGAGGCTGGTGGTTGCGCAACTCCAGGTTATGCAGGGTAAAGCTGCCGTGCCGGCCGGCCGCCCCGCACTTGATGCCCTGCTCCAGGAGCGGAATAAGACGCCTGGTGTGCCGCGGTTCAAGCCGGTAGCCGTAGCCTAACAGGAGTGAGGGCACCCTATGGGATAAGGCAGCGCCAAGACGGCGATCGCAGCTTGCAAGCCGTCTGAGCAGCTGTGTTACCTTAAGACGCAGGGGCGCGTTTAAAAGTCCTTTGCCCTGCAGGGTGCCGCGGCCGCGCCTTATGAAGGCCAGGAGTGAGGGTACAAACGTCAGCTGCAACAGCAAGGCAGCGGTGGCAAAATACGGCAGCACTGCCCGGGGGGAGTGGGCGATGAGAACAAGGCCCAGCACATCGAGAAAAAGAATATCCGCCCCGCGCAAGATGGAGGAGGAGGGCTCATCATCGCTCTCTTTTAAGAGGTTCATAAAAGTCACTTACCGTGGTGAAAACATAGCTTGCGGCAACTCCAAGCCCCCAGGCTTTTACGGTTGCGGCATAACATGGGTGTCCGTGAAAAGGAGTGCTACACAGTCGCACAGGAGCGCAGCTTAAAGTTTTAAGACCTCAGGCCGCTGCAGCAGACACACAGGCCTCATACATGGGGATCGCTCAGGCAAATTTCAGCCTCAGCGCGTGGTGCGGATACTCAAAAGGGCTAAAATCGGGGGTGAACGCAGCTCCCCATAAACGCGGTAATCTTGACCTTTAGCTCAAACAACTGCCTGTTAGTACAGAGATTTTGATAAGATAAGACCTGAATTTGGAGTTGAGTTCAGATAGTGCTTAATGCGAAATTTTCGCATTAAGGCTCTGCACCTTTTTGGGGAGAAACTTGAAGTTATTTCAGAAACCAGTGAATGGTTAAGAGAAAATTAGTACAGGAGGTAATAAAATGAATAGTCTGAAAAATCAAGCAATAAAAATTATAACTGAACTGCCTGATCCACAACTTATCTCTGTATTGAATATTCTAAAAAATGTAAGAGAACTTATTATAACAGAAAAAAAATAATGCTACATTTGACAATTTTCCCACACGCTTGGTAAAAAGGCCTGACAGCGACAGAATTCAGTCGGCCTTAAATACTTTACTTGGTTCAATACCAAATACAGACATGACATTGGATGAAATAAGGTATGAAAGATTAAAAAAATATGAAAATCCTTCTTGATACAAATATTATTCTTGATTGTATGATAAAATGCGAACCTTTTTATGAGAGTGCCCAAAAAGTTTTGAATTTATCC
Organism: Succinivibrio sp.; assembly: GCA_017469335.1. GTDB lineage: Bacteria > Pseudomonadota > Gammaproteobacteria > Enterobacterales > Succinivibrionaceae > Succinivibrio. Next base: position 12,730 of record JAFUGP010000082.1, on the reverse strand, counting down.
AGTTATACTGAATTTGAATGGTATATTTAGGTTTAGGCATCAGCTGTAACTGACATGATCAGCTTGTCGTCATGAACTACCACTTCCCTTCGTGAAACTGCGTCACTTTTCTTTGCCTGAGTTAAGCCACTTCGCGACATCTTCAACCTAACTTACAGCTTTGATTTGCTCAGGTCTGGTATGGGATCTGAGGCGGTGATAACCCCCTTCTCAAGTAGCTCTTTTAGCTTGCTGTGGATGGTCCTATGCAAGATCAAAACGATGAACATCATAATGAGCTACCATCGGGGGTGGGCGGGAGTCTCCGTGCAAGTGGAGTCTCTTGTCTCATAATCCGCTCTTGGCAGTGTAAAAGCAGTCTTCAAGCTTCCTTGGAACGGTAGTATGTCAGAGCTTCCTTCTGGGTGATCTTGCCTCTGCTCTTAACCACGAACAGATCGACCCTACCGCACAGCGCACTGACTTTAGCAAATGGTTCCTCGTCAAGTTCACAGGTAAAGCTTTACAGCTGCGCGAGAGGGAAACCCGTAAAGAAAGGCCATAAGCTGTTCGCAACTTCCTCTAAGCCGTGCTCGTGGGCACGAGCCGTACTAGTATATCAACGTTTGTTGCAGCGAGATGTCAATGTAGAGACAATGCTGTGATATTGCTGTAGAAAATAAAATTTGATCTAGATCCAGATCCAGATCCAGAACTGGCTTTGTGTTGACATTTTTACATTTTAGATTATAATTTAATTGCAGGGGACGAAAGTCTGGCTGTATATCCACGGGAACCGAATTAGCGTTTAAGCGTACTGTAAGTACGTCGGCCGTGGAGAGCCCGCCGCAAGGCGGGTTTTTTTATTTGTAGGAAGAGCATGAACATCCTTGTTTATTCAGATGAGTCCGGTGTCTTTGATGTATGCCACAACGAGTTCTTCGTTTATGCCGGTCTGGTATTTCTTTCCAACAGTGATGTCTCGACTGCAAGCAGAAAATATATTCATGCAGAAAACATAGTCAGAAAAATTGAAGGCAAAGACAAAGATGAGGAAATTAAAGCAACAACAATATCAAACAAAAACAAATCAAAGCTGTTCAGATCACTGAATGGAGCGTATAAATTCGCCGGAATAGTTAATGAACCTTCTTTGTTGAAAGATATTTTTAACAATAAAAAGTCAAAACAAAGGTATTTGGACTATGCTTTTAAAATTAGTCTGAAGAATTTGTTGAAGAAACTAATTAAGAAGGGAGTTATAGACCCTGACGATGTAGAGAGCATTAGGTGTTATGTAGACGAACATACTACAGCGACAAATGCCAGGTATGAACTTGAACAGTCACTTGAGAATGAGTTTAAAATCGGAGTCTTCAACAGTCGGTGGAATAAGTTCATTCCACCTATCTTTACCAAAATAGATTTCGTTACTGTTAAGTACTGTGATTCTAGAAATTTCACCTTAATTCGGAGCGCTGATATTTTAGCCAATAAGATCTACTTCCTGATGAGTCAGGGCAAAAATAAAGCCATACAATCCGTGCCTAAATTAGTGGTAACCTATCTTCCACGTTCTCCTAAATAGATACTGATTTCTTGTTTTCAGATGTCTGTCAGCATGAAAGAGTGCTTAATTTTGTTTTAAGCAAATAAACCTTGTAATATAAGCAGAAATTTTTTGAAGACTGGGCCCTTACCGAGAGATAATATAGTCTTTGAGTCTTTTGCGGGGGATATGTTTGGCATGGTTCACTCCTTATTGCCAGTTGTTTTGTTGATTTGAATATCCTACCGCATTTGGCTCTGTTTTTCTATATTTATCAATCAGTTTTGATCCTCGGGTCACTCAAATCATCATCTATCCGCGTCTTTCCGCTTTTCCGGACAAATTATCCACGGTTACGGGGTGAAACCTGGTCAAAACGATGCCTTCGTTAAGGCTAACTTGTTGATTTGGTCTTCACGGTTCCAAAATAAAAACTGATTTAGATCATCAAATGGACTTTTACTATATAAATCAATAGGTTACTAAAGATCGTGGGTATGGTTATAAACCCAAACATGTGTTCCAACTTGACATTCTCGAGACCTCAAACTTACCACTTCAGCATGGCTGAGCATAACGAAAATTAGCATTGAATTTCTCCGTACGCTGCGAGAATTTAGCGCGGCAACCTCAGGTAAGGCCTCGGTCAGTGCTGATGAAGGTGCTGATGCGTTTGACCGTGTCCGGCATCACCCGCAGGTGACATGGCACGCTCCGGCCCCTGTGCAGCGTCTGATCCGGCGCTCCCCGGCATCAGTTCTGCCTCCTCAGTCTGTACGAGCGCGGGACTGCTCATGCCCAAGGCAGGATCAGTCATACCCAGGATCATGGCCAGGTGCGAGAGCACCAGAAAGGCAGAGAGCAGCCCAATCTGCGCGCCCCGGCTCTCAATGTGCTCTCGGCGCAGCAATCTGGTGAGAGCCAGCGCCGTCATGATCAGACCGGAGAGCATGTACAGCACCACGGCGCTTACATCTATCCATCCCTGCCACTGCCCCTGCCCGGTAAGAGGTATGATCACGCGGATGAGCAGATAGAGGTTGATGGGGATGAAGACCACCCCCGCGGCCACGGCGCACCAAAAGTTGAGCTTATGCCAGGCAGTGTCTGCCTCCCGCCGGTAGAGGATGACAAGTTCGGTGATGGCGACGGTCTCGGCTAAGATCACCGGCAACGCCATGAAAATAAGCAGATTGACAGGGCTGTTGGCCATCAACAGTCCCATGTAGTGGGTCATGCCGTGCATGTCAAAGACTCCTTGCTGGTTCTTTTTCAACGAGCACGGGGCTGAAAGTCCCCGCTTGCGCTCGTCCCTAGCTTAGCGCGCCTTTTAGGCGAACTCAAGGCAACAGTGACCGCTCTGATCACCACGCTCACTGGCGCCAAGGGCCTCACTGATGCAGAAGTTGCGCGAGAAACCTGAGCTCCTGAGCCTGAGCGGGCTCCAGGAAGGCGCAGTAAAGCTCCAGCTCCCGCGCGTCATGACGCTTTAGGACCTCCTCAAAACCCACATAGGTATTTAAGAGCGCGAGCGCGGCGCGCATCAGCACCGGCCGCATGGTCATGAGATCCTTACGCCTGCCACAGAGGATCTCAAGCAGCCCCTCTTTGTCAGACCTAGGTGTGCTTACCCTGTCTTGCAGCTCGTTTAAACGTGCCTGAGTTTGCGCTGCCTCCTCCTCAAACTGCCTTAAGTTGCAAAGATGCTCACGCAACAACAGCTGCACGCAGAGCACCTCTTGGACGGCGCAGCGCCGGGCGCGGTGCAGGCGCAGCGCCTGCAGCAACAGCAGATCCAACCCCCTAAAACACCGCGCCTCCTCCAGCGCAACCAAGGTGGAGGAGGCAAGCGTAGCCTTTATGAGCATTGAGACGATGACCTCCTCACTGGCAATGAGTCTGTCACGAGCTGTCACCTCCTGCGCTGCGGCCACCTGCAACAGCCGGTGATAATAGGTGCTCTCACCGCGCGCAAGCGGCTCGTAGGCCTCCTCATCAGCGCCGGTAAGTAACGCGTGCGCCGCCGAGAGCAGATTAAGCTGCGCACTGCACTCAAGCGGTGTATCCGGCTCTAAAGCCAGCGGCACCTGCGGCAGTGCGCTTAAGCGCTGTACCGCCTGAGCCTCAAAAGGGCTCAGGCCGTCACAGGCCCCGCCCGGGTCCTGAGCGTGCAGGATCACCCGTTCCATAAGTTCATTTTTATGAGCCGACAGGGCTTTGACCTGCTGTAGGTCGTAGGTGTTTAAGGTAGAGCGCAACTCCCGCTCAGCGAGCAGCAAAAAGAAGATCTTGGGGGTGAGCAGCAACTGCGCGTACGGGCTTTTTTCCCACAGCACATTAAGACGGCTGCGCAACAAAAAGCCTACGAAACTTTCATAAGGGGGCACTACAGCAGCTGATAACGGCGTGGGCATCTGATCCTCCTTAAATGAGTGTGGCTTTCGTACCTGGCAGTCGCAGACTTAGTCCGGCAAGGCGCGTTGTATCTGAGACACGTCTTAATTTTCACAATTTTTAATTAAGGTGCCAATGTAATAATTAACTTACACAATCTTTAATTAAAATTGAAAATTTATAATTAAGTAAAATAACTGCATAATTAAAGTTAAAATTTTATAATTAATCAAAGAAATTATATAATTAACAAGTTAAATAACTTTGTTATTTTAAATTAAATTTTAAATTCTGCCACCGGTACCCACCGTACTTTGCCACCCAGTATTCCTGAGCGAGCAGCTGTTCCTGAACAGGTAGCGGCAGGCCGCGGTCATTGCGACACCCGCCTTACACCTCACCGCCCTGTTCTGCTCTGATGGCCTTTTTTTCATCACTCATCGTGCCACTTAAGACAGCATGGGGCACGCCAGTCCCGCACCGCCCATCGAGGATCCGCCCAGGCACCTTGGATGGTCTGGCATGACCTGCCCGGCTCTGGGTATTTTACCCCCGTAACCTGAGCTGCGCGTCAGGGCGGCAGCCCCGGCAGGACCAGCCCGACCTTGGCTGAACATCAAAAAGCCCGCCACAGCTTATGACCGAGGCGGGCTTTCAGGCCGGCATATTATGCTTACTTGGCCTTCTTGACTATGGCCTCGGCCTCATGCTGGGCCTTGGAGAGCACAGCCTCCAGTGCGGTACCGCCTAAATAACTCTTTAAGGCCGGCTGCACCACCTGATCCTCAATCTGCTTGGTAAAGCGTCCGTACTTGACCGCCGGAATGGAGGTGGTCCACTTGGTCATGACCTTGAGCACGCGCTGATCCCCAAAGAAGGGATAGCGTTTTTGGTAGTTGGACAGCGTCTCGGCCTCCTTCATGGTGGAGATAAGCTGAATCTTCGGCACCAGCTCGTTGATGAGCTCGCGATCGCTGCCGAAGGTCTCACCCAGAAACTGCGCGGCCAGTGCGGCGTTGGGCGAGTAATTGTTGACATACCAGGAGCTGCCGCCCTGATTGGAGATCCCCGAGGGGAACTGCACGTTGAGCATGGGCAGCTGCACCACGCGCCACTTACCCGACTGCTCCTCATTGCCCATCACCAGTGAGGCCAGCCAGCAGGCGGACATCACCGCGGCTACCTTGTCGTTATGGAAGGTCGGTGCCAGATTGTCCCAGCCCTGATACTCCAACAGCAACCCTTCGTCCTTGAGCTTTTTGAAGGTCTTGAAGGCCTCCTGCAGCGGTTTGTTGTTCTCCAGATCCACCGTCACCGTGTCGGCGCCGGTATACCAGGTGCCGCCGGACTGCATCATGAGCCTGATCTCCATGAGATCGCCCGGATCATAGGGAATGAGCTGATGCCCGGTGACTTTCTGCACCTGTTTGCCCATCTCGATGAAACGATCCCAGCTCATATGCTGCAGATCCTTGAGGCTGTACCCGGCCTGCTCGAAGAGATCGAGCCTGACATACAGCGTGCTCACCCCCGAGTCAAAGGGCACACCGTAAACGCGGCCTTCATTGTCCGAGCTGATGGCGATTTTGCTGGGCGCGAAGTTGTTCTGGTCAAAACTGCCGCTTAAATCCTTAAGAAAGTCCGGGTAGTCGTGCAGAAAGTTCTGCACCCGGTAATCCTCAATGAGCACCACATCGGGCAGTTTGGCGTGATCGTTGGCCTTTAAGGCCTCGTTCATGCGCACGATGGTCTCATCATTAGGAACATCCTCGACCGTGATCTTCACATCCGGGTGTTTGGCAGTAAAGCGCTCGGCGGCCAGCTGTGCGGCCGGCACGTTGAAATTCTGCAGCCAGCACCAGACCTTAAGCTCGGTCGGTTCGGCCAGAGCGCCGCCACAGGCAGCCATCGCTCCCACGAGCGCGGTCGCGGCCAGCGCCTTTCTTATTATGCTCATAACCTCAAATCTCCATGACATGACAAGTTTTTGTTGTTGGTATGGTGCAGCGCTAGCAGGCCCGCACTCATCTGCACTAATGTGCCTTGGAAAGGACTTTTAAGGCTACCCCCCCCCCACTCAAAAAACGATATTTGTCACCTAACAACTTCAAAAATAACGAACAGGTTCACAACTTTGACGCATCCGGGCCAAGTGAGTGCACCTCCATGATGACGCTTATCTTTCTTCAGCCCCGCAGACACAAAAACCCGGAGCAGAACCATGGCCCTGCCCCGGGTAACAAAGTGCCAGATTATTTTAAGGAGTTTTTAACTCTCCCCGGGGGCCTCCGGCCCGGCCTCCCGGGGCTTTGTCAGTGCCGTGGTTGGTGGCTACTTGATGACATGAATGGCCTGGCGATCGGCGAAGATGGCCACGAAGAGCAGGAACACCACGCCCTCGATGAGCTGCATCATCTGGGTGGTGAAACCTATCATGGTCAGGCCGCTGTTGAGCACCACGAACAGCAGCGAGCCGACCACGAAGTTCTCAAAACGGGCCATGGCCCCGCCGGAGATGGGCATGCCGCCCAACACCAGCGCGATGAGGATCTGCGTCTCCAGCTGATTGCCGCCCGAGGAGGTCACGGAGCCGACCTTGATGGCGCTGATGAAGGCGGCAAAGCCCGTGATGGCTCCGGCGAGCACATAGACCCAGAACTTTAAGCGGTCGGTGCGGATACCCGAGAACATGGCCGCCTTCTCCCCGGCGCCGATGGCGCGCAGGTGAGTGCCGAAGCGGGTGAAGGTAAAGCAGATAAAGCCGATGAAGACCACCACCGCCGTGCAGCACACCTTAAAGAAGGTGGAGTCGATGTCCAAGAGGTCCACCGAGCCTGCCACCGGAGAATTGGTGGTGAGGTACTTGATGAGGCCGCGGAACAAAAACATGGTGCAGATGGTCACGATGAAGGACTTGATCTTGCGGTTGACGTAGAAGTAACCGTTGATGGCCCCGATACAGGCCCCGGTGAGAATGCCGCCTGCCACCGCCAGCGGAATGCTGTAGTGGGAGAGCGCGCACACCACGATGGCGCTCAGACCCAAGATGGAGCCCTGCGAGAAGTCCAGACCGCCCATGGTCATGATGAAGAACACCCCCATGGAGGCAATCATGGTCACATAGACCTGTGACATAGCCAGATGCAGATGGCTTATCATGCGGCCGTTGGTGAGGAAATTGAAGAGAATGAACACCAGCACCAGGCCCACGATGGGCAGCAGCGCGCGCACCAATCTCATTTTCTGCAGTGACTTTAACTGCTGTTCCTTATTTACGTCGATTGCTGTTTCGCTCATGGTAAAACCCTCCTTAAACCATCATGGAGATGAGACTGTTCTCATCTAACTCACGGCTGCGCGGCGCCTCTCCGCTGATCTTGCCGTCCTTCATGATGATGATGCGATCGCACATGCCGATGAGCTCCATAAGCTCCTCTGAGATCATGATGATGGACTTGCCTTCCTGGCGCATGCGGTTCATGAGCTGGTAAATGTCCTGTTTGACCTTGATGTCGATGCCGCGGGTGGGCGAATCGAGCACCACGATGTCCGAGCCGCGCCCGATCCAGCGGGCGAGCACCACCTTCTGCTTGTTGCCGCCGGAGAGCTCGGAGACGAACTGATCGGTATTGACCATCTTCACCGACATCTCGTGGGCAAATTTCTGAGCAAACTCCTTGATGCGCGGCCAGCTGAGGAAGCGACTGGAGCCGTAGGTGAGCCGGTCCAACGAGGGCAGCGCCACATTGTCGCGTATGCTCTGGTTGATGACCACGGACTCGTTGTCGCGGTCCTTGGAGGTGTAGGCCACCGAGTGTTTGATGGCGGTGGGAATATCGTTGATGGCGGTGCCGTCCTGGAGTTTGACCTCGCCCTCGCGGTCGTAGCTCGCGCCGAAAATGGCCTTGCCCACCTCGTGCATGCCCGACTCGGACAGACCGCCGAAGCCTAAAATCTCGCCTTTGTGCAGATCAAAGCTCACATCCTCGATAATCCCCGGCACCGTGACATGGCGCACCGACAGCACCACCTCCTCGGAAATTTTTTCGCCGTAGTCGGAGCGGTAGTAATCACCGGTAACCTCGCGGCCCACCATGAGTTTCTTCAACTGATCCTCGGTGACGTCCGCGCTCTTGATGGTGTCGATGTACACCCCGTCGCGCAGGATGGTGATGGTCTGGGACTTGGCGATGACCTCGGGCAGATCGTGGGAGATGAAAATCACGGTGTTGCCCGCGGCGCGGATGGCCTCCATCTGCTTGTAGAGCACCTCACGGCCCTCCTGCGAGAGCGCGGTGGTGGTCTCGTCGATCACCACAATCTTGGGATTGAAGTAGGTGGCCTTGACGATCTCCACTAACTTGCGGTCTTCAAAGTTGTAGTCATCGACCATGTTGGAGGCTTTGATGTTGTTGAAGCCGTAGCGCTGCAACAGCCGGTCGGCCTCGGCGTTCATGGCGTGGGTGTTGCGGAACCCGAACTTCATGAAGCGATCCTCATGGCCTAAAAAGATGTTCTCGGCCACGGTCAGCCCCGAGAGGGTGCCTAGTTCCTGCACGATGATAGAAACGCCCAAATTGTTGGCATCAACCTGGTTTTTGGGATGGATCTGCACCCCGTCTAAGGTAAAGGTGCCGCTCTCCATGGGATAAATGCCGGTGAGCATGTTGGTGAGGGTGGACTTGCCCGAGCCGTTCTCGCCGATTAAGGCATGCACCTCGCCCTTGTTGATGTTGAAGGACACGTCCTTTAAGGCCTTGGTGATGCCGAAGGTCTTGGAGATGTGACTGACCTGCAGTCTTATATCTTCGCTCATAAGAGGCCTCCTACTTGACAATCTCGCCCTTGGTGACCTTGGTGGTCAGGGTGATGATGATGAGCAGCGCGAAGCCCGTGATCACATCCTGGATGGCCGTCGGGGCGCCTAAGGAGATGAAGCCGAAGAAAATGATGTTGACGATGAACTCACCTAAGATAATGGCCTGCAGCGGGATGCCGTATTTCATGAAGGCCAGTCCGAAGAAGCAGCCCATGGTGGGGATGAAGTTGCGGCTCATGGAAGCCATGCCTGTCACCGCCACCATCGAAGAGCCGTAGCTGATGGTCAAAACGGCCATGGCCCCGAAGAAGGCCCCACTCAGAATAAAGGCCAGCACCTTGAACTTGTCGACGTTGATGCCCATGTTCTTGGCCACGAACTCATCGGAGCCGATGGCGTAGGTATAGGTGCCGAACTTGGTGTAGTTGAGCACCACGTAGGCGATGATGAAGGTGACGATGGCCAGAATGATATTGCCCGGCATCTGACCGAAGGCGCGCAACGAGGAAGGCAGAGTCTGCTCCACCCCGCCTGCCATGTAGTTGGCGATGGACTCGTAGATGAGCGCCAGTCCCGCCGTCACAATCATGGAGGGGATGCGCAGCTTGACGTAGAAAAAGCCGTTGCACAGTCCCACCAGCGCCCCGGTGGCGATGCTGCCTAAGATGAGCCCGGCGTAACCCAAGTCAAAATTGGTAGCCAGCTGACAGCCCACGATGGCCGAGAGAATGATGTTCGCGCCGATGGAGAAATCGAACATGCCCATGTCCATCACGAAGTAGAAGCCGATGGCACCTACCGTGGTGATTAGGGAGGCCTGGAAGTAGGCCACCAGATTGGAGGGCGAGCCGAAATTGTCTGGGGTGAGGATCTTGAAGATAAGCCAGGAGAGAAACACCAGCGCGGTCAGCACGATGTAGCCCTTGTTGGCTCCCGAGAGTTGGTTGAATCTGTCAATCATACATGTGTGTCCTGTGTGGCGATTTCAGGGCTTAACTCTTAAGCCCCGCTCGCTCTGCCGTGGTGTCCGGCGCTCGGTACATGACGGTTTCAATGCGGTGCCACCCCCGGTCAGAGCAGAGCGTGCACGTGCCCAACCGTCATTGAACCTAGAATATACCCGACCGGGACATCCTGCGAGAAAACGTTTACAAAATGAAACCCAGTGCACATTTTTAAAAATCCGCCCCTATAAATCATCGGATTTTATATTTCAGGTTTAAATCAGGGAGATCACAGTTTGCACAAGTGAGTACATGACGGAGATTTTTCTTTGTAAATAAAGATAAAAACGACAACTGCCCCGTTTTGAACTTCTGGCTTGAGCAACAGAGGTCTGAAAATATAATTCTGCTGTATTTAACTGAGCTTTGGGGGAGGCAATATGGTAAATATACTAGTTTTTTGGCTGTTTTAATGGATATTTCTATAGACAGCATTAAAATTCAACTCTTTTGTAATCGCTTTCGTAAAAAAAGGCTAATATCGCTACAGGTCAAGTGCGGCGCAAGCCGCGGCCTGCGGCGTTTGGAAGTGCGCTGCTACTGATTATCTCCGTAAGGTTAAAAGGAACAAACAAACATGAAATTCAATGTCAAGAAACTGGGCAAGGCCGTGGCCACTGCGGTGCTGGCCGCCGGCCTGAGCACCAATGCCTTCGCCATCGACAACAAGGACATCAAGATAGGCGTCTCCATCTGGTCGTCCACCGACGTGCTGGGTTCGTGGTGCAAGCGCATCGTGGACGAGGCCGCCGATGCCTTGGGCGTCAAGGTGCAGTATGTCGATCAGGGGCACGTCTCCGAGAAGGTGACCTCCTCGGTTGAGCAGTTGGTCGCCGCCGGCTGCCAGGGCATCATCATCTGCAACAGCTCCGACACCGAAATGACCTCGGCCATCAAGACGGCCAATGACAATGAGGTGTACCTGGCGCAGTTCTTCCGCGTCATCTCCAAGGAGAACAGCCCGGACATCTACAAGATGGCCACCAATTCACCCTATTACATCGGCGCCGTACATGAGAACGAGCCCGAGAACGGCGAGAAACTGGTCAACATCTTAATTGAGAAAGGCAAACGCAACATCGGCCTCATCGGCTGGGAACAGGGTGACGCCACCTGGCTGGGCCGCTGGAAAGGCTATCAGGCCGGCGTGGAGAAATGGAACGCAGCTCATCCCGATGACAAGGTTGACCTCTCCGAGCCTCAGTATGCCGGCACCTCCTCCGAGGGCGGCTCCAAGGCGGCCGAGGCTCTCATGACCGCCAATCCCAACCTCGATGCCTTAATCCCGGCCGGCGGCGGCGGTGATCCGCTGCAGGGCGCCATTGCCGCAGTGGAAAGAGCCGGCAAGACCGGTAAGATCGCCATCGTCTCCACCGACTTTCTGCCGGATTTGGGCGAGCGGCTGAAAAACGGCTCCATGGCCGGTGAGTCCGGCGGCCACTACTGCGATCCGCTGATCGCCTTCATGCTGGTCTACAACGCCGTCAAGGGCAACTACAAGGACTTCAAGGGCAAATTTGAAGACATCGACTTCCCCTACCTCTATGTGGCTTCCCCGGAAGACTATGAGGCTTACGAGAAATACTTCGTCAAGCAGCTGCCTTACACCAAGGACGAACTGGTCGCCATGTCCAAGCTCGATTTGGAAGGCCTGAAGGCCGCCGCCGCCAAGCTCTCCATTGAGGATGCCGCGGCCCGCGCCAAATAAACTCTTAACACTCCTGTTCAAGGCGGGGCAACCCGCCTTTTTTTTGTGTCCGCAAAGCTGAGTTCTCAATTTGATGCTTAAGGCCCACGCTGGTTGACTCCTTGCCACTTTCTTGCCTAAGCAGCCTCTGCCGTGCGGTGAGCGGCGGCAGTTCTTTGCTCCCCCAAAGCCGCAGAGAAGATGCACTCCCGTCCTGTTGTCTCCACACAGAAACTGCCCCCAATGATACCCGTCCTGGCATTGGGTATAATGAGGTACCGCCCCGGCAAACACGCGGCCATAAACGCGGCAGCTTAGTTAAAAAGGAGTACTAAGTCATGACCATGCAGCACATTCTGCTTATCAACGGTTCCCAGAACTTCAAACACTCCGGCGGCCGGCTCTGCAACACCTTGCACGATCTGGCAGTCAGGACCCTTACGGCCATGGGACGCGAGGTCGAGCAGACCGTCATCACCGCCGGTTACGAGCCCGAGACGGAGGTGCAGAAGATCCTGCGCGCCGACGCCTTAATCTACCAGATGCCGGGTTGGTGGATGGGCGAGCCGTGGTTCGTCAAGAAGTATATCGACGAGGTGTTCACCGAAGGGGACAAGCGCTTCTGCGTAAGCGACGGACGTCACCGCGTCAACCCGGCAGTGGGCTACGGCACCGGAGGCGTGCTCAAAGACAAGCACTACATGTTCTCCCTGACCTGGAACGCGCCCCTGGAGGCCTTCACCCGCCCCGAGGAGTTCTTCGGCGGTGTGGGTGTGGACGGCGTGTACCTGCATTTGCACAAGGCCCACGAGTTCATCGGCATGAGCCGTCTTGAGACCTTCATCTGCAACGATGTGATCAAAAACCCGCAGGTGGAGAAATACCTTGCTGACTACGAGGCTCATCTGCGGCGTGTGTTCGCCTTAAATTAACGCACCAATTTTACAAACGATCAGAACCAACCGCTACAGTGCGTCCGTGCTGAGCGTAGTGAGTCGCCGGTCATACCCGAGGCGTACAAATAATGCTGTCGGCCTTTGTGCGTTGACGGATCGCGTCCTTGCAACTTGGGAATTGCCAATGTTATCAGCTGTGTCGATCCTCGGCGTCAGGGCTGAATAATGTCGCTTTCATCAAGCCTGCGGCCTCAGCACCAGGCACTTTTTGCCGCGAAAGGCGATGCCGTATTTTAAGATGGTGTACTTTTTCTGCTCAAAGGGGGCGGCGTAGCGTTTCTCTTCTATCTGGGAAAGAGCTCCCGCGCAGACACTGTCATAATCCTCACCGTCGGCTACCTT
>JAFUGP010000081.1 GCA_017469335.1 Succinivibrio sp. | reverse complement strand
GGCCATACTTTAACTGCGGCAGGGCCGACTTTAAGTCCTCATCGATACCGGACTCCTTGCCCACCCACTTAAGCAGGGAGAGCATGCCCAGACGATAACGGGTAGTGCCGTCAGCACTCTTCTTCTCCGGCGGAGTCCGGTGTCTGGTGGACACCATCACCTCACTTCCTTTGGGGATTTTGCCGATTAGACGCAGGGAAAGCGTCTTATCCCGCCGGGTTTCCGGATCATATTCAACTTCACGCTCGAAGACATAGTAGTCGCCGTTACCCTGTTTTCTCTTGAAAGTTCTGATCCTTGTACCTTCTCTTATCGGTCTTGCCATATGCCACCTCACCTATTTAGCTAGTTACCATATTATAACATGGTAACTAGCTAAAATGCACACAAAAACCCCGAACCATGTCACAAAAACACGGCCTTTTTGCTTGTTTTACAGGATTTTTTCGGGGGATTGGGGTAGGTTTGGGGTTAGCTAGTTACCAATTATTGGCTTTCAGGGTACTTCATCCAGCAAAATATAGTAGTGACAGCTTTGATCGGCAGTCCTCTCCATCAGATAAGAATAAAGAATCTCGGGGGCAAGGTAACGGTCATTATTGAGATCATCAAGAGCCAGACGCACAATACAGTCGTCTGCGACTCCCTGTTGTAGCAGGTACTCGTAAAAAATGTTGAACAGCAAATATGATTTACCCGAGCGTCTGATCCCGGTAATTACCTTGATCATGCCGTTGTTCATCTTGGAGATGAGTTTATTCAGATAGCGGGTACGTTCTATTCTCTGCATAAAAACAGGTGCCTTTTAGATTTTTGTGCATTTGCACACTTATCTAAAATACACTGCACATGACTGCTTTTTATCATTGTATTTTAGATTTCCGCACAAAGTCACAGAAATCTAAAATGTGAACCGCTGTCGGCAAGCGCTGTTCCCCACTAAGCATTCAGACGGTTGCTACGGCGGCAACTTTGATAGCAGGAAACGGCCCGTAGATTCAAGAACCAAAAGAGTCAATGAGAGCCGCGCTCACGAATCTTGAGCCGTACCAATATGTAACTTGCGGTTATGCAAGAATTTTGTTCACTGGGTGGCAGATTTTTCAAAAACAGCTCCAAGTACTCGGTCGAGGCATAGACGCCGTGTTTGAGATCGTGGTAATTAGCCCGCACCAGGGCATTGGGAAAATACCAGGCGTGCCCTGAAAAATCGTATTTTGCACCTACTTGAAAACATGGCTGACAACGCTTTGGGGCACCCAGTGGACACGCTAAGCGCATAGCCAGTCTGACACATCAAAAATCCTGACCCCCTCGTAGTCGGTCAGACCATGTCTGGTACGGGCAAGCAGCAGTTTGGGGTAGGCATCTTTTATCTTGAAAAGCGGGCTTAACTCCCGCTCTAAAGTTACCTGATCGGCGATATTGTCAGCCACCTGGATATAGAGTTTTTCCCCGCGCCTGATAGCCACAAAGTCAATTTCCTTTTGATAGAGCAAGCCGGCGTACACCTCATAGCCGCGCCGTATGAGCTCAAGGGCGACGATATTCTCAATCACCCGGCCATAATCCATATTCTTGGTGCCGAGTTTGGCATAGCGAAAGGCGGGATCGCACAGATAGTACTTGTCATTGGAGGTCAGGTACTTTTTGCCGCGGATGTCGTATCTGCGCACCTTGTAGAAGGCAAAAGCCTGACAGAGGTACTGCATGTAGCTGCTGATAGTCTTATGATTGACATTTTCAAGCTCGGAGGAGAGTGCCTGGGAAATGTTGCTCGCCGAGGAGAGATTGGCAACATTATCCATGAGAAAATCGACTAACCTGTCCAACAGCGCGACATTCCTGAGCCGGTATTTCTGCCTGATATCGCGCACTATCAGGGTATCGAAGAGCTCGGCAAGATAGTCCAAGCGGTCCTCCTGATTGCGGTAGAGATAGGAGCCGGCCATGCCGCCTTCCAGCAGATACCTGTCAAAAGCCGCGTAGTTATCTGACAACCCGTAGTATTTTTTGAACTCTGAAAAAGAGAACGGATACACCTTTATCTCAAAGGTGCGCCCGGTAAACAGTGTTGACAGATCAGAGCTGAGCAAAAAGGCATTGGAGCCTGTCACATAAATATCATAGCGCTCAGCTGCGTGCAGGCCGTTGATAGCCCTCTCAAAGCCCTGGCACATCTGCACTTCATCGATCAGCACGTAATTGGTGACCCCCGCCTGGTACCTGGCGCTGACATAGTCGTAGAGTGCCCGGTAGGTGGACAAACCCTCATTTTCGGGGAGATTGAAGTTGACGTGAACCAGGTTGGCGGTACTGTCATGCTGCCGCACATAGGCCATGAACGCCTCAAGCAGTTTTGACTTCCCACAGCGCCTTACGCCGGTGATAACCTTGATATCGGGCGTACCGATCACAGCCGTCAGTTTGTCAAGATAAGCAGTGCGTTCAATCAGCTTCATGACCCACATCTCACCTTATTATGAGGTCTACTTTCCCAAAAGCAGTCAATGTTCGCTTTTGGAAAATACTTTCTCTGGAAACTTTAGTTATCTGTGCGTTCAAGCTCATTTCCCTAGAATTCACCGCAGTTTTGCCGCGTATCCCATGGGGAGGTCAAACTTCCAAGCGTCCCGCTCCGGCCTGCAGTCCCCCGGGTGATGGAAAACCCGCAAAGATCCTGGCAGAAACGGAGCCACCTGCCTGATCGGAACCAATGATGGCGAGGTAATGGATTGCGTTCATGCCAAACTCCGGTCACTGGTACAGGTCTTTCCCGTCGATCAGAATAAAGTCCGCCTGGCTCTTAAAATCAAATCCACCCGTGCAGATGAACCCGACGCCGGTAACTTCCAGCCCCTGCATTTTTTGTAACGGACCTCTTTCCTGCTCGCACTCTTTTAGCGTCATAGGCCTGTCGAAATATTTGCATTCATAGAAATCAAACAGACCACCGGCACGTTTAATTACGCAATCGAATTCTCCGTTGGTTTTATTTAGCGGATCATCATACCAGTAAGAGCCAAAATCCTCGATATCCGGGATTCTTCCCTGCACCGACATTCTGTGGAAGTATTGCAGGGATATTCCTTCAAATCTTCTGCTGATAAACTGCTCAAGAGTTTTCTCGATACTAGCCGCATAGTATTGCGCCTCACCTATCCTTGAAATGGTTCCGGCGCTCCCGAAGATAAATGAAAAGTAGAAGCGCATCAGATTATCCGTAATTTCATAAAACTGCTTCTTCTTGTCATGGCGGTGGTTGATCGGCTCCGTCTTCTGTATGGTCTCCATCTCCAGAAGGATCTTAAGCTGCTTATCGAGCAGTCCGGTCTCACTGCTGCCTAATTGATCCCTTATCTGGGTATACTTTTTCCTGCCGTTTCCGAGGGACTCCAGTATCCTTGCATCAAAGGATTTCTGAATTTCCCTGAGCATGACGTTTTCTATGTGAGATCTGACAAGCCCCGTCTCCGGCAGCAGCAGACTGATGATGTTTTCCTTTACGGACTTACCAGTGTCAAGATTCTCAAGGACATAAGGACATCCTCCAAACACGCCATAGAAGGTCACCTTCTCGCGTACGGTCAGATTGGGATAGAATTTTGACGCATCATAGTAATCAAAATCATGTATGTGCAGAATCAACGAGAATCTGCCGAACAGCGGATTGCTTTCCGCCAGCAATTCCTTCATGACGGTAATGTAGGAGCCGCAAAGAACCAGTTTTACATTCTCAGGAAGCCTGTCGATGACGGCCTGCATGTAGGAATCAACTTCATTTTTCTTTTTGGTTTGTTTTAGATAGGGATATTCGTCAATAATGAGCAGGATTTTCCGGCCCAGCGTCCCCAGGTAGTCCATCAGCGCAAACCAGGAATCAAAGCGCAGGTGCGTGAGAGACAGACTCTCCGCCACGCTCTTATAAATAAGCTCCAGATTCCCTTCAAAGGTGCTCGACACGCACAGGTGGTTGACGACCATGCCATCAAAGGCCTTGGCCGCCTCGTTAATCAATGTTGATTTTCCGACCCTGCGTTTCCCATAAATAAGCACGGCAGTTTTTTTCTTCCAGGTTGACAGCTCAGCTGAGAGGGCTTTCAGTTCTTTTTCCCGTCCAATAAACATGGATCTATGCCTCTTGGTTATTTCTGAATTATTTTTCTCTGAACTTTTATTCAGATTGTCAACGCTATAACCCTTCCAGACTTCCCTATCAAGTTTTTCGTTTCTCATCCTGCCGATTTAGGCAATTCACTTTTCACGCCTGATAGCAATTTCGTAGCTACATTCCTGCGGATCCGAGAAATAATCATCAAAGTGCCCCTAATGGTAGTTCCCTCATTCATCCATCGAATCATCATAGAAATGTGTAATTTCATATAGATACTTCTGATTGATATTCCAAAGCAAATCTCTGTTTTTTTCTAGACAATCTGTAATCTAAGCATCGGCTTCTCCACTTTCCAATAAAGGCATATTGATCAATTCCTGCAGTTTCTTCTGCAGTACACTCTTATCAGGCAGTTGCAGCTGATACTCAGCAACCATTAACGGTGATAAGGTTCTGCTCATCGCATACTCAACCACCTCATCGTCCTTAGATGCACACAGGATCATGCCTACACTTGGTTTCTCATTCTCTTTTTTCTTCTGCCGGTCAAGCGCTTCCAGATAAAAATCCATCTTTGAAATATATTCCGGCTTAAATTCTCCAATCTTAAGCTCAAATGCAACAAGACACTGTAACCCTCTATGAAAGAAAAGAAGGTCTATTTTATAGTCACTGCCGCCAACCTGTACCCGGTATTCTTCATCAATGAAGGTAAAATCTTTCCCGACTTCAAGGATAAAATCCTTCATATTCCGGATCAAACCCTTCCTCAAATCCGTTTCCTTAAAATTTGAGGGTAGATCCAGAAATTCAATCACATATGAATCTAAAAACGGGTTTTCCTTCAAGCTCCTAATCGGTTCTGGTAATAGTTTTTCTTTGGACAGCATATATCTCTCGTAATAACCGCTATCAATCTGTCTTGACAGTTCTCTGGCCGAATAATTCTCCTTTACACATAAAGAAATGTAAAAATGCCGTTCTTCCTCCGTTCTTGCATTTGAAAGAATAACCAGATGATTCGACCAGCTAATTTGTGACAACAGCGTTGTCACAAATTCATCGTCTTTATATGTTTCGTAAAATTTCTTCATCCTATACAGACCACGTCTGTTAAATCCTTTTATGCCAGGAAAAGCATCTTGTATTTGTTCTGCAATCGAATCAATATAAGCATCCCCAAACGATGCCTTAGCTGATTCTGAGCTCAAGTATTCCCCAACATGCCAATACATGCTGATAAGTTCTTCATTTACCTTTTTCAAGGCATTCTGCCGTGACTGTCTGATGATCTGGATCAGACTTCCTGCCGTCGTCAAATCATTTCTCATAACCATTTACCGCCCTTCAGATTTGTGACAACACTGTTGACACAAATCACCCTTTCCTCTTCTCATACACAAGCGTCACGTCATATCCAAGTGCGTCCATCATTTTAACGAGGGTCTTATTGATGATCTGCTCTCGGCCCTTGGTGATGCGATTCACATAGGCAAGCGATACCCCAATATGCTCTGCGATTTCCTTTTGCGTAAGACCTGCTTCGATCAATTTCGTCTTCAGGTCCAGTTCTATGTTGTTTTGAAGCATCGACTCATCCCTTTCAACAATTAACATATAGCTTGATTATTATAACATCTGCTACTGCGGATTTCTACCACCTCAAACAAAAAGACCTAGTAAAATCATTTCCACGACCTGACAAAAATAGCAAAATCGTTTTCTAGTTTTGACGATTTCAGTAATTTCCTATTCTCGTTTTGCCTCGGTGCAATTTCGCAACCACAACCCTGCGGCCAGATAGCTTCCCGCGAATAGAATAGGGATTCCTGCCGCTCCGGCGGAACAATCCTCCCGTTTGGCAGAAACCCAGTATTCAGGCTGTTCGCTGCCCTTCTTATCCCCTATGTGTTAGTAAACAGACGGTCTCGACATGGGTAGTGCCGGGAAACATGTCAAACACCGCCCAATTGATGATCTCATAGCCCTTTCTGCCTAATAATTCCTTTAAATCGGCCGCCGCGGCCTGAGGGTTGCAGGAGACCAGCACTATCCTGGGCACCTTAAGCCGCAGCAAAGCGGTAAACGCGTTTGCCGCGCCCTTGCGACCGGGATCAAGCAGCGCCAGATCACCACACTGTTGCGCCCACGCAGCCTCAGAAAAGTCCTTATCCAGATCGTCCCGGTAAAAGGCAATGCCTTCAAGACCAAGCCTCCTGGCGGTCTCATTGCCCTGCACAACCATCGCCTCCAGCAACTCCACGGCCTTTACTGTGGCACCATGCTCGTGCAGCGCAAAGGCAAAATTACCCAGGCCGCTGTAGAGATCCCAGATGAGCTGCCCTGCCTGAGGCTGGCAACACTGTATCACCCACTTGACCAGTTCTTCGTTGACCGCGGCATTGACCTGGACAAAATCCTCCGGGGTACAGGCAACCTCACGGCCGGCGCAGCACACGAAACAACGCAGAGAGGGGGTGAGTGCTTGGAGGTCCCCGCTCCCCAAAGCCGCAACCTCACTGCAAAAAACCGCGACCTGTTCGCGCTCACCCCACGCTTTTAACCTGCTCAAATCATCTGTCTGAGGTTGACTTGCAAAATGCAGTGAGACAGCAGGGGCACCGTCTGAGTCCAGTAAATCCACATGCCCTAAGCGATGGCGCGAAGGCAGAGTCTCCAACAAAGAGCGCAGAGACGGCAGCAACGAGTTGAGCCTGTCCGTGAGCACCGGACAGTGTTCAAGACTTACTATCTCATGCGATAAAGGTGCTCTAAGTCCCAGCTTGAGGACGCCCCGATCCACGCGCAACGCCAGACGGCAGGCACGGCGATAGCCATCGGTAACAGAGGCTGCAACCTGCGCAGGTGGCGGCAGTTTCACTCCCCAACTGCGCTCGAACAAACGCTTGAGCCCCGCTGTCTTGGCTTCCAAAATAAGTTCAGGCGGCGCGTGGCGCAGCGGACAGCCGCCGCAGCGTGAACACCAATCCTCAAGTGATCTGCGTTGGGGGGATTGCTGCAACAGCTTTAACACGCGAAGTTCGTGCTGCCTCTCATTTTTCACCTGCACCCGTGCCCGCTCACCCGGCAGCAGACCGGGGGCAAAATACACCCCGGCCTTAAGCTGCACTATGCCGCGCCCTGTGAGATCGAGTCCGCTGCATACGCCCTCCACGGCCGGAGGCAGCTGTTTGGGTTTTTCCTGGTAAAAACTCACCATATGCAATCCTCTGCGGCGCTGAGCAAACTCCGCCTGAATTGGATCAGTCAGGAGATTAGACAGCCGGGTCTACGACCTGCCAGCCTGTCAGGTCAACTTGAAGGTTGTCGTAGCTGACACCCTCAAGACCTCGCCACGCCCGGCGCTCAACCAACCTACATGCTGATGTTTTGCGCTCACTGCGCCGTATACCTGAGACCTCGGCCGTTACCGCTGCTGCGCACATAGCCCTGTGTAACCAGGCGCTTGAGAATAGCCACCGTCTTGGACTTGCCAAAACCGGTGGCAGCAGCCACTGCCGAGCTGGGCAGGCTCCTGCCCTTAAGATCGCTCAAAACCTTTTGCTCATCGGCTGTTAAACCTGCCTGTGAACTTATGAGCGGCAGAGTTACCTTGACGCTGTCAACGTCCAAATTGAATACCGGTTTGGCAGCACTGTCCCGATAGCATTCACAGATCCTGGGTATTCCGGCGCCTAAGTTTTCAAACAGACGCAGCCTGAAAAACACGTTGCTCACGATGCGGTTTCTTAGTATCGACAATCCCCCAGTTCTGTATAGGTGCTCATTCTCACCCAAGGGGAGACCACCGGGCGAAACAACCTCTATCCGATCGGGGAACATAGTCACCTGTATACTGCCGGGCAGATCCCACTGCCGGTGTACTAGTGCATTGATGACGGCATCACGAAATGCCTCTTCAGGAATAGTAGAGATACACTCTCTTAGGCTGCCGTTAATCTGCTCGTGCTGATAGTATTGCCGATACATGTCAAGGACATCATCGTACTGTTTTAACAGCGATTCATGATCAAAGAGGGCACGACTATAAAGGATGTTGCTGGTGCTCTCGCCAAAACGTACCGCCTCAATCCCGGGAAAGGAATTGTTATCGGCCAACAACTCAGCAGCCTGGTTAAATCCCACCTCGTCATTAAACAATTCCCAGGTTTTGAAAATATCTTGTGATAGCTGCAAATTTAGCTCTTTCTGCAACTTTTGGCTCAGGAATGAAAATTTCAAATCCTGCGCCGTGGCCGGTAACTCTTCAAAGGTAAAATGACGTCCCTGCAAAATCAAACGTCTGAGTTCTACCGGGTCAACCTCCACAGTGGCAGTATCGTTTCTTTTGTAGGCCTTGGCCTTATAGAGATATGGTTTGCGTGGTCCCTCTGAAATTGTCAGGGTTATCAGCGAGTTTTTGTGATTGACCTCAAGAGTATAATCAGGAACAGGCTCAATACTGCCATTAAGACGCCTCTCCAGGTCCAAACAGGCTGCGACCGGATCGGCGATCCCCCTTACCTGTCCCAAATAATCTACGCCGAAGACGATGCGTCCGGTGCCATAATTGGCGAAGGCGCAGGCTGTCTTAAGGAAAGTACTTGATATTTTTTCCCTATATTCTAATGTGCTGCTCTCTTTCATAGCATCCTTCATGTCTATAGCGTAGTTTCGTTCAGTCGCTAAATCAACCGTATTTTTTTACGTCCGATTTTGCGGTTGAATGGTCGATACTTTTCGATATGCCCGAAACAAGTTCAGACGTCACATGGCGCTGCGGACAATCACCACAGCGTGAGCAGCTGCTCTCAAGCGCCCTGCAATGGGTCGAGTTCAGGCAGCAGGACCCACGGCTTTCACCACCAGCCAACTTCCTTTGTTCCTGGAGCCTATGCGTTCAATTATTCCTTTGGTTTTCAGATTGGCCAAGGCACGCTCTATCGTGCGCCGGGTGACACCGATTTTCGCGGCCAGGTTTTGCGCCGTAACGGTGGCATTGTCGAGCAATTTCTTGATCACCGCCTGCTCGGTGGAGTTGAGCAGGATTTTATCCTGAGTTCTGACAACTGTCTGCGCCTGCCCGGCATGTTTTAATTTGGTCAAGGCCTCGGGATCGAATCTGAGGGTACATTTAAGATAGTTATCCTTGATCTCAAAGGCTTCTTTACCATATTTACTGATTATCAAAGGCACACCGTGTCCGGTCTGCTCGGTGAGATTTAATTGGGAGAAGATCCTCATCAAGGTGGGATTGCGCGGGTAGCTGACACCGGCGTAGAAATCCTCCTGAGTAAGACCCCGCGGCAGACCGCCGTAAGAGAGAAACTCCAGTCTGTCCGCATAAAGCGCTATGAGAGGGTGATTTTGCGTCCAGTCATTATGCACTAAGGCATTTAACAGCGCCTCATTGGCGCAGTTAAAGTCGAACAGGTTCAATTCCTCTCTGGGCCTCACCTCGGTATCCACCAGACACTTATGGTCGGTGGCAAGTCGGGTTCTGACCATCTCATACACCCACAGAATGCAGACGTTGCCATAATCGTTGCGCTCGGCAAGAGCCGTCTTATCGGTGCCGGCAAACCTCA
Organism: Succinivibrio sp.; assembly: GCA_017469335.1. Classification (GTDB taxonomy): domain Bacteria; phylum Pseudomonadota; class Gammaproteobacteria; order Enterobacterales; family Succinivibrionaceae; genus Succinivibrio. The sequence goes on along the minus strand of JAFUGP010000081.1, from coordinate 44,664 downwards.
CATAAATAAGAGGGATACTGTTGCGATCGGCGAGCAACTCGGCCAGATAGTTATACTCGCCCTGAGTATTGCGCAAGTTGAAATTGGCAGCCACGGCGCTCTCATTTACCTGATAGCCCTGATTTACGTAGTAAACCTGCAGGGTTCTGAAAGAAAGATCAGAGCGTGAGGCGCGCTTTTTTAGCAGATATTCATCATCATAGAAATTCTGGGCAAAACGTACCTTGATCTGCTCGGTGGTCATGGACTTGCAGGAGGTGCCGATCCGCATGGCACAGCCGTTTGACGAAAAGCCGAATTTCTTGATGCAGTAAAGATGCTTATACCCCTTGGGCACCTGAATCACCACCAGGGTTTTTCCCTGGTCAAATTTAACCTCCGTGCGCACCTCATCCTGGGGATTAGGTTCTATCTGCGCCGTGACGACATCGGAGATTTTCTGCATGGTATCGTCTAAGTTTTCAACTCCGACCACCTCACCATCATCGGCAACACCGATGATGATCTGCCCGCCCTCGGTGTTTAAGAAGGCCACAATCTCCTTGCAGATCGTATTACTGTACCTGACCTTCAATTCGGTCTTGTCGGTTTCAAAATAACGTCCCATATCGGCGCTCCAAGAGTCATTGTCTCTGATGATTATATACGACATTTTATGTCTTTATCCGACAATCATTCCGACATTGAGGTGCTTTTCAGCCGCCGCGGCGTATGCGCCAAGCCTAAGTAGCCATGATGGAGTACCTGATCAGGACCTTCACCAATGCGGGTGAGACTATGCCTGATTCCAGCGCAGGCTAGGACACTACCTTAATGGCAGCGCTAAACACTATCCGGAGTTTCACCGGGATTGAGAAAGACCTCAAGTTTTTTCATGTGGCTGAGGCAAGGATCAAGGGATTCGGGGTGTGAAACAGAACGATTTAATGAGCAAACTTATTGCTTTTCTTCACACTTTTGCACACAAATATCTTGGTTTATTGTTGACATAAATAATCAACATTGTATATGAATACCAAGAAGGTTAGATATGATCAGCAAGAAACGAAAGCGCTCCCGCAATCGTAAATGGACGAAAACCGAGATTATTGCTCTCATTGCAGTGATAGTCGAAATAATCTTCAGGATTTTGGAACTCTGTTCTGAATGGTCTCCGGAGGCAGGAGCTCCGTGGACCTTTCTAAGTTTAGTTTAGGCTATGGAGAAAATCAAATGATAAAACTATCAAGACTTGACGTGATGCTGCTCCTGATCCTGTTCCTCAATATATGGATGGTCTATGACAAACTGATTGAGAAGGGGTTATTGTGAGCGGTTGGGGTGGAGCCAGACCGGGCTCAGGCAGGAAAGTAGGTTCAATTAAAGATCCTGCCCTAAAAAAACCAAGCACATCAATATACCGTGTACGGAGCAGGAAAAGGCAGCGATAGAAAATAAGGCGCGCGAGTGCGGCAAAAGTGTTGCCGCCTTCATCCTGGAGCGAGTTCTGAAAGGAGGCTGTCAGGCATGAATTTGTCGGACTACATGAAGTATCCGGCACGTATTGAGCGCGCCGGGGATAAGTATGCGTTGCAACTGACAGCCTAATCAAAAATTCTCGAAAAGCCCCGTATGAACAGAGGGTCTTTTTTGCCAAGGCACAAATGTCGCAGAGTTGCCACGCTGAATTTAGGTTCAGGCAGATTGGGTTTTGCATGGTGGCCCGCAGGTATGACAGTGTCGGAAGTGGAGAAATGCTCAATGCCCCGACATGACCTTCTCAAAGCGCAGCATGTCCACTTCCCAGGGCTTCTCACCGGACACCACCTGCGGCATAGGATGACGCTCATGAAAAAACTCCACAATGTGAAAGCCGCAGCGGTTGACGTAAAAATGAATATTTCGCTTGAGAAAATAAGGGGTAAGTGTCTCCCAGACTCTGACCTCAGGATGCAGTTTTTCCACCAGGCACCAGGCCTCAAAGCCCAGGCCCTTACTGTGCAGTTGCGGTGAAACAAACAAAAACTCCAACTCGCCGCGCTCCCCTCTCACCCTCAGCACCAGACCACCGCAGACTTCCCCGTCTGAGACCAGCCGATAGGCCTCACTCCTCTCCAGAGCTTTTTCCAGCAGCGCCCGCGGGATAATCTCCTCACCTGAAGCTGCCTCATCTTGCCGTGCCTCCTCGGCATCAGCTCCCGACACCGAGGTATGGTCGCAGAAAAAAGCCTCCTGACAGTCCAAAATAAAGCTCTCGCGATCGCCAACTTCCAGGGCCTGCAACGTTACCATGCCGTGCTTCCTCGTATGAAATTTAATTTGGACCTGCTGCAGCGCCTCAGTCAGGAGCAGCGTGAGAGCTTAAAGCCTTTGGTACTGCAAATAAAGCTCGCGGCTTTTAAGCGCTCTGCCGCCTAAGAGCCGATCGATGACACAGCGGTGCAGCTCTTTTAAAACCTGCTGCGCCGCCGTATCCCCGTTCCCGCCGTTTTTTAAGCTCAGCAACATCTCCCCCGTATAGCCGCTCAAGGTAGGATCTTCTTCAAGACGCCAGGTCGGGATAAGCTCAAACCCGCGCTGCGCGATAAAGCGATAAAGACCGGAGCTCTGCAGCGGCGTGCCGTCGGCACACTCATAACGCAGGGCATAACCCAAAGAGGCGAGCAACAGAGCTTCAAACCGGCGGAGGATCGCCGACTCGTTCTGCCCGGCCGCCAGAGAATTGAGCGCGTTCAGGTAGGCCGCGAACAGCTCGGGATCAGGCTCGGCCGTGCGCACCAGATAGTAGATAAGCTCGTTTAGGTAGACCGCGCTGAACAGTACCGGCACGCCAAGCTCAAAGCCGGGGCCGCGCCTTTTGCACTCCTGCAGGTACCACAGGCCGTGCGCGCCTTTTTTAAGCCTAAGCTCCAGGGGGATAAAGGGTTGCAAGGTGGCGCGTTGCGCCGTGTACTTTTTGGCGCTGCTGCGCGTTAGGACACTCACCCGGCCGCAGTGTAAGGTCCACAGCTCCAGCAGGCTGCTGTGCTCGCGGTAAGGTCTGCGGTGCAGCACAAAGCCATAGTCGGCACCGTCAGGCTCCAGCTCTGCGTTAGAAGACAAGGCCGAGGCCTGTGGCTCAGGAATTGCCATCCAAGCCCAGGCTCTTTAAGGCCCGCACGTCATCGGCCCAGCCGGATTTTACTTTGACAAACAGCCGCAGCATCACCTTGCAGCCTAAAAGACGCTCCAATTCCTCACGCGCCTGCGTGCCGATCTTCTTTAAGCGTGAGGCATCCTTGCCGATGACCATCTTGCGCTGCCCGGCGCGCTCCACCAAAATGGTGGCGCTGATGTCGCACAGCTCCTCACTCTCCGTAAAACGCTCTATCTCCACCGTGGAGCTGTAGGGCAGCTCCGCGCCCATCTGCCGCATGAGTTTCTCGCGCACCAGCTCGGCGGCCAGATAGCGCACCGAACGGTCCGTGACCATATCCTCGGGAAACACCCAGGGCTGCTCAGGCAGGGCCTTGTCGATAATCTTCTTGAGCTCGTCCAAGTTAGTGCCCTGCAACGCCGACACCGGCACTATCTCCGAAAAGGAGGTCTGCGCGCTGAGTTTTTCGATAAGCGGCAGCAGTTCCTGCTTGTCCTTGACCTTATCTACCTTGTTGATGACCAGCACCGTGGGCAGCTTGCTCTGCCGCACCCGGTGGAAGGCCAGCTCATCATCATCGTTCCACCCAAAGGGATCGACCAGGAACAACACCAGATCCACCGCGCCCAAGGCCCCCTGCGCGGCGCGGTTCATCATGCGGTTGATGGCCCGGGGCTCCTCGCGGTGCAGACCCGGCGTGTCCACGTAGATCACCTGGTATTGCTCATCACCCTCAGTGTGGGTATCGATGCCCAGCACCTGATTGCGGGTGGTCTGCGGCCTGCGGGAGGTAATGCTCACCTTCTGCCCGATGAGATGGTTCATCAACGTGGACTTGCCCACGTTGGGGCGGCCCACGATGGCCACGTAGCCACAGCGCTGACCCATCAGTGCGCGCCCTCTTTTTGCAGGTACTCCAGCGCCCGGCCGGCGGCCTGCTGCTCGGCGCGGCGCTTGGAGGTGCCCTTGCCCACGAAGGGCGGCAGCCGTCCTATGCTGGCTTTGACCTCAAACAAAGGCTCGTTGTCGGCCCCCGAGATATTGCTCACCGTATACACCGGCAGCGGCTCGTGCCGGGCCTGCAGATATTCCTGCAGCGCGGTTTTGTGATCCTTCTGGCTCTCCCCGGGCTCGATATGCGCCAGGCGGCTCTCAAACCAGCTCTCCACCACCGCGCGCACCCGCTCATAATCCCCGCCCGAGTCGAGGAACATGGCCCCGATGATGGCCTCCACGGCATCGGCAATCAGCGACTGACGCCGAAAGCCTCCGGTCTTAAGCTCCCCGGGGCCCAGGCGCAGACAGTTGCCGATGCCTTTTTCACGGGCCAGCTCGGCGAGCGTGGTCTCGCGCACCAAAGTGGAGCGCATGCGCGTCAGATCGCCCTCGGGGACCTGCGGGAAACGGTCAAAGAGCTGTTTGGCGATGATGACCCCCAAGATGGAGTCGCCCAGAAATTCCAACCGCTCATTGTGCTCGGGGCCGAAACTGCGGTGGGTGAGCGCGTGCACCAAGAGCTCGGGGTCGGCAAAGGCGTAGCCTAGCTTGAGCTCTAAGTTCTGCAGCGCCAGTGCCAGCTGCTCCTGACTCATTTGATCCCCCCGATACGCGAAAAACGTATGTCAGAGGGCAGCCAGCCCGGCAGCATGCCGCCCTGCGGGCGGTCCAGCTCCAGCGACAGCCAGATCCCCACGGCCTTGCCCACCAGGTTCTCGTAGGGCACAAAGCCCCAGAAACGGCTGTCCTTGCTGTTGTCGCGGTTATCGCCCAGCGTGAAATAATGATCCTCGGGCACCCGCCAGATAAACTCGCCCGCGCCGCTCTGGCGGAAATAAAAACGCTCTATCTGCGGGGAGTGCGGGTTGATCATGATGCGGTGCACATAGCCTGAGAGATCCTCGTCATACACGATGTACTGCTCCACGGCGCCGCGGCTTTGCACCATGCGCCGCTCGCGTTCGGTCTGGCTCATGTACTCGGCCTCGCGCCCCTCGGGGCTGCCCGCGGGCAGCACGTAGAGCTGCTTGTCGCGGTAGATGACCACATCCCCCGGCAGTCCCACCACGCGCTTGATGTAATCCACGCTGGGCTCCTCGGGATACTTGAACACCACCACATCGCCGCGCTGGGGCTTGCCGGTGGGCAGCCACACCGCGTTGGTCACCGGGTTGCGCAGCCCGTAACTCCACTTGGTCACGGCGATGAAATCCCCAGGCTCCAAGGTAGGCTCCATGGAGCCTGAGGGAATGCGGAAGGGCTCGATGCAGTAGGCGCGGAAGATGAACACGAAGAGCACGATGAAAAACAGCGAGCCTATCTGCCCTATAAAGCCGTCGGGCTCCAGGATGCGGCGGCGCTCCTTGGGATCGAGCTCAGGCTCTATCTTCAGGCGCTCTGAGAGCGTGTTGCGCCTTTTAGGCAGACGGCATCTGCGATCGTACACCCAGGCTGCCCCCGTCAGGAGGGAGAGCAGCGCCAGGATAAGCGAAAACAAGTTGGTCAATTGTCCTTACCTACCTTCAAAATTGCCAGGAAGGCCTCCTGCGGCACTTCCACCTTACCCAGTCGTTTCATGCGCTTTTTGCCGGCCTTCTGCTTTTCGAGCAGCTTGCGCTTGCGGGTGATGTCACCGCCGTAACATTTGGCCAGCACGTCCTTGCGCAGCGCCTTGACGGTCACGCGGGCGATGATCTGCGAGCCGATGGCCGCCTGAATGGCGATGTCGAACATCTGCCGCGGAATCAGCTCGCGCATCTGCTCGACCAGAGCCCGGCCGCGAGACTGCGCCACGCTGCGGTGCAGGATCACCGCCAGCGCGTCCACCCGCTCCTGGGCAATCAGAATGTCCATGCGCACCAGATCATCGGCGCGGAAACACTTAAAACTGTAATCCAAGGAAGCGTAGCCGCGCGACACCGACTTTAACCTGTCAAAGAAATCCAGCACCACCTCGGCCATGGGCACCTCATAGGTGAGCGCCACCTGGTTGCCGTGATAGACCATGGAGGTCTGAATGCCGCGCTTCTCCAGGCACAGATTCATGATGGGCCCGACGTAATCGGAGGGCAGCAGCATGCGGCACTCAGCGATGGGCTCACGGATCTCCTTGATATTGCTCACCGGCGGCAGACGGGCCGGGGAATCGATGTGCACAATCTCCCCGGAGGTTAAGAGCACCTCGTAGATCACGGTGGGAGCGGTGGTGATGAGATCCAAATCGTACTCACGCTCCAGCCGCTCCTGGATGATCTCCATGTGCAGCATGCCCAGAAAGCCGCAGCGAAAACCAAAGCCCAAAGCCTGGGAATTCTCCGGCTCAAAAAAGAGCGCCGCGTCATTTAAGGAGAGCTTCTCCAAAGCGTCGCGGAAGGCATTGTAATCGTCGTTGTCCACCGGGAACATACCGGCGAAGACCTGGGGTTTGGCCTTTTGAAACCCGGGCAACGGCGCGCTGCAGCCGTTTTTGGCGTGGGTGATGGTATCGCCCACCGGTGCCCCGGCGATGGTCTTGATATCGCAGGCCACCCAGCCTACCTCGCCCAGGTGCAGCACCTCCACGTCCACCCGCTTGGGGGTGGCCACGCCAAGGCGTCCCACCTCCCAGGTATCGCCCTTGGACATGACCTTTATCTTGTCGCCGCGGCGCAGCGTGCCGTTTTTCACCCGCACCAGCGCCACCACGCCCAAATAATCGTCAAAATAGGAGTCGATGATCAGCGCCTGCAGCGGTGCGTCGGGATCGCCTTCAGGAGGGGGTATGTCCCGCACCAGCCGCTCCAGCACCTCATCCACGCCCGCGCCGGTCTTGGCGCTGCAGCGCTGCGCGTCGGCAGCCTCGATGCCGATGAGATCCTCAATTTCCGCCACCACTCGCTCGGGATCGGCCGAGGGCAGATCTATCTTGTTGAGCACCGGGATCACGGTGAGGTCCAGATCGATGGCCTGATAGCAGTTAGCCAGCGTCTGCGCCTCCACCCCCTGCGTGGCGTCCACCACCAGCAGCGCACCCTCGCAGGCGAACAGCGAGCGCGAGACCTCATAGGAAAAGTCCACGTGCCCGGGGGTGTCGATGAAATTGAGCTCGTAGGTCTTGCCGTCACGCGCCTGATAATGCAGCGTCACGGCCTGTGCCTTGATCGTGATCCCCCGCTCACGCTCGATGTCCATGTTGTCGAGCACCTGCGCGGTCATCTCCCGCTCGGCCAGGCCGCCGCAGCGTTCGATGAAACGATCCGAGAGGGTGGATTTGCCGTGATCGATGTGGGCAATCACCGAAAAATTGCGCACCAGGGCGCGGTCGTAATTATCTGGCATACCAAAACCGCCCCAGTCCTCCGCAGGCCGCAGCGCGGCCGTTCATGCAGCGGAGGGGAGGGCCTTCACACTTGAAAAAAACAACGCCATTATAGCGGAATACGCCCCGCTTAGAAACAAAAAGCGCCATCAGGCGCCCGGCTTGCGAACGTGGCTTGAAGCCGCTGTGTGGAGCCCGGCCCGGGTCTTAAGGCTCTTTTTTGGTGACCAGTTTGGAGAAGACCTCGCCTGCCACCTCCAACGGCACCTCACCCACCACGGCGTACTCCCTTCTGGCCGCCGCCACACGGAACACGGACAGCGCGCCCGAGACCACCGCCGGCAGGTACAGCGAGCTGCGGTTATTGATGTAAACCCGAAAGTCCACCAGCCCGTCGGAGTAGACCTGATAGGGGCAGGACTCGCCGTCCACGTCGGGGCTGATCCCCTCGGCTACCAGACTGAAATAACGCGGCACCTGCAAAAAACTCCAGGGTTCGAGTTTACCGCGCGAGGCACTTCTGCCCGGCAGAAAACGGTCAAACACGCTGTCGGCACCGCGCTCTTGTGCCTGCCCTATCTGCAGATCGGTGGCGGTGATTTTGTAGACCAGCTGCCCCTGCGGACTGACCACGCTCAGCTCCACCGGCAGCTGCGAGTCATCGTCGCTGGCCACTAAAAAGGTATAGCGCAGTCCGTCCTGCGGCACCAGCTTGAGCATGGTGACCTTATGCCCGGAGAGTCTGGTGCGGCCGGTGAGCACGCAGGAGTAACCTCTTAACTGGCGTCCGGGGTCGAACAACCGGTCAAAAATCATGGTCGGATGCCAGCTCAAAGGCCCTGAATAGGACTGGTCGCGGTTGAAGTCGTAACCCTGCTCATCGCGCAGGGCATAGCCTGCCACCTCGCCGTTTAAGGCCTTCCACAGGGTATAGACATGGCCGTCCTGGACACTGCGCTCATAGGAGAAAGGGTACATGCCGCGCGCATCGCCGGCCACGGCGGTCATGGCGAGGTTGGCACTGCCCAGGCGCTGTTTCAGCTGCGCAAACTGCGGCAGGCAGCCCTCCTGCGCATCCCCGGGGAGCGCACTCTCGGCACGGGCCTCATCCTCACCTGCGGCAGCATCAGTCACTGCCGGGGCTGACTCTGCCTCCTCGGAGATCTGAGGCAGCGCACGCTCGGCCCCCTCGCTTGTCCCGGGGGCGGCGAGGGCCAGGGATCCAGATGCAAAAACCGCCCACGCAGTCCCTGCCCAGGCGGCTTTTTTGAGATTTTCCAGCACTTTTTTGCTGCTTTTGGTTATTGGCACATCAAGCCGACGCTCAATAGGCCGGCGTACTCACATAATTGCGCAGATACTGATTGATCCGCTCCACCTCGCGCTGCTGCAACTGACGCAGCTGCGCGCTGTCCTGACCCTCGGCGGGACTCACCGGCGATTTCACCTTGTTCTGCTCCAACTGAGCACGGGAGGCCTCGTAACGGGTGAGGTTCTGCTGTTCGATGCCGTTTTGGAAACTCGCCAGGTTAACCCCGCCCACCGGACCTAAGGTCGCGTCCGCCGCCTCGCTTAAGCTGTAGTTGCCCTCGGCATTCCAGGTCTGATAGCCAAACACCGTGATCATGGCGATGGCGGCAGCTGCGGCCACCTGCGTCACATACAGCGCCGCTTTGCGCAGCTTCAGGCGGAATCTCGCGGCCGGATGCTCCTCTCGATTGAGCGCGGCCTGGTCGGTCATCATGATCCGGGCGTTTTCCTCGTTGATGCGCTCCATCACCTGCCGGGCGAAGTCCGGATAGACCCGCTCGCCAAGCTCCCCGCGCAGCGAGGCCCCGATGAGCGACCAGCGGTTGAGCTGACGCTGCGCCTCAGCATCGAGGCTGAGACTGCCCTCGGGCAGAGACTGACCGTCGAACAGCTCGGAGAGCTGTTCTGCCTTGAGCTCGTAGGACTGGGTTTTGTCCATGTTGCAAATCTCCGTTAAACCTCCAGCTCCGTCATCCGCTCCTCGATATATTGACGGGCCCTGAAAATCCTTGATCTGACCGTGCCGATGGGCACATGAGTCAGTGCGGCAATCTCCTCATAAGACAGACCCTCCACCTCACGCAGAGTAAGGGCCTGCTTGAGCTCGGGAGCCAGCTCACCTAAGGCCGTGAAAATCGCGCGATGCAATTCCTCGGACTCGATGATGCGGTCGGGCGTATCGCCCGTCACCAACGCTCCCCTTATATCCTGCGCCTCGATATCCTCACCGTCCACATCCACGTGGTTGCGGTTTTTGGCGCTGCTCTCCAGGTAACTTCTGGCCACATTGACCGTGATGCGGTACAGCCAGGTGTAAAAAGCGCTCTCGCCGCGAAAGCTGCCCAAGGCCTTATAGGCCTTGAGGAACGCCTCCTGGGCGATGTCGCCTGAGTCAGCCTCATTGCCGCAGATTTTCAGTGCAATCTGCCGCACCTTGTGCTGATAGCGTATCACCAGCACATTGTAGGCCGCTATCTCGCCTCCCTGGACACGTTTGACCAGCTCGTTATCGGAGAGGTCAACGGCATTGGCGGCGCTTTTCATATTAATACTCTTGCTACCTGTTACTACTACGACCGCGGCAGCTGCAAAAAGTTCTGCGTTCCCGGTCAAAAAATTTGCGTTATCTCACAAAAATCTGCTGAGGATGACCTCACTGCGCCGCGCCGCAACGCGGCCTGAGTTCACCGCTTAAGGCGCCTTTTTGTTTAAGCGCGCCTGGTTGACGCAGCCCTGCAGCGAATGCAGCCTGCAGGCCTTGGCGTACAGTTCCCCAAGCTGTGCGGCGTCGGAGAGGCCCTGCTGCTCATACCAGCTGCCCAGGAGATTGCAGGCCTCCCCGTGCCCGCCCAGACAGACTTTATCAAGCAGCGCGGCCGCCTCGGCGCTGCGCCCCACGCCGCTGTCCAGGTAATATCTGGCCACCCCCGTGCAGCCGCCCAAATGCCCCAGACGGCAGGCGCGTTTGTAGAGGTAGAGGGCATAGTCCTCGTCAAGTTCCAACCCCTGACCTTTTTCGGCGAGGCGGCCTAAGGCCGCACAGGCAGGAGCGTCCTTGAGCGTGCAGGCCTTTTTGAGGTAGGCAACCGAGGATGGCAGGCTGATCTTAACCCCCAGTCCGGCCTGATGAAAAAAGCCCAGATTGGCGCAGGAGGCGGCATTGCCGGCCGCACAGCCTTGGGCGTACCAAAAGGCGGCCTCCTTGTAATCGCGCGGATACCCGCGGCCGTCACGGCGCAGGTCACCCAAATTAAGGCACTGTGCTCCGTTACCTGCAGCGCAGGAGCGCTCGGCGCTCTGCAACGCGGATACGGCGGCATCCCGGGCACTGACCGGGCCCGCCGTGAGCAACACCGCGCCCACGACCAGGGCGCACACAGTGAGTTTACCGCGTGACTTATTTTGGATCCTGATAGGTCTTGACATGATTATCTCCTCCGCGAGGTCTCACGCTGCTCCGCAGCGGGGCGGCCGGCTTAAAAACTTTGGGCCTAATATGGCACAAAGTACGCCGCAGTGCACAGTTTTTTTTGGCAGCCGCGGTGCGCTGCGCTAAAATCAGCTTAAGTTCCCAGGATTGAGGAATGCGTTTACAACACCACTTAAAGGAGTGCTGCCGCCTTTGGGACGGGCAGCGGGAAATTACGGCTATGAACTATCAGACAGACTGTCTTATCATCGGCAGCGGCGCTGCCGGTCTTACTCTCGCCTTGGGTCTGGCACAGCGCGCCAAGGTTATCGTGCTCTCCAAGGAGGAGGCCTGCGCCGGCTCCACCAACTACGCCCAGGGCGGCATTGCCGGCGTGTACAACACCCTCGACGATGAGGATTCCATCGAGTCGCATATCAAGGATACCTGTATCGCCGGGGCCGGACTGTGCGATGAGGACACGGTGCGCTTCGTGGCCACGCAGGCGCGCAGCGCCATTCAGTGGCTCATCGACATCGGCGTGCCCTTTGACCGCAAGGAAGAGGCGCCGGGGGAGGGGCAGTCGCCCTACCACCTCCACCGCGAGGGCGGACACAGCCACCGCCGCATTTTTCATGCCGAGGATCACACCGGCCGCTCCATTCAGGAGACTTTGGTGGAGCGCGCCCGCGAAAACCCCAACATCACGCTGCTCGAGCACCGCAACGCCGTCGATCTCATCACCACCACCAAACTGGGGCTGCCGGGCAACCGGGTGGTCGGCTGCTACGTGCTCAACGTGTCAAGCGGCGAGGTCGACACCATTCAGGCGCAGTTTGTGGCACTGTGCACCGGCGGTGCCTCCAAGGTCTACCAGTACACCTGCAACCCCGAGGTCAGCTCGGGAGACGGCATCGCCATGGCCTGGCGCGCCGGCTGCCGGGTGGCCAACATGGAGTTCAACCAGTTTCACCCCACCACCCTCTACTGCCAGGCCGACCGCAACTTCCTGCTCACCGAGGCCCTGCGCGGCGAGGGGGCGCAGTTAAAGCGCCCTGACGGTACCCGCTTCATGCAGAACTATGACGAACGCCTGGAACTGGCCCCGCGCGACATCGTTGCCCGCGCCATCGACCACGAGATGAAAAGACTGGGCGCGCCCTGCATGTACCTGGACATCAGCTTTAAGGAGCATGAATTCGTCAAGAAACACTTCCCCACCATCTACGAGCGCTGTCTCAAGGTGGGAGTGGACATTTCCGCCGAGCCCATTCCCATTGTGCCGGCCGCGCATTTTACCTGCGGCGGCATCATGGTGGACCGCCGGGCCCGTACCGACATCCAGAATCTCTATGCCATAGGCGAGTGCGCCTACACCGGTCTGCACGGGGCCAACCGCCTCGCCTCCAACTCGCTGTTAGAGTGCGTGGTCTACGGCAAGGCAGCCGCCGAGGACATCCTCACGCAGCTGCCCTGCGGCTATGAGCATATCGACCTGCCCGAGTGGGATGCCAGCAAGGTCACCGATTCCGACGAGGAAGTGATCATCACCCACAACTGGCAGGAGCTGCGGCTGACCATGTGGGACTATGTGGGCATAGTGCGCACCGACAAGCGTCTGCAGCGCGCCCTGCACCGCATCAGGCTGCTGGAGCGCGAGGTCAACGAGTATTACTCCAATTTCCGCGTCACCAAAAACCTCCTGGAGCTGCGCAACCTGCTGCAGGTAGCCCACATCATCGTGGCCTCGGCCATGCGCCGCCACGAGTCACGCGGACTGCATTTCACGCTTGATTACCCGGGACAAAAAGAGCGCACCGGGCCTACCATACTCACCAGACAGGACCTGCTGCTTGAAGCGGCCGGCAATTAAACCCCAAAGCGCAGGCCGGCTTGTTCCGGCCTGCAGATAATCAGGCCGCTTGTGCCCGCCGCAGCCTGCTTAAGTCACAGGTCCCGTCAATCAGCTTTTTCCCATACCGCCATGAAATTTTGCACTTATTTTGCAGCAGTTCTGTGTATTGGCGCCGCGCTGTGGGGGATTACGCCCGCACTCGCCCAAAGCACCGCTGCGCTGCCCTCCGCCGCCTCAGGATCAGATAACCTGCTCAATCTCCCTACCGAGCAGGAGCTGCGCGAGGAGCTTGAGAAGGTCCGGGCCGATACCGGCTTAAATGAGACGACCAAACAGGAGCGCAGCGCCGATTTGGAAGATTCCTTGAAATTTGTCAGGGAGCTTGAGGCCACCCGGGCCGCCCGCAGCGAACTGGAGAGTCAGCTGCAGGATCGCGAAGGCATCCTGCGCGATCTGGAATTGCGCTACCAAAACGCCAAAGAGGGCAGCGCCTCCCCCGCGGCACTGCCCTCCGACTTAAGTGCCGCACAGCTTGAGCAAAGGCAGGCAGAGCTCAAGGGTGAGTTGGAAGAAGCGCAGCAGCGCTACACCGATACGGCCGCCGCCCTCTCGGAGGTCCAGACTCTGCCCGAGCGGGCCCAGAATGCCATCACCGCCGATAATGAGCGGATCAAGACCCTGCTTGCGCAGATGAGTGAAGGGGAGCCGGGCAGCCTCAGAAACCGCCGCCTGGGTCTGGAGGTCGCTGCCCTGCGCGCCCACAGCGATCTGCTCTCGCTGCGCCTCAAAGAGCAGCCCTTTTTAGCCGATGTGGCCTCTTATGAGCAACGCCTCGCCGCGTTGCACTACGAAGAGTTGTCATCTGCGGCCCGAGCGCTGCAGGAACAGCGCGGTGAGGCTTTAAGCGCCGAGCTTAACCGTGACGGTGAGTCAGACCAGGACTCCTTGCAGCACACTGAGGTCAGGGCCGGGGCCAAACTGCTGCAGGATACCCTCGCCCAGATCGGCTCCCACCGCAAAAGTGCCCTGAACTTAAGCGGACTGACGCAGGACGTGGTCAGCGCCATTTCCGAGCTCAAACAGCTGCAAAGCTCCGTAGACTCGGAGCTGCAGGGACTTGATGACAGCATCCTGCTCTCGAGGCTGTTAAACCGCCAGCAGCTCTCCGTGCCCGACATCAAACTGGACGTGGACTTAGACGAGCTCATTCCGGTGCTCAACCTCGATCTCTACGATATCCGCGAAAAACGTGACGCACTCTTTGACATCCCCGCCGCCGTGGCAAAGATTGTCGCCCGCCATCCGGATACTGAGCCCTTCAAAGAGATCCTCCGCGAGCAGGTCACCCAGCAAAAAGAGCTCTTAGGCCAGCTTTATCAGGAAATCTCCTCAGAGCACCAGCAGGCCCTGGAGCTCAAGCTCAAATACGCCGACTACGCGCAGCTGCGCGGCTCTCTGACCGCGCTCATCACCGAGCGGCTGTTCTGGCTGAAGAGCAATTACCCCTTAGGAGGCGATTTTCTGCGCAGCATCCCGCAGGCGCTGAATCACCAGTGGCAGCGTTTTCTCACCCGAATGCAGTCAGAATCGTTCTGGTTAAACGCGGCCCGCACGGCCTTAACCGTGCTCGCCCCGCTGATCCTGCTCTCGCTGGCAATTCTCTATTTCACTCCAGTGCTGCGCCGGCGCAACAATACCCTGGCTCAGAGGCTTGACCGCGCTGACGACAGCATCTTTGTCACGGCGCAGGCCCTGTTAAACCGCCTGGTGTTCTGCGTGCCTCAGACTGCCGTGCTGACCATCATAGGCTCGCTCTTCATCTGTCTGTCCTTAAGTGACAGCGTAAGGCAGGTGCAGGCCATCCTCATGATGCTGCTGCATGTGTTCATGTTTGCCTTATACCTGGAGCTGAGCAAGCCCAACTCGCTGTTCCAGCGCCATTTCTCGCTCAATCCTGACGCGCTGCAGCGTGACCGCCGCACCTGGGGGCGCTTCTGGCTGTGCGCCATCCCGCTGCTTATCGCCGGCAACATCACCGAGCTTGATCCCTCTGAGATCTTCTATGATGTCACGGGCTATGTGCTGGTACTGCTCTGCTGTCTGGGCATGCTCTCCTGTACCCTGCCCAGGCTCTTTGAGATGCTCAAACAGCGCTTCTACCTAAGCCCCCAGATCTGGCTTCTAGTCTTGGCCGGACTGGCCATGCCCATCGGCATTGCCGCAGCCGTAGGCAGCGGCTACTACTACACCACCATGAAACTCATCAACCGTCTGGCCTATACCTGCTACATCGGTCTTTTGTTCTATGTGGCCAGCGGTACGGCGCGCCGGGCCATGTATGTCTCGGAAAGCGCCTTATTCAGGCGCAGGCTGCAGCATGCCGATGCCGCACGCAAGTCCGAGGGCAACCGCGCCTTGGAGCATATCAGGGTGCAGGCCTTCAGGCTCATCAACTACGTGATGCTGCTCATTGCCGTCGTGTTCATCTACCGGCAGTGGAGCGATCTGGCCTCGGTGCTGAGCTACCTGGATAACGTCAAACTCTGGCAGGTGAGGGATCTGGCGGACGGCCGCGAGGTGGTCAAGGACGAGCTGACCTTAGGCGACCTGCTGCTCAGTGCGGTGATACTGGCGGTGACGGTGCTGCTCAACCGCAATCTGCCCAGCCTGCTGGAGCGGCTGCTCTCGCTGCGCACCGGTGCGGGCACCTCCGGCAAGGGCACCGCCTACACCGTAAGGATCGTCACCTCCTACATCATCATGGCCGGCGGACTGGTGCTGGCGGCCGGAGCGCTGGGCATTCACTGGGATAAGCTGCAGTGGCTGGTAGCGGCTTTATCGGTAGGCTTGGGCTTCGGGTTGCAGGAGATCTTCGCCAATTTCGTCTCCGGTCTCATCATTCTGTTTGAGCGGCAGATCCGGGTGGGCGACATCATCACGCTCAACTCGCTCTCGGGCACGGTCAGCAAGATCCGCATCCGCTCCACTACCGTGATCTCCTTTGACAACAAGGAAGTGATGATCCCCAACCGCCAGTTCATCACCTCCGCGCTGACCAACTGGTCGCTGACCAATTCGGTGACCAAACTGGAGTTTGAGGTGGGGGTGGCCTATGACGCCGATGTGGAGCAGGCCAAGGCGCTGCTGCTGGACATCGCCCGCCGCTGCCCGCACGGTACCCGGGTCAACGAGCCCTTGGTCTATGTCAAGAGTCTGGAGGACAGCAGTGTCAATCTGATGTGCGAGCTGTATGTGGAGCAGATCGGCAAGCGCAAGGCCACGGTGGACTACCTGTGCACCCAGACCTTGAGCACTTTCGCCGCGCACGGCATCGAGATCCCCTACAACAAGCTCGATGTCAATTTCAGGCCGATCACCTCGTCTGCAGATCAGGCTGCCGAGGCGGCGTCAGCGTCGGCGCAGGCGGTGCCCTGAGCGCCGGGACAGGGAGGTCGCTCAGACCTCCCGGTGCGGGATCTCCTCCTCGCTTACCGCCCCGAACTCGCACACGTCCAGGCAGGCACCGCACTCGGCGCACTCCTCGGGGATCACCGCCAGGTGATCGCCCTGCTCCTTGATGGCATCGCAGGGACAGGCATCCCGGCACTCCTCGCAGCGGGTGCACAGCTCAGGATTAATCACAAACATATTACTTCTCCTCCTTCCAGGCCCGGCCGCTTTATGGCTGTCTGCCGCCTGCGCGTCACCGGCTCAGAGTCTGCAAGTCTAGCACGTCAACCGCGCCTTGCGCGCACCCGCAGGACATCTTATGGCGAGCAGCGGCACAGCGCTGCCGGATCGACCCTGTCAAGCACGCTTTGGGCAAAGCTTCTGCCTCCTGCCACCAGGTAGTCCTGATGGGAGACAACGACCCGGCGCAGGTAGTGTTTTTCAAGCCTGTCGCCCTCTCTGGTATAGTAGCTGCTCAGGCTGTGCAGCATTACTCCCTCACCGCGCTCATCCTCCCCTAAGTACAACGCGATGTGCCCCGGTTTGTACCACAGGGCTCCGGAGGCAAACACCCCGCGCCCGCAGAGGCGCTCTGCTGCACCGCACTCAGCTCCCCTGCTCTTTTGCAACGCCAGCAGAGAGCTTATTTGAGCGCGGCTGTTGCGCGGCAGATACAATCCCATACTGCGATAGACATTCTGCACCAGCGCCGAACAGTCCACCCCCTCGTTCTGCCCGCCCCAGCCGTAGACCAGCCCCAGGCAGCGCAGCGCCTGGCGCAGCACATTGCCCCGGGTATAGGGCAAAAACCCCAGATGATAGGAGCGGGGATCACCGAGCGTCACCTCGCTAAACTGCAGCTTGCCCTGCATCATGACCGGCAGCCGCGTCAGCGCCCCGGCGCTGCTCTCTCCCACATAGGGCAGAGTGCTGCCCATCTCCAGCAGTACCCGCTCGGTGCCGGTGTCAAGCGTAAGCTGCGGGGCAGTCACCACCAGCAGCCTTGAAGGTCTGACACAGGAGAGCCAGACACTGCGCTCGGCGACGGCCAGATCGGCTGTCCGGACCCAGCCTGACACATTGCCCCCCACAATGAAGGCAAACTGCCCGTCACGGCTGTGATGCACCACCCGCACACCTTCGCCGGGATTTAACACGCTCATCTGCAGGTTGTCATAGTTGTAGTCGCCGCTCTGACTGTACCAGCCCTGCAAGGTGGGCAGCACCCGCACTGCGCTGCGCCTTAACAGCAGCGCGTAGCCCAACTGCACCTGTTCAGGCAGCCCCGACAGGTTCTGATTGGCCAGAGCCACACGGTACTGCGCCTCGGACAACGGGGACTTACCCGCGTACAGCGCAGGTGCCCGGTCGTAAGTGAGGTGACGGGCGCAATGGGCGATGAGACTGCCGGCCTGATCCTGGGAAATACTCCCGGGCAGTGCCGCTAGGTCCTGCAGACCGCTGTCAGGCAGCGCCCGCAAAGAAGCATTTATGGTGTCAAGCTCGGCGGACGAGCACAAGAGGGCCTCAGGATCGCTCTGACGCTTAAGCCAGTAGCCTACGTCGGTGAGCTCACCCGTGAGCGCAGGTGAGGAGACTGAGCTGTCCTCCGCCACGCTACAGGCGCTTAAAAAGAGCGCTGCGGCCAGGGTCTGCAAGAGTAAAATACGACACATAACGATGATCCTGTCGGCAGAGGCAGCGCCGCCCAGCGGCGGCATTGGTGGCGCAAAAACTGCTAGTTTCCCGGCTCTGTGCCCCGGTGCCTCAGCGCCTTAAGGCTTTCTTCATTCTCTCATATTTCCGAGGTATGCCTATGTCCTCCATCCGCGACAATCTGACCAAAATTCACCTGCGCATTGACGCTGCGCTGCAAGGCTGCGGCCGCCCGGAGAGAAAAGTGACCTTGCTGTGCGTAAGCAAAACCAAGCCCATTGAGCAGATCCTGGAGGCCTATGCGGCGGGGGAACGGGAGTTTGGCGAGTCCTACGCCACGGAGGCGGCGGCCAAGATAGAGAAACTGCGCGAGCTGGGCTACACCGATCTGCGCTGGCATTTCATCGGCCCTTTGCAG
Source organism: Succinivibrio sp. (assembly GCA_017469335.1). Lineage (GTDB taxonomy): Bacteria > Pseudomonadota > Gammaproteobacteria > Enterobacterales > Succinivibrionaceae > Succinivibrio. Next base: position 26,437 of record JAFUGP010000081.1, on the reverse strand, counting down.
AAAAACAAGACCCGTCTTGTTGCCGGCCATTTTGACGTGGTGCAAAGCGTGGACCGCCCGGAGGTGGCGCAGCGCCTGAACGATCAGCGTCCGGACACTCTGCCGCCTCTGGAGGTCATGGTCCAGGTCAACATCAGCGCCGAGAGCCAGAAATCTGGCTGTACTCCCGAGCAGTTGCCCGGACTTCTGGATTTGGTGTGCTCCTTACCGCGCTTGAGGCTCACCGGGCTGATGGGCATAGCCCGCGAGGGCGCGGAGGAGGCAGAGCTTAAAAAGAGCTTTGACACCCTGCGGGAACTGAGCTTGCAATATCGCGAGAAGTTCGCCGCTGCGCCCCTGCTCTCCATGGGCATGACCTCAGATCTTGAAAGCGCCATCGCCTGCGGCTCGGATATGGTGCGCATAGGTACGGCCATTTTCGGGGCGCGCGAATACCCTCACCGTCAGGCACAAGATGAGCTTAGGGGACGTGTGGCCTTTATCGGCGGCGGCAATATGTCATCCTGCATCTATGAGTCGGTGCTCAAGCAGCTCAAGCCCGAACAAATCACCATTTCAGGTCCACACCCGGAGAAACTTGCGCACTTCCAATCACGCGGCAGCCGCATTACCCAGAGCAATACCGCGGCGCTGGAGGATGCTGAGGTGGTGTTTTTGGGCGTCAAACCGCAGGTGCTGCCGGGGGTACTGCAGGAGCTTGCCGCAGGCGGCCGGGACCTTTCCTCCATACTGTTCATTTCCATGGCCGCAGGTTTCAGGCTCAAGCGCATCAGCGCGGCTCTGGGTACCCGCCGGGTGGTGCGCATCATGCCCAACACCCCGGCCAAAATAGGTCAGGGGGTGACGGCACTATGCTATGATGAAGGCGTCAGCGCCACTGACCGTTCCCTATGCGAAAAGCTGCTCGCGGGTATGGGTCTGAACGTTCCGGGCAGCGAGGAGCAGCTCAACGTCATCGGGGCCATATGCGGCTGCGGACCGGCGTTTGTCTTCCGTTTCATGGAGGCCTTAAGTGCCCAGGCGCAGCGCCACGGTCTTAATCCGGAGCTCGCTCGCTCTGCGGTCGAACAAACCTTGTTGGGCGCGGCGCTGTTGAGCAGCCAAAGTCGCGCCCAGTCCCTGGCAGCACTGCGTGAGGCGGTAACCTCCAAAGGCGGTACCACGTTCGCGGGACTGCAGGCCATGAGTGCGCATGGGTTTGAGGATTTGATACAGGCCACCGTGCAGGCCAGTCTTGACCGTACCGCCGAGCTCGAAGGTCTGCTCTGAACACGGAATAAATAACCTTATGAATAATTTCACTTTGTTTTTGTACGTGGCGGAAGCCGCCATCATGCTGTTCGAGCTGCGCGCCCTGATGGAAAACTCCGCGGTGAACTACTACCACCCTTTCTCGCAGGCGGTGGTCAAACTCACCTCTCCGCTGCTCAAGCTGCTGCCGCGTCGCGCCTTTTCCATCGGCTCCTTTAACTGCGCGGGCTTTGCGGTGGCGCTTTTCATCTCGCTTATCTTCTGGCTGATTGCCATGTCGCTGCTGCAGGGCGGCACACTGGCCCTGGGACTGCTGTTGGGGGTACTGTGCACCGTCAAGTGCCTGGGTTATCTGCTGGTAGGACTGATGCTGGTGCAGGCCATCACCTCCTGGCTGCCGGCCACGCAGTCCGTCAGTGTGCTCTTAGGCGAGATCACCAGGCCCGTGGTGGCCCCGGTGCAGAAGATCATCCCCCCCATCGGCATGATAGACATCTCGCTGATGGTGGTGCTGCTGGCAATTTTTGCCCTCGACAGGCTGCTGGCCAATCTGCTGGGCTATGTGTGGCTGATTATCTGAGTCACACTGCTGCCTGCCGGATACGCCCATGCCGGCTGAGACAGCGTGCAGGTCTCAGGCCCCGGGCACCTGAGACCTTCGTCTTTTGACTACTCCAGGGTAAAGCTGTCGGCGGCCGCACCGCCGCCTGCGGCGGCAGCGTCCGGGGCCTGTTCCTGCACCTCAATGAAATCAACTTTCTGGAAACCGCGCGGCAGCGGCTCTCCGCTGCGGGTACGCTGGCTGAGGCGTCCGCTGAGATCCTGAGAGCTGACATTGAGCACGCGCCGGCCGCAGTGCAGCACTATGCCCGCGCCCTCCGGCACCGGCACGGCCACCGCCACCCCGTCGGCGCCGCTTTGCAGTTTGTCACCGCTGATGCCGATGAGCTTGTTGCCCTTGCCCGCGGAAAGTTCGGGCAGCTCGGAGATGGGGTAAACCAGGATCCGCCCCTGACGGCTGGCCACCACCATGTAGGCAGCGTTTTCGGGCACAAGCTGCGGCTCCAACAGCTGTGCGCCGTCATCGAGATTAACCACCGCCTTGCCGTTTTTCATGCGGGTGAGCAGATCCTCGCCCTTGATGATGAAACCGTAGGCCTCACGGGTGGCGAGGAGGTACTTGCGCTCGCTCTTGACCATGAGCGCGTAGAGAATATTCTCCCCGGGACTTAAATTGATCCTGGCGCTCACCGGCTCGCCCTGGCCGCGGGCCGAGGGCAGATCCCTCACCTCCAGACAGTAAGAGCGGCCTTTGGAGCTTAGCAGGGCCACCGTGTCGTTGGAACGGCCTTCGGCCTTGCATAAAAACTCATCGCCGCTGCGGTAGGTCATGGAAGCGGCGTCCAATCCCACACCCGAGGCCGCCCGGATCCACCCCATCTTGGAGATAATCACCGTCATGGGCGTGCTCGGCACCAACTGATCCTCGGAGAGCGCCTGGGCCGCCTCATGCTCCACCAGACGACAGCGCCGCTCGTCGCCGTAAAGTTTGGCGTCAGCGGCGATCTCCTTTTTGATGAAGGTCTTAAGGCGTGCCGGGGAGGACAGCAGTCCTTCCAACCTTGTGCGTTCCTCCTCCAGTTTGCTCTGCTCGCCCTTGATCTTCATCTCCTCCAAGCGGGCTAACTGCCGCAATTTGGTTTCCAGAATGTACTCAACCTGTTCCTCGCTTAAGGCAAAACGCTCTTTGAGCTCGCTTTTGGGATCCTCGCTGTGACGGATGATGGCGATGACCTCATCCAGGTTCAAAAACACTATCAACAGGCCGTCGAGCAGATGCAGCCGGGCCTTGACCGCCTCCAGGCGTTTGTTCAGGCGGGCCGTCACTGTTTTAGTGCGGAAGGTAAGCCACTCACTTAGTATCTCCCGCAAATCCTTGACCGCCGGCCGCCCTTCCAGCCCCAGGATATTGAGATTGACGCGATAGCTGTTCTCCAACGAGGTCAGAGCAAAGAGATGATTCATCAGCTCTGCTTCGTCGACACGGCGCGAGCGCGGCACGATCACCAGTTTGCAGGGATCGTTATGGTCGGAAGCGTTGATGAAATCGGCCACCATGGGCAGTTTCTTGCGCCCCATCAGATCGGCGATTTCCCTTTCTACCTGCCCTCCCGAGACCTGGAAGGGCAACGCGCGGATCACTATGCCCTCCTCGGTACTCTCATAGACCGCACGCATGCGCACGCTGCCGCGGCCGGTCTCGTAGATGCGCCTTAATTCCTCGGCCGATGAAGTTATCTCCGCCCCGCAGGGGTAATCGGGCCCCGGCACAAAAGCCATGAGCTCGGCCACCGTAGCCTCCTCATGGTCGATAAGATAAAGCAGGGCCTCACAGACCTCCCTGAGGTTATGCGGCGGAATGTCGGTGGCCATGCCCACCGCGATCCCGGTGGTACCGTTGAGCAGAATGTTGGGCAGGCGGGCGGGCAGCGCCTTGGGCTCGTCCACTGAGCCGTCAAAATTGGGCATCCACTCCACACAGCCGGTATTTAAGTCCTGCAGCAGCACATTGGAGTAGGGAGCCAGGCGGGCCTCGGTATAGCGCATGGCCGCAAAGGACTTGGGATCTTCGACATCGCCCCAGTTGCCGGTACCCTCCACCAGGGTATAGCGGTAGGAGAAGGGCTGGGCCATCAGCACCATGGCCTCATAACAGGCGGTGTCACCGTGAGGATGATACTTGCCCAGGACCTCGCCCACCGTACGGGCCGACTTGACCGGCTTGGCCTGGGGACCGATGCCCAGTTTGGCCATGGCAAAGACGATGCGCCGCTGTACCGGCTTGAGGCCGTCGCTCACCGAGGGCAGTGCGCGATCGCGGATGACATTCATTGAATAGTTAAGATAGGCGTTTTCGGCAAATTCCCTTAAGGGCATCTGCTCAACGCCTTCCAGACTCTGGGAGCGGCGCTGCCCCAGCTTTTGTTCGTCATCGCTCATAGTCACTGTTCCCGCCCCCGGCATGGGGTTTAAATTCAGCAATACCACCGCTTAGGTTTGAATCTTCACCTCAGAGCGGGCATTGTCAAATGAAGAAAATATTCTATAATCTGAGTGCTACAGCAAGAAAACCAGATCAGGCGCCATCAGCGTCCGTCACTTTTCTCTTGGCAGAGGTTGGCATGAAATTCGTTTTGTCCTGCATTCTATGCTGTTTTTGCGCCTTTGGCTGTGCGCAGGCCGCAACTTTTAAGCCCATCCCCAGTGATCTGCTGGTGACCTCCAGCATTGAGAGCACCCCCTACGATCCAGAGTTTGACTACCAAAAACTGGGCAAAGTCTCGGGACTGCCGCTGTATCCGGCCGGCTACCGCGCTCCCAAGCATTTGGTGGATCACGTGGTGGTAAACAAGTCCCATCATCAGATGTTTCTGATGAAAGACAATAAGGTGGTCAAAAGTTTCTGGATTGCCTTATCGGATCGCCCGGTGGGGCCTAAGCGTTATGAAGGCGACCGCCGTACCCCGGAGGGTACCTATACCCTGGACTATGTGAAAAATCACTCGCAGTATTACAAGGCCTTTCACATCTCCTATCCCAACCTGCAGGACATCCAGAACGCACGGCGCATGGGAGTAAGACCGGGCGGGATGATCATGGTGCACGGCCAGCCGCCGCGCAAGGACGGCTATCACGACAACGTGCAGCGCACCGACTGGACGCGCGGCTGCATCGCCCTGTTAAATCCCGACATCGATCTCTTCATCGACCTGGTGGATGTGGGCACCCCCATCACCATCAATCCCTGATCACCCTCAGTGCATCCTGCAGGTGACAGATGAGAGCCCGGCCTCAGGCAGGTGGCTGGTCGTTCCCGGGCTCTCCGTAAGGAAACCAGCTGATGCTGCCCAGTCCTTCCTCCATGCCCGCCACGGTCAGCAGCACCCGGGCTGCCACCACCTCAGGACGGGATCGGTCGGCGCATTTAAATACCACGCTCACCGCCAGTACCGGCCCCTCGCCTAAGTCCTCGGCATTTTCCTCTGACAGAGTATCCTCGGTCAGGGCCTGCAGTGCCGTATACATGGAGTAATGCTCATCCTCGTGCAAGGCGCGCAGTTTCTCGTAAGTTTCGGGCTCCTCGACACTCAAAAGCTCTTCGGCCACCCCCTGATATAAAGTCAGGGCATAGTCCACGCAGCCCTCTGACAGCTCATCGCTCAGCCTGGCCTCGCCGGGCCCGGCCGCAGCCTCCACACTGCTTGTCTCAATACTCTCCGACATGGTTTTGCTCCGAAATTTCAGGCACTCAAAAATCTTTCTTGGGAAAAACAAAAGGGGACACCCTGCGGCATCCCCTCAGCTCTCCCCGCGGGGAGCTAACGGTTTAAATCCAAATCCATGGGCGGCCAGTTCTCCAGGCGCATGCCCAAGGTAAGACCGCGTTCGGCCAGCACATCCTTGATTTCGGTAAGAGACTTCTTACCCAAATTGGGAGTCTTCAGCAGCTCCACCTCGGTCTTCTGCACCAGATCGCCGATGTACTTTATACCCTCTGCCTTCAGACAGTTGGCCGAGCGTACCGTCAGTTCCAGATCCTCAACCGGACAGAGCAGTTTCGGATCGACCAGCGGCCTGAAGGTGGAGTCCTCGGCAGGCGTCACCGCATTGCGTATATCCGCAAAGGAGCGCAGCTGATCGACAAACACCGTCGCCGCGATGCTCAGTGCGGCCTTCGGCTCGATGGTGCCGTTAGTCTCTATGTCAAGCATGAGCTTTTCACGGTCATTGCCCACGTCTTCGTAGTGCACCGCCACATTCAGCACCGGGCAATAGGAAGCATCCACCAGCAGATGACCGATGAAACGCTCCTCCGAGCCCTCCACAAAGGGCCGGGTAACCGCCGGCACATAGCCGCGTCCCTGGGTCACCAGCATGTGCATCACCAGCCTGGACTTGGGATCGGTCAGATGACAGATCACCAAATCAGGGTTTCTGATGGTCACACCGGCCGGACAGACTATATCGCCGGCCGTCACCGTGCACACACCGGTCTTGTCGATCTCCACCGTGGGCTCGGTGATCTGGCTTTCCACCTCGACTGCGACTTCCTTGAGATTGAGCAGGATGAGCAGGATATCTTCCTGAATGCCCTCGACGGCACTGTACTCATGCACCACTCCCTCTATATCCACCGAGGTAATGGCGTGCCCCGGGATGGACGAAAGCATGATGCGGCGCAATGCCGTGCCCACAATGTGAGCATACTGCTTCTCGAAGGGTTCGAGCGTCACTCTATAGCGGTTTAAGCCCAGCTCGGCAATCTCGCTGATCGTGGGCTTAATGACCTCGTTGTTCTGCTCCAAGATGAAACCTCCCGTCTGGTAGATTGAAACTAAGCGAGTCTGAACAAAGGGGGACTTTAACCCCCTTTACCAGCTTAATCAGTCCTTAGTCTCCTCAGAGGCAGCCTCAGCGGCAGCGCCCTGCTCCTCTTCGGTCTTCTGCGGACGATCCACCAGCATAATGTAGGCCATGGGAGCACTGTCACCCTGACGCAGACCGGCCTTGAGAATACGGGTATAACCGCCCTTGCGTTCGGCCGAGAGTTTGCCTATCACGGTAAAGAGCTTGTTGACCACGTAATCATCACGCAGACGGGCAAAGGCCAGACGACGGTGAGCTACGCTGTCAACCTTGGCCAGAGTTATGAGCGGCTCGGCAAAGCGACGCAATTCCTTGGCCTTGGGCAGGGTGGTCTTGATTACTTCATACTTGAACAGCGCGTTGGCGAGACTGCGATACAGTGCGGCGCGGTGTGCGCTGGTACGGCCCAGATGACGGCCGCTTAAACGATGGCGCATTTACTACATTCCTTCTAAAAACACGTTAATTCTGCGGATCTTTCTGCTGAAGTCCGGCCGGCGGCCAATTGGCGATCCTCATGCCCAGAGCCAGTCCGCGGGCAGATAACACATCCTTGATTTCCGTCAGGGACTTCTTGCCTAAGTTGGGGGTCTTGAGCAGTTCCACTTCGGTACGCTGCACCAAATCACCGATATAGCGGATGGACTCCGCCTTCAGGCAGTTGGCAGATCTCACGGTAAGTTCGAGATCATCAACCGGGCGCAGCAGGATTTCCGGCGGCGACGGCGGCTCGGCCGGAGCCTGCATGCGCTCATTGATCTCGTCTTTGTCCACGAGATTGTTCATGCATTCCTTGAGCAGTTCGGAGCCGGCCATCAGCGCCGTATCCGGAGCGATGGTCCCGTCAGTCTCGATGTCGATGATCAAACGGTCCATGTCGGTACGCTGTTCGACACGGGCCGATGAAACTTCATAGACAAAGCGACGCACCGGCGTGTAGCTGCAGTCAAGCAGAATATCCCCCTCCTGAGAGACCGGGATATGGTCCTCTGAATTGGCCAGCACCACACCTTTGCCGCGCGTCACTCTGAGTTTGAGCGACAGCGAAGCCTTAGAGCCTTTGAGCGTGCAGATGTGCAGGTCGGGATCAACCACGCTGATCCCCTCAGGCGCAACCACATCAGCGGCCGTAACCTCGCCCTCACCCTTGCTCTCGATGGACAGCCATACCGGAGAGACCAATGGAACATCGGTGCGCACCGCCAGCTGCTTGCAGTTCATCACCACCTCAAAGAGCGACTCTACAATGTCGCTTTTGGTGTCATTGATACTGCTGACATCTGCAATGCGTATGGCATCCACGGCCACACCGGGCATGGCCTTGAGCAGCACCCCGCTCAGCGAGGCACCCAGGGTATACCCAAAACCTCTTTCCAAAGGCTCCAGCACGATACGTGCGTGGTTGGGATCGATCTCATTGAAATCGACTGGCTTGGGCTTGAGCAGGTCGTAAACTGACATGGAGTTACCTCTCCCTTGCAACCGGACAGATCCGTATGACTATTACTTCGAGTACAACTCGACGATCAGCTGCTCTTTGATATCGCTCGGCAGCTCGGCGCGATCCGGCCTGCTCTTGAAGGTACCCTTCATCTTATCGAGGTCCACTTCAATCCAGGACGGCTTGGTGCCGCGCTGGCCGCTCAATTCCAGGGCAGCCTTGATGCGGGTCTGCTTCTTGGCCTTCTCACGCACCGCGATGACGTCCTCGGGCTTGACCTGATAGGACGGAATGTTGACGATGCGGTCGTTGACGGTGATGGACTTGTGGTTGACCAGCTGGCGGGCTTCACTCCTGGTGGAGCCGAACCCCATGCGGTAGACCACATTGTCCAGCCTGGACTCCAAGAGCACCATCAGGTTTTCGCCGGTGTTGCCGGACATACGGGAGGCTTTCTTGTAGTAGTTGCTGAACTGACGCTCCAGCACGCCGTAAATACGACGCACTTTCTGCTTCTCACGCAACTGCAGACCGTAGTCCTTCAGACGGGGCTCATTGGCACCGTGCTGTCCCGGGACGGTTTCCAGATTGCACTTGGACTCAATGGCGCGAACGCCTGACTTGAGATATAGGTCAACACCCTCACGGCGGCAGAGCTTAAGGGCTGGGCCAGTATATTTAGCCATGGTTATTCTCCAACTTCAAAGGTTATACGCGGCGCTTCTTGGGCGGACGGCAACCGTTATGGGGGATCGGGGTGACGTCGGTGATGTTGGTGATCTTAAATCCCAGTGCATTGAGGGCACGGATTGAAGACTCACGTCCCGGGCCGGGGCCCTTCACCAACACCTCCAGGTTCTTGAGACCGAACTCCTTGGCGGCTTCGCCGCAACGTTCGGCCGCAACCTGAGCGGCATAGGGGGTGGACTTGCGCGAGCCGCGGAAGCCCGACCCGCCGGCCGTAGCCCAGGTCAGCACACTGCCCTGACGGTCGGAGATGGTAATGATGGTGTTGTTAAAGGAAGCGTGGATATGAGCCACACCTTCGGCAACCTGCTTCTTGGAACGCTTGCCGCGCGCACGCGGGGCGCTGCTCTTGGGAGCCTCGCTCTTGGAGGTTTCCGCAGCCGGAGCTGCGGCCTTGGCCGCCTCGGGAGCGGCAGCGGGTTTCTCCTGAGCAGGAGCCTTATTCTCTTGCTTTACTTCTTCAGACATCGTTCAACTCCTACTTCTTCACGCTCTTGCGCGGGCCCTTGCGGGTACGTGCGTTAGTCTTGGTGCGCTGACCGCGGACCGGCAGGCCACGGCGGTGACGCAGGCCACGGTAGGTACCGAGGTCAATCAGACGCTTGATGTTCATGGAAATCTCACGACGCAGATCGCCTTCCACGGTAAACTTGGCGACCTCAGCGCGGATCTTCTCCACGGAGGCTTCATCGATGTCTTTGAATTTGGTAATGGGGTCGACACCCACCGCCGCAAGAATGTTGCGGGCGCGGGTCGGTCCTATGCCGTAAATAGATTGCAGAGCAATCATGGCAACTTTTTGATCGGGCACATTAATGCCGGCAATACGGGCCACTATTAAACTCCTAGAAAATTAAGTTTCAAAACACAGTCACCGCAAAGCCCGTAACAGGATACGCGGCAACCTGATAGTGCCTTTGGGCAATTGTCAGGAGACGCAGATGCGTCAGCTGAGGGAGCTTGCGCCCCCTCAGCCACAAGCTAGCCCTGACGCTGCTTGTGTTTGGGATTATCGCAGATGATCCTTACCACACCGTGGCGGCGCACCACCTTGCAGTTGCGGCAGATCTTCTTAACCGAAGCTCCAACTTTCATTGCTCCAAAGCTTCCTTGCAGAAGCTTCCTCCTTTGCTTCAGGGCCGGGATCAAGCCGGCCTGAGTTAGGACAATCCGCAGATGAGGCCAAAACCTCACCTGCGGCCGTGAAACAGGGCACATATTTTACTATACCCTGCGACCTAAATCAAATTTTCAGCCAAAAGATCGCATGTTAACCTCAGCGACCGTAGTCCTTGAGGTTGGCCTTGCGCATTAAATTGGCCTTACGCATGATGTCGCCGTACTGCTGATTCATCATGTGGCTTTGCAACTGGGCCACAAAGTCCATGGTAACCACCACGATAATCAGCAATGAGGTACCGCCAAAATAGAACTGCACGTTAAACCAGCTCATGAGCAGCTGCGGCACCAGACACACCAACACCATGTACAGCGAGCCGCTGAGGGTCAGCCTGGTCATCACCTGATCGATGAACTTGGCCGTCTGTTCACCCGGGCGGATGCCGGGAATAAAGGCACCGCTCTTCTTAAGGTTCTCCGAGACTTCACGCGGGTTGAAAATCAACGCCGTGTAGAAGAAAGTGAAGAACACGATGGCTGCGGCATACAGCAGTTCATACAGAGGCTGACCCGGGGAGAGTACCAACGAGATCTGCGAGAGTACATCGGCCACCGCACTTTGTCCCTGCCCAAACCAGGACACCAAAGTGCCCGGGAACAGGATGATGGACGAAGCGAAAATGGCGGGAATAACTCCCGACATGTTGATCTTCAACGGCAGATTCGAGCTGGGCTGAGCATAAACCCGGTTGCCGGCCTGATGCTTGGCATACTGAATGACGATGCGGCGCTGTCCTCTTTCGATGAACACCACGAAGAAGGTCACACCGACCACCACCAGACCGATAATCAACAGACCGATGGTGGAGAGTTCGCCCTGACGGGACTGCTCGAAGGTGCGGGCCAGGGCGCTGGGCAACCCGGCCACGATACCGGCGAAGATGATGAGCGAAATACCGTTGCCGATGCCGCGCTCGGTGATCTGCTCACCCAGCCACATCAACAGCATGGTACCGGTCACCAGACTCACCGTGGTCACGAAGTAGAAACCAAAGCCCGGATTGTCGACCAGCCCCGGCAGCAGATTAGGGATGCCGGTGGCAATACCGAACCCCTGCAGTGCCGCCAGAAACAACGTGGACACCCTGGTGTACTGGGTTATTTTACGCCGCCCGGACTCACCTTCCTTGCGCAGTTCGGCCAGGTTCTTGTTGACCACGGCCAGTAACTGGATGATGATGGCAGCCGAGATATAAGGCATAATCCCCAGAGCCAGAACCGAAGCGCGCTCCAGAGCGCCGCCGCTGAACATGTTGAACATGCCCAGGATCGAACGGTCCTTCTCAAAAAAGCTCTGCAGAACCTGAGAATTCACCCCCGGCACCGGAATATAGGAACCCAGGCGAAACATCACCAGGCCGATAAACACAAACAGCAACCTGGAGCGCAACTCGCTCGAACCCGAGCCGCTCTGCGCCTTGGCCGCCGCTTCCCGGCTTTTGTCAAAGAGTGACTTTCTAGCCATTGACACCTCTTTAAGGCGCCTTGCGGCGCCTTTTTATACTACTTTCTTCTGGCCTTGGCTGCGGCTTTCTGCTCCGGGGTACGCTTGGCCGGCTTTTTGATGCCCTCTTTGAGCAGAGCATCGACACGGGCCTTGGACCTGGCGGCAGCACGCTTGTCGGTCTTCTCACGACGCTGCGCGGCAGCGGTGCTGTAGGATGCGACCTCGATGGTACCACCGGCGGCCTCGATGGCCGCGCGGGCACCGCGGGTCACGCCCAGACCTTTTAAGGTCACCTTCTTGGTGAAGGACGGGACATGAGAGAGCACCACCTTGACATACTTGATCTTCTTGGTGATCAGACGTGCCTCAAGCAGAGCCTTGATGTCAATGACCTCAGCGTCGATTTTGTTGAGTGAATTGAGCGGAACCTCAGCGGTAACCTCGGCTTTGGGAGACCAGAAACCGAATTTCGGCAGTCTGATCTTCAGCGGCATCTGGCCGCCTTCAAACCCCGGATTCTTGTGCGCACTCTTGCGGGCACCAGCGCCCTTGACGCCGCGGCCGCAGGTCTTGCCCAGACCTGAGCCGATACCGCGCCCTACGCGTACCGCCTTGCGGCGCGAACCCGGATTGGGTTTCAACGAATCAAGACGCATTTTCTATTCCTCAACCTTAATCATATAACTTACCTGCCTGATCATGCCGCGCACCGAAGGAGTATCCTCCAGTTCCACGGTATGACGGATACGGCGTAATCCCAGTCCGCGCATGGTGGCCACGTGCTTGGGCTTGCGGCCGATGATGCTTTTAATCTGGGTAACCTTGATGGTTTTCTTCTCGTCAGCCATTTTTCTACTCCAGAATTTCCTTGACCGAGAGGCCGCGCTTGGCAGCAACTGCATCGGGCGATCTCATGGAAGCCAACGCCTTGACCGTGGCCCTCACCACATTGATGGGGTTGGTGGAACCGTAGGCTTTGGCCAGAACGTTACGCACACCGGCCACCTCCAGGACGGCACGCATGGCGCCGCCGGCAATAATGCCGGTACCTTCGGAGGCTGGCTGCATATACACCTTCGAGCCGGAGTGATGGCCCTTGACCGAGTGGAACAAAGTGCCGTTATTGAGCACAATACCGCTGCTGACATTGCGGCGGGCCTGCTCAATGGCTTTCTGAATGGCTGCCGGAACCTCACTGGCCTTGCCGTAGCCAAAGCCGATGCGTCCCTTGCCGTCACCTACCACAGTCAACGCGGTGAAGGAGAAAATCCTGCCGCCCTTGACCACCTTGGCCACACGGTTAACCGCCACCAGCTTCTCCTGAAGCTCGCCGGCTACTGCTGATTCTTCTTTACGCTGCATTTTCCGGAACTCCTAAAACTTCAAGCCGGCTTCACGGGCCGCATCGGCCAGAGCCGCCACCCTGCCGTGATACTGATAGCCAGAGCGGTCAAAGGCGACCGACTCAACCTGCACCTTAAGGGCACGCTCGGCTACCGCCTTGCCAACTGCCTTGGCCGCATCGATGTTGCCCGTATATTTCAGATCTTTTGCCAGATCCTTCTCCAAGGTGCTGGCAGCGGCCAGCACATGGTCGTTCTTGTCAATGATCTGCGCGTAAATGTGACGCGGAGTGCGAGTAACCACCAGACGGGTGACACCCAATTCGTGCATCTTGGCGCGTGATTTCCTGGCGCGGCGCAAGCGCGCTGCTTTCTTATCAAACATTTCAGGCCACCCTCTATTTCTTCTTTGCTTCTTTGATGTGCACTACCTCGTCGGCATAGCGCACGCCCTTGCCTTTGTACGGCTCCGGAGCGCGTAGCTCGCGGATCTCGGCGGCAACCTTGCCCAACAGGGCCTTATCGTAGCCCTTGAGCACGATGTCGGTCTGCGACGGGGTTTCGGCGGTGATGCCTTCGGGCAGAGCATAGTCGATGGGATGTGAATAACCCAGCACCAAGTTGAGAACCTTGCCCTTGGCCTGAGCACGGTAGCCCACGCCTACCAGACGCAGATTCTTTTCAAAACCCTTGTCCAGACCGGTCACCATGTTATTGATGATGGCACGGGTAGTACCGGCCTGCATGTTGGACTCGGCACTCTCATCCTTGCGGTTGACGGTAAGCACACCCTTATCCAGGCTCACTCCCACAGTGGGGTGCACCTGAAACTCCATCTGGCCCTTTTTGGACTTGATGGTTACTTTCTGGCCGTCGAGAGAGACTTCGACGCCCTGCGGAACATTAATCGGTTCCTTAGCAATACGTGACATGTCTTCTCCTCGATTAAGCGACGTAGCAGATGACCTCACCGCCGAGTCCGTCGCGACGGGCGGCACGGTCGGTCATAAGGCCCTTGGAGGTGGAAATAATCGCAATGCCCAGTCCGTTCATGATGCGCGGCAGGTCGCGGCACCTCTTATAGACGCGCAGGCCCGGGCGCGAAACGCGCTGGATAAGCTCAACCACCGGACGTCCCTCGTAGTACTTGAGCACCACTTCCAGGACTTTCTTGACATCACCGCTCTCGGAATAGGAATCTATATAGCCTTCCTTCTGGAGCAGATCAACGATCGCCACCTTCTGCTTTGAGGAAGGCAACGTCACGCTGACCTTGCCGGCCGCCTGGCCGTTGCGGATACGGGTCAGCAAATCTGCAATCGGATCTTGCATCATGGTGTGTACTCTCCTTTACCAGCTGGCTTTATGTAAACCCGGGATTTCGCCGCGCATCATGTGCTCGCGCAGCTTGATCCTGCTCAGGCCGAACTTGCGCAGATAGCCGTGCGGACGGCCGGTCTCGCTGCAGCGGTTACGCTGACGGCAGGGGCTGGAATCACGCGGCAGTTTCTGCAGCTTCATCACGGCGTCATAACGCTCCTCGGCGGAGGAAGATACACTGGAAATAATCTTTTTGAGATTCTCACGCCTCTCGTGGTACTTAGCCACCAGTTTGGCTCTCTTGAGATCCCGGTTAATCATTGATTTTTTGGCCATCTTAAGGTCCTCATCTTAACTTGCAGCTGCCTGAGCGCGGAAGGGGAAGTTGAACGCCGCCAACAGCGCCCTGCCCTCATCATCGGTCTTGGCCGTGGTAGTGATAGTCACATCCAGACCACGTACCGCATCAACCTTGTCGTAGTCGATCTCGGGGAAGATGATTTGCTCACGCACACCCATGGAGTAATTGCCATGGCCGTCAAACGACACCGGCGACAAGCCGCGGAAATCGCGGATACGCGGAATTGCCATGACGATCAGACGCTCCAAGAACTCCCACATGCGCTCACCGCGCAGTGTGACCTTACAGCCAATTGGATACCCTTCGCGAATATGGAAGCCTGCCACAGATTTGCGGGCCTTGGTGATAATCGGCTTCTGACCGGAGATAGCGGCCATGTCGCGGGCTGCATTCTCGAGGATCTTCTTGTCCGAGACAGCCTCACCAACACCCATATTCAGGGTAATCTTCGTAATCCGAGGGACTTGCATGACTGTCTTGTAACCGAACTTCTTCATCAGTTCCTTGATTACTTCCTGCCTGTATTGATCATGCAGTTTCGCCATCGTTATTCTCCTGTAAAAAAATAGATAGCTTTTTGTTCAATGCTAGGCGATGACCTTGTCGTTAGACTTGTAGAAACGGACTTTCTTGCCGTCCTCAAACCTAAATCCGACCCGATCGGCCTTTTTGGTTTCCGGATTGAAAATAGCCACGTTGGAGATATCCATAGGAGCTGAAATCTCCTTAATCTCGCCGGGCTGATTGATAGTAGGATTGGCCTTCACGTGCTTTTTGTGGATATTGAGACCCTCTACCACCACACGGTGCTCCTTGGGGAACACGGCGGTGACTTTGCCCGTCTTGCCTTTATCCTTTCCGGTTATGACGATAACTTCGTCGTTAGTGCGAATTTTCGCTGCCATGGTTCATACCCTCTTAGAGTACTTCGGGAGCCAGGGACACAATTTTCATGAACTGCTCGGAGCGAAGCTCACGGGTAACAGGTCCGAAAATACGGGTGCCGATAGGCTCGTGCTGCGTGTTTAAAAGCACAGCTGCGTTAGAGTCAAAGCGGATGACTGAACCGTCCGGACGGCGCACACCCTTCTTGGTGCGCACAATCACGGCGTCAACCACGTCGCCTTTCTTGACTTTGCCGCGCGGGATCGCGTCTTTGACCGACACCTTGATGATGTCGCCGATGCCTGCGTAACGGCGGTGCGAGCCCCCGAGGACTTTAATGCACATAACCGCACGCGCGCCGGAGTTGTCGGCTACGTCAAGCATGCTTTGCATCTGGATCATTGCAAATGCTCCTTGAATGCTCTGTTAAAAAAAGACAAAACTCCTCTCCAAATCAGTCAGTTGATTAGAAAGGCGCTATATTATAGCACTCAAACAATAAAACCGCAAATTCGCAGATGCGAATTTGCGGCTTATCTGGAAAAGCGCTGAAGATTTAGAGCGGCTTTTAGGCGCCGATCACTCTCACCAGTTTCCAGGAGATGGTCTTGGAGATCGGACGGCACTCGCAAATCTCAACCTCGTCGCCGAGCTTGGCCAGCTCCTCACGATCCGAGACATGAAGCTTGGTGGTCCGGGTCAGAACCTTACCGTAAACCGGGTGCGGCACACGCCGCTCCACGGCTACAACCAAGGCTTTCTGCATCTTGTCGCTGATCACGCGGCCGCGCAGAGTGCGAGCCGTTTTAGTCTGTTGAACTTCTGACATATAACTCTACCTCTACTGGGCTGCCTGAGCTCTTACTTTCTCTGCCAGCACGGTGTTGACGCGCGCAATGTCGCGGCGCACCTTGCGCACATTGTCACTTTGCTTCAGAGTACCAGCCTTAAGCTGAAAACGCAGGTTGAACTGCTCGCGGTTGAGATTGGAAAGCTCCTGTTTGAGCTCCTCCACCGATTTGGAACGTAACTCGTTTGCTTTCATTAGATCACCTGCTTCCTTACAAAGGACGTGGTAACGGAGAGTTTGGCAGCGGCCAGACGAAGTGCCTCGCGGGCCACTTCCTCACTGATGCCGCTTAATTCAAACAGCACGCGTCCCGGCTGGATGGGGGCCACCCAGTACTCAACGGTACCCTTGCCCTTGCCCATACGAACGCCCAGAGCCTTCTGAGTGATCGGCTTGTCCGGAAACACGCGGATCCAGACTTTACCTTCACGCTTCATCTCACGGGTGAAAGCACGGCGGGCCGCCTCGATTTCACGGGCCGTGATCTGACCGCGCGAGGTTGCCTTCAGCGCATACTCGCCGAACGCCACCACCGAGCCGGCGTAAGCCAGACCCTCATTGCGGCCTTTCTGGGTCTTGCGGTACTTAGTACGTTTTGGTTGTAACATGGTCAACTCTCCTTATTCAGCCTGGGCCGGAGCGGCTTCGGGCTTGTCAGAAGCCGCTGCCGCCGACTTGGCTGCACCGCCCCTGCGTCCGCGCCCGCCGCGCGGGGCACCCGCACCGTCATCACGACGG
Organism: Succinivibrio sp.; assembly: GCA_017469335.1. Taxonomy (GTDB): domain Bacteria; phylum Pseudomonadota; class Gammaproteobacteria; order Enterobacterales; family Succinivibrionaceae; genus Succinivibrio. Next base: position 9,448 of record JAFUGP010000081.1, on the reverse strand, counting down.
TGTCTGCGGCCGCCCGGAGCTGCTGAACTGCGATCTTCCTGCTCTTCCGGACCCAGCGGCAGCTCACCTAAGATCTCGCCTTTGAAGATCCACACCTTCACGCCAATCACACCATAGGTGGTGACAGCCTCTGACAGGGCATAGTCGATATCGGCACGCAGAGTATGCAGAGGCACCCGGCCTTCACGCAACCACTCGGTACGGGCGATTTCGGCGCCGCCCAGACGGCCCGATACCTCTACCTTGATGCCTTTGGCGCCGACACGCATGGCATTCTGGATCGCCTTTCTCATGGCTCTGCGGAACATGATGCGGCGCTCTAACTGCGAGGCGATGGAATCAGCCACCAGTTTGGCGTCGAGGTCCGGCTTGCGGATCTCACTGATGTTCACCTGAGCCGGTACGCCAGCAATGGCCGCGATGCGACCGCGCAGTTTTTCCACATCCTCGCCCTTCTTGCCGATGACAATGCCCGGACGGGCGGTGCAAATGGTCACGCGAATGCTCTTGGCAGGACGGTCAATGACGATCCGGGAAACCGAAGCGTTCTTGAGCTCATTGTTAAGAAATTTGCGAACCTCAGCATCGCTCTTGATGTTGGCGGCAAAGTTGCTGCTGGAGGCATACCACACCGAAGCGTAGGGCTTGGTAATGCCCAGCCTAAGTCCAATCGGATTGATTTTCTGGCCCATTTTTACTCCTGAACGCTGTCGGAAACGAAAACAGTGATATGCGAGGTGCGCTTTACCTTGCGATCGGCGCGCCCTTTGGCACGCGGCTGCAGGCGTTTGAGCGAGGGGCCCTCGTCCACCATGATCCGGGAAATGACCAGCGAATCGATATCCAAAGACACGTTGTGCTCGGCATTGGCTACTGCAGACAACACCACGGCGCGGATAAGACCTGCGGCTTTGCGCGGCTGAAACTGCAGAATGTCCAGAGCTTCTTCAACACTCTTGCCGCGGACCAAATCCGCCACCAGCCTGGCCTTCTGCGCCGAGGAACGGGCGTAACGATGAACAGCTTTTACTTCCATGGTAACTCTCCCTTATTTGCCTGGCGCCGAGCCTTTGGCATCGGTGTTACCGTGCCCGCGGAAGGTGCGGGTCGGTGCAAACTCACCGAGCTTGTGACCTACCATTTCGTCAGTCACGTACACCGGTACGTGCTGACGCCCGTTGTGCACCGCGATGGTCATACCAATCATGGTCGGGATGATCACCGAGCGGCGCGACCAGGTCTTAATCGGTTTTTTATCACCGCTGGCCTGAGTCTGCTGTACTTTCTTGAGTAAGGACGCGTCGATAAACGGGCCTTTCTTCAGAGAACGTGGCATGTTAAATCCTCACTTGTGTTTAACGGTGATGAACGATGTACTTCTCAGTACGCTTGTTCTTGCGGGTCTTGTAGCCCTTGCTCGGGGTACCCCACGGCGAGCACGGCTGAATGCCCTTGTTACGGCCTTCACCGCCGCCATGCGGGTGGTCAATCGGGTTCATGGCCATGCCGCGGACGGTCGGCCTGACACCGCGCCAGCGGTTGGCACCGGCTTTGCCCAGTTGACGGAGCATGTGCTCACCGTTACCCACCTCACCGATGGTGGCGCGGCCACTTGCCAGCACCCGGCGCATCTCGCCCGAACGCATGCGCAAGGTCACATAGCCGCCTTCGCGGGCCAGCACTTCGCAATAGGACCCGGCCGAACGGGCAAATACCGCGCCTTTGCCGGGGGTCAGTTCCACACCATGCACCACCGTGCCCAGGGGAATATTGTTCAGCGGCAGCGTGTTGCCCACCTTGATGGGGGCCGAAGCTCCTGAGATGATGGTATCGCCGACCTTAAGACCCTTCGGGGCCAGAATGTAACGGCGCTCACCGTCACGGTAAACCACCAGAGCGATGTGCGAGGAGCGGTTCGGATCGTACTCAATACGCTCCACCTTCGCTTCCACACCGTCTTTCTGGCGTTTGAAGTCAATTAAACGGTAACGCTGCTTGTGCCCGCCGCCGATATGACGCACGGAAATACGACCGTGACTATCGCGTCCGCCGGTTTTGCGTTTCTCAACCACCAGCGGCTTATAGGGCTCACCTTTCCACAACCCCGGAGTCTTGACCCGCACTACATGGCGACGAGCCGGAGAGGTCGGTTTTTCTTTGATGACTGCCATTATGCATTCTCCTTATTGACGTCTGCGGCCGAGGCCTGCTCGACATCAATTGTTTTGCCGCCCTGAACGGTCACGTAAGCTTTCTTCCAGTCGGAACGGCGTCCGATACCATGAGCGCTGCGCCTGGTCTTGCCCTGGAAATTAAGAGTTCTTACCGCGTCCACTTTGACATTGAAAATCCGCTCAACGGCAGCCTTGATCTCATCCTTGGTCGCATCCTTGAGCACTTTGAACACGGACACGCCATGCTCGGAGTAGTAGTGACTCTTTTCGGACATCACCGGGGAAATTAAAATTTTCATTAAACGGGATTCGGAAGTCATTTGAGCAACTCCTCAATTTTCTTGACGGCCCCGGAGGTCACCAGCACCTTGTCGAAACCGACCAGGTTAACCGGATTGAAGCCGGAAGTGCCCGGCTGGCACACTTCCACCTTGTAGAGGTTGCGCGAAGCCAGAAACAAATCCTGATCGAAGCTCTCAGTTACGATGAGCACTTTTTTGAGGTCGAGCTCCTTAAGTTTGGCGACCAGACTCTTGGTCTTATGGTTTTCGACCTTGAAACTGTCCACCACCAACAGGCGCTCCTGACGCACCAGCTCCGAGAGAATGCTTCTCATGGCCACACGGTACATCTTGCGGTTTACTTTCTGAGTCCAGTCCTGCGGTTTGGCGGCGAATGTAGTGCCACCCGTACGCCACAGCGGAGAGCGGGTCGAACCGGCACGGGCACGACCGGTGCCTTTCTGACGGAAAGGCTTCTTGCCGCCGCCGGAAACCTCCGAACGGGTCTTCTGGGCCTTGGTTCCGGCGCGGGCAGTGCTGAGGTAGGAAACCACTACCTGATGCACCAGAGCCTCGTTGTACTCGCGGCCGAAAGTGCTTTCGGACACTTCCAGCGGCTTGTCGGCGCCTATCATTTTCAATTCCATGATTACACCCCTAGTTAAGCTTTAACGCTGGGTTTGACGATCAAATCGCCGCGGTTGGCACCGGGAACGGCGCCCTTGACCAGCAGAAGATTGCGCTCGGTGTCAACGCGCACCAGCTCCAGGCTCTGCACGGTAACCCTTTCATTGCCCATACGACCGGACATCTTCTTGCCCTTGAACACCCGGCCCGGAGTCTGGTTCTGACCAGTGGAGCCCGGCACACGGTGGGAACGGGAATTACCGTGGGTGAAATCCTGATGCAGGAAATTCCAGCGCTTGATGGTACCGGCGGTGCCCTTGCCCTTGGAGTTGCCGGTCACGTCGACTTTCTTGACATCCTTGAACAGATCGACCTTGATCTCGGCTCCCACCTGATAGGAGGCAAGTTCCTCCTCGGAGAGACGGAACTCCCACAAACCGCGGCCGGCGGCCACGTTGGCTTTGGCAAAGTGCCCCTGCTCCGGCTTGTTGACCCGGCTGGCCTTGCGCGTGCCGGTGGTCACCTGCACGGCGCAGTAGCCGTCGCTTTCCATGTTCTTAATCTGAGTGACGCGGTTGGCCTCAACCTCTATCACGGTCACGGGTACGGTCTTGCCGTTCTCGGTGAACACGCGGGTCATGCCCAGCTTGCGTCCCACTAAACCTAATGACATAACTAGTTCCCTCCCTAGCGAAGGCTGATCTGAACATCCACGCCGGCGGCAAGATCCAGACGCATCAGTGCGTCAACAGTCTTCTCGGTCGGCTCCACAATGTCCACCAGACGCTTGTGAGTGCGGATCTCATACTGATCGCGGGCATCTTTGTTGACATGCGGTGAAATCAGAACGGTATAACGCTCCTTACGGGTCGGGAGCGGGATCGGTCCGCGCACCTGAGCACCGGTACGCTTGGCAGTCTCGACAATCTCAGCAGTCGAATGGTCGATTAATCTGTGGTCGTAGGCCTTAAGACGGATCCTGATTCTTTGATTCTGCATAGCAGACTCCAAATTCCAAAAAGAACAGCGCACACCCGCCTTCCTGCCGCTTTCTGTAAAAGGCAGGAGGAGGTGCTGCTTTTAACAATTCCCCCTAAATCAGGGGTGTACCCTCAGCCGCGCCATATTGGTGTAGGGCTGGTTTTGCCGCTCCCGGTTTTGGGCGGGGCGCAAAAATAGTGGGCATAATTATACCCAAAGAAAGTTAAAGCGCAAGGGGAGGTAAGGGATTTTTTTCAAGCTCCAGGCGCAGGCGCATTCGCGCCGGCCCAGATAAAGGCAGACAAAAACTCGAGACCTGAGAGTTTGCCTGGGCGGGACCTGGGTCCCGCCTTGAGAAGGTAGGAGGCAGCTCAGTCACACACCGTACTGTTCACGGTATTCCAGCATGACCGGCAGATGGGAGCGCAGCATCTCGTCTTTTTCCACAAAACTGATGAGATCACTGAAGGTGATGATGGAAATGACCTGGATCCCCAGTTCCTCCTGCACCTCCTCAATGGCGCTCTGCTGCTCGTTACGGCCCTTTTCCTGCCGGTCCAGGGCGATGAGCGCCGTATGAAAACTGCCACCGTTGAGTCTGATGATCTCCGCCGACTCGCGGATGGCCGTGCCGGCCGTAATGACATCGTCAATGAGCAGAACCTCACCGTTGAGCGGAGCGCCGACCAGACGCCCGCCTTCACCGTGATCCTTTTTCTCCTTGCGGTTAAAACACCACGGCACATCGCGCCCGTACTCTAAGCTCAGGGACATCGCGGTGGCGCAGGCCAGCGGGATCCCCTTATAAGCCGGGCCGAAGACCACGTCACAGTAGATGGCCGAGTCGGCGATGGTCTTGGCGTAGCAGGAGCCCAGTACCGCCAGATCACGGCCGGTGCAGAAGGAGCCGGCATTGAAAAAATAGGGACTGCTTCGGCCGGATTTGAGAATGAAACTGCCAAATTTCAGCACCTGGCGCTCCAAGGCCAGCTCGATGAACTTACGCTGATACTCCTGCATGATTTGTGTCCTTATTGCGTGCAGTGAATTGTTATCTATTGGGTGAAGTCTCAATCATAAGTGATCTTAGAAGTAATCGCCATGACTGAGCAGGGTAATTTTGTTGAGCATGTTCATGAAAAGTTCGGGGATTGCCTCGCTGCCGCGCTCCTGCATTTCTGCTATCACCGCCAGAGCCATGCCCGGCTTGCTTTTCTTTTTGATGGCCAGCTCAATGATGCGATCGGCGGTCAGTCCCTTGCGGTTGTAAGGGCCGCGCATGCCGGAAGCGCGCTGATAGGTGCGGTCAAAACCGTTGTAATAGAAGAAGTGCTCGATGTCAGAACTAGGCAGCACTGTCAGGTGATCATCCAACTGCTCCAACGCGACGTAGCGTGAGGTCATCTGAGCGTATTTAAGCCCGGCATCATCACCGTCGGTGAGCACATGATAGGCAATGCCCAGTTGTCTGGCCAGCTTGATGAGCGGTCCCAAACCGCACTGCGCAAACTCGATGGGCCTCACTCCGTTGCACTGCAAACTTATGCCCATCATTGCCGCCATCTGCGAGATCATCCAGATCTCGGTCTCGCCCTCCACCAGAAGCCAACAGCGCGAGAACAAGGTCATGGGGCGGTTTAAGCGCAGGTGAAAGGCTATGCGCCGCATATCATCGGTGGAAAACTCCTGCAGATCGACCTGATAGCTGCGCGTATCGTAGTAGCGGCGGTGCAGACGGCGCAGAGAGGTCAGCGGAATGGCCGAGAGCAGCTCACCGGAATTGGTGGTGACGATTTTCTGCACATTGACACTCTCCACCACTGACCAGAAGGAGAGCAGCAGCGAGGGGTGAAAACGTGCTTCAATGTCCTCGAAGATCACGATGGGGCGCTCTTCCCAGTTGATGTCGCGCCCCTCCCCGCTCAAGGTCATGGCTCCGGCCAGCAGGGTGGTCAGCAGTTTGGTCTTGTTGATACCGGGCTCGTTTAAGGTATCGCGCAGCGTGGACATGGTCTCCAGCGAAATGGGGCGGCTTACCGCATCGCCGCTACTGCGCGTGCTGCGCCGCGGCCCCGAGATCTGGGGCAGTGAGTAGTTAGTCAGATACTGCGACACCAGATCGCTTAAAGTGAGCAGGTCCTTGCGCAGATCGGACTGCTCGGCTGCCGACAGTCCCTTGAGTACTGAGAGATAAGTCTGAGCCACCTGTCGCTTCTGTGTCTCAGCGTCGGTTTGAGCACACCCAGTTTCCTTGTCGGCCTGCTCGCGGGTCAGCATACGGTGATCGCGCATTCTGAGCACAGGGTTGAGACTGATGATAAGTTGCAACGCCGGCTCTATGCCCTCGCGAAATTCCCTGCGGCCGCTGCCTAAGAGCAGATGCTCGGTGACAAACTCGCCGTTTACTGTATGGGCTTTGATGAGCCAGTGCAGACGGTAGAAGTTATCGGGACAGCAGATCCAGTATTTGCGCAACAGCGGATTGGACAGTTGCCGTTCGGTTCCGGGGCTTTCGCAGAACCACAGTTCGATGCTCAACTCATCGGCGTTTTTCTGATAGACGTCATTGGCTCTGAACTCATACTCGCGCCTGTAGTAAGTGCTGGTGGATGCGACGCTTTTGAGTTTTTTCAGATTGCGCTTGAGTCTTTTGGACTCGCCCTTGGGGAATATGGCCGCGGCCGTGGTGGCGGACAGATCCAAAAAAGGTCTGGACACCGTAACTCTGTTTGAAGAAGCCCCGTCGCCTGCGTTGTCCCTGACAGAGGAAGGGGCACTAGGTGGTGCAGGGAGAGCCGCCGGTGAAGCGCTGTTGGCCACGGTACCCTGCCCTGCGTCATCCTGTTCGTTTTCACCGAGCAGGGGGACCGGCACGTAGAGATCCTCGGCCGAGAAGCGGCACAGTTGCGGTCCCTGTCCCAGCACGGTCCACAGCGCCCGCAACAGTGAGGTTTTGCCCCAGGAGTTTTCACCGATGAGCACGGTGCTCTCTTCCTCAAAATCCACCTTGAGGTGACGGATACCGCGATAATTGCGGATCTCAGCCCGAGATAGGTACATGCAAACTCCAGCACAGTGAGACAGTCTGCTCAAGCAGTGCTGTTCAACTTATGTAAAGCACAGCATCCGGCAGGTTTTGTCCAGTATTTCAAGGATAATGCACAAAACCTCTCGCTGCGGGCACAAAAGTGCGCCTGTGTGCACATTTTCAGAGAAATCGAAAATGACAGCAACGGAACCTGGTCGCTGGTTTTCATATCTTAAGGCTTTGTCTTAGGTTGGACACCGCAAGCAGGCCTTCCCTTTTTCTGTGAGGTAGTACCTCTGCCTGCTGTGATTTACCTGGTCGGGGAATTCACGGGCAATCAAGCCAGCAGACAGCGCAGGCCAGATATAATTTTTAAGAAAATTAGAGCGGCCTTTCTTATCGAGCCTCAACATAATCTCCTGCAAAGACCTCATGTTATCTGACAGGCATGCCAGCAGAGCCTTAACCTGCCTGGAGGGTTCAACTGCTACTTGTCCTGTTTTTTTCTCTTCTTGTCCTGTTTTTTGCTCTGCTTGTCCTGTTTTTTGCTCTGCTTGTTCTGTTTTTTGTTCTGCTTGTTCTGTTTTGGGCTCTGCTTGTTCTGTTTTTTGTTCTGCTTGTTCTGTTTTGGGCTCTGCTTGTTCTGTTTTTTGTTCTGCTTGTTCTGATAAATAATTATTCAGCAGTTCCAGAGACTCATTTCGGTAATGAAAGCAGACTGTCACAAATCCGGCCAGTTCCGCAAAGTCCGGTTCAGGCAAACCCTGTTGTTTGCACTCATTTATCATCAGCTCTATGCCCCGGCCCCATTTTTCCACGGTCTTTCTTTTGTAAAGAGCATTGGCTATCAAAGGATTAGGCGGGTTGGACCGAGTTTTGTGTTGGGTTACAGCTAATTTCCAGTCTGTTGGCAGATATCCAGGATTTTCAATCTCTACTCTGTCGTCATATATTGCCATACCTACAGACGCTCCAGGTTGCCGATAGTCACGATGACAAATGGCGTTGATCACAGCCTCACGAAGCGCTTTATACGGTACCGAGAGATGTTCCTCCCGCTCAAGGCCTGATACAACTCCTGACAAAGAAAGGTGTTTAAAGGCAAAACTCATGGCAGCGTCAAGAAGTTCAAAAACATTACCCTGGATCTGCTCATTGTCTATGAATACTGACTTGTCCGAACCGCGAAATCTGGCCAGTCTGATCCCGCACTGAAAGTAATCGCCCATTTCTTTTTTGGCAAAAAGAACCGCAGCAGCATTCCTCAGAACACCCTCGCTGCTAAGTTCCAAACGATTGAGTATGTCTTCAATATCAGTTCCGGTACTTTCCGGAAGGCGTCCGCACTCAATGCCAAGGCGCACCGTCTTCAATATTTCGTCAACATTCAAGTCATTAACAGAAAGCTTTGGATTTACAAAGGATTCCCAACTGTGATTAATACCGGAACGTTCCAGGAGAAGTTTTTCATAGATATGCTGAGGCATGGTAGTCGTAGTGCTCTCCACTCTCATATAGGCACGCCCTCTATACAAAAAAGGTCTTTCCATGCGTGAACTGGCTACACTCATGGCGATCAACTGCCTATTACATGATGGCAAAGAGATATAGGACACCTTGACCGGGGCAGAGGGTTCCAGCGCCGCTATATGCTCTGCAATACTTCTTTTGGTTGAGTCTGCAACTTCCTGCCCGACAATATCTCCCTTATCGTTTATGCCAAACAAAACTGTGCCGCCCTCTCCATTGAGAAAAGCGCAGACAGTTTCCATACCTCGTTCTAGCTGTCCGGTGGTTTTCTTCAATTCCAGTCGTTGGTGCTCTTTTTGTGAAAGAAGCCGTTTTACGTCGTTTAGTTTCATTATCTATAAGATACGGATATATTATTAATATTAAATAATTAGAAGGTTTTTGTTGACTGTCTATAAAAAGTACATTAATTTACGTCCGGACATGCGGTACCATGACTGAGATTAGTTCATAATTGCCTTTTAGAATCACTTGTATTCTCTTGCATAAACATGTCAATTACAGCACAAAATGCCTTGCTAAAACAGCAAATTCTATAGCCTGCTCAGGTACGTCCCATCTTTGACCGGTAAAAAATGGGGCTGCTTCACCCCATTCATCCTGATTCTTCATTGAACCTGAGGGCACCCTTCTGCATGCTCCTTCGGCATTAAGCGCATCGGACCGCTTACCTCGGCATAGATTAAATTTTGGTTCAATGGATATTTTAGGGGGATCGGCATCTTTTAGAACCTCTCCTTTTTACGGCTTTCGTCCATTATCTTTAAGAAGAAATATTCAGTATCAGGATAGCCATACCCTCGTTTCTTGATGGTCTTGATCATGTT
>JAFUGP010000080.1 GCA_017469335.1 Succinivibrio sp. | reverse complement strand
TTGGTCTTGAGATACCGGAGATGAGCACCTCATCGAGGCAGAAGGCCGAGTTGGAGAGAGCTGTCCAAGGTCCCCGCAGACGCGGCCGGCCCAAAGGCTCGGTCAACAAAAAGAAGGCGTCTTAATTTTGCGTGGAAATTGCTGCAAAAATTGGAAGAGTATACTCAGCGCCAGTGTCGCTGGTCTCTTCAAGAGACAGGGTGATGCCAGAAAGGTCAACAGTGTCAGCCGACACAGTTACACCCGAACCAGTGGTGGTTGTGGCTTTCAGCTTTAAGGTACCCGAGCCGTCGATGGTAGTGCCGGCGGTCAACGAAGCACCGCCCCCGTTAGCCTCTATAGAGAGCTCGCCGTTAATGGCAAGGGCGCTCTGTACCGCCACTGTCAGTGCGCCGGCTGTAGTAGCTTTGGCAGTCACTTTGCTGTCATTAGCTATGGAGGCCGAGCCTGAGATGTTGGTAGTAGCGGAGATGCTGTAACCGCCACTACCTGCAAGGTTCAGTGTGCCAACGTTATCGCCCAGATAGGCAGAGACCAACACAACGGCAGTCGAACTGTCATTGGTAAGAGTCAGAGTCTTGTTGCTGGTAGCAATAAACTTTGTACCAGCCCCAACTGTGAAAGCGCCAGTCTGTAAGGTAGCATCCTCCGATGCGGTCACTGTCACACCAGTTAAGTTAGCTGAGGTCTGGAAGTTCACCACAGCACCGCTCTTGGACAGAATTAAGTTACCACCTGTACCGGTAAAGGTATCCAATACTACGGAATCGGCGCTGACAGTAGTTGAGCCCGATGACATGGTGATGCCGGTCGTGCCGCCATCGGTCACGTTACCGGTGATCTTCAGTGTTTTTATTTTTGCGAGTGTTGAACCTGCTGAAGTTTGATTCTCACCAGTGTTGTCCACGGTCAGTACTGAATCGGCTGCGCCGCCAGTTACAGTGACCTCTGTGATAGAAGTGGTATCGATCACTCCTTTCAACGCTTCGGTGGCCTCGGGCCAGGTGCCGGTACTTGCGCTCCAGTCGGCCTGAGCCGTTCCAGCCACACCCATCGAAGCAGCCACGGCCGCAGCCAGAGCTCCTTTGATGTAGGCATTCTTATAAATCGCGCGATAGTGCGCAAGCAACATGGTCAAAGCTGACCGAGTTAGCTTAATCATATGTAAAATCCCATATTAGGCGGGGTAGGTCAGCTTTACGAAGGCAGAAGGGCGCGGAGTCTGGTAACACAAGCACCCTCCTGTCCGAAGGCTGCTTATGCCGCCATAAGTTAATAACAGCTGAAAGCATCAAAGTGCTTTCAGTTCGGAAGGTAAGCGCGATGTGAGAGATCACCGCACGGGCACCCAAAAGATGCCCAGACGCGTTGCGCATAAACGCAAAAGGCGCAGACCACCGGCGCAACGATCCCAAAAGAATCGTTGGGCCGGAGATCCGCGCCTTTGCTGATTTAATAACTGTAGTTTTCCTCATGTCTCTGCCTCCAAGCAGTATTCTTTAAATTGTTTTGTCTATCTTTTTATGGTTTGACTTGTCGTATGTGCTGATATCTTCCGCGCAGACTGGCTGTTATAGAATTCCCAAGTTGCTCAAATTGTCTTATAGCCTCAGCATCTGACATGCCGTCCTCACAAGCCTGCCAGATCTGCTCTAATGCTCGTTTGACAGTAGGAACGTAGATGTCCAATCCAGCATCCTTAAGACTGTTGACAAGGTGCGGGAAACCGCTCTTGTCGCACTCGCCATTGATAACCTGTGGGGTGTCTATACACCAGCCGCCCCAAACCCGTCTGATGTCAAATACGAGTTCCCGGCCATTCCCAGGGTCGATCCTTAATTTCATCATGCAGCTTTTGAATGGCATGTCTTTATCTGTCATCATTTAACTTGGAACCCATTTAAAATGTACAAAGCCAACACTCATGTTTATCAAGGTAAAACTTCAAATCGGACACCACCGATAAATAGTCAGTGCTTGATAATCTCCTGCTCTAGGGCAGCTCATAGAGCTTTGCCACACACTTAGGGCACATCTTGCGGCCTAACCTGGCCGCCTCATAGCGCAGCCTTGTCTCAAAGTTCTCGTTGCTCTCACCCTCACGGCGTTCCACATAACCGCGAATGACGGGATCAGGCTCACCGTAGATCCGTGTCAGGTAATAGTCACCGCACAAGGACATGCCATAATCAGCCAGAGGGCCTACTTCATATTCCTCCGGATCAAACTCATCTTCATCACCGTTATCATCGCTATCCTCCAGGGCAAAGATATGCAGAGCACTTAAGCCTACGTCCGGATCCCGGAGGCCAATCTCGTAAGCCCAGACCCTGTCTCTGTCCATTAAGCTCAATTCCTCAGTAAGTCCTCAAATGCCTATACAGACAGTGGTGTCTGACCTTTAGTCAATAGCCTTGTCACAGGTCTGCATCGTCACACCTGCCCTCAGGCAGCCTTGCAACATCCCGGTCGTAAGAGATCTGTGCAGGGCCGAAAAATCTTTTCTGCGCAGGGCTCTTTTTGAACGCCTGCCAAAAACAGCGGCTTCTGCCCGGCGCGAAGGGCGCACCGGACAGAGCTGCCGCTCAAGGGACTTCATATGATTGGTAATAGGAGACGAGGCAACGCTGTTATCTGCTGCCTCGTTTATGGAAGGGATGGTTGTGAAGGGAGAGCAAAAAGCTCCAGGACTTCCTGCCTTGCGGCAGGTAAGGAAGGGAGGGTTGGACCAAGCCTGACTGATCACCAACGATGAAAGGGAAGTTGGGGTGGTGAGCGCAGGCTCGGTAAGTGAACTGTCGGCAAGAGAACCGTCGGTTAGGTCTTGAGCAGTTGCCAGAGATTCAGCGCACAGAGGGATTTGCACTGTGGATGCTGAGGCCGGATCTGCAAGATCTGCCGGGCTTGTGTGCCGGGCAGCTGAGGCACTCGCGGACAAAGCATCATTAAGTATATCGCCTGCGGTCGAGCCTTTTTTGACTAAGTCCCCAGCAGCTTGGGCACCTGAGGACAAAGTATCATTGATCAAGGTTCCTATGGCCGAGGACCGGGTGGCGGCGGCTAAAGACTCTTTGACTAAAGCCCCGATCTTAAGATGCCGGTGGGATTTGCCGGCCAATCCCCTCTCACAGGCCTTGCCCCGGGGTACCAGAACGAGGGAAGAGAACTCGCCATACACCGGCAGGGGCTGCGAGGAGCTCTGCAATGCCTCCAAGCCTTGCTGATTGTTTTTATGTCTACGCAAAAGCGCGCGGGCAGGAGCGGTTATGAGCCGCAGCTGTGTTTTAGGCCGGAAAATTAAGGGGAGTTTTAGGGGCGCCTTAAGGACAACTTTGAGGTTACCCCTTAAGACACACCAAAAGAGCACGGTCTTGAGACTTGCTCCCGCACCCTTGAATTTGACCTGTGACCTAAGATTCTGCCACAGATTATTATTTTGAATTTGCTGAGTAATAAGTCGCCAGTGCTTAAAGCTGATCCGGTCTTAATTAAGATATTACCCAGAGACTAAACAGTGGCATTATACATCAAATTCACGTGTTGCGCAGAATTTTGCAAAAGGCATGATCTCACTCCCCCAAATTGCGCCCAGGTAGTGGCTCTGTTCCGGGGAAAACCCATTTGCCCGGCCCCTGCGGACCTTTCAGCACGGATGCGGGCAGTTTATGGTGTTAGATGTAGCGTCCATGAGGTGGTTGATGAGAATGGAGGTGGTGGCATGGTGGCGGTACAGGGTGGAGATCTGCGCCTCGTGCCTTGATTGTGAACCTGTAAAGGAGGGTGCCCGTGTTACCATAGGAATTGGGCAGTCAATCTGCCTGAAAAGGCTGCGGCAGCCACGCAGTGAGTGTTTAGTCTCAAGCACTGCCCGGGGTTTACCTCGGATCTGCTGCCGCAGTTCCCAAAGCCCGTGCGGGTCAGCTTTGGTCCCGCGCGGGATCTTCTGCCGCCTTGAAGGCGGATCTGTCTCCCCTAAGTCTTTATCTGACCAAGACCCGGGGGTTAACCATCTGACGCTTCTTGTAAGGCACCACCAACTTTGTCGCCAACCTGCAAGCATCTCTGCACAAAGGACCATCCTCGGTCAGATAGGATCACTTACTGCAGGTAAGCAGGTTGGTTGGATCGCTCTGTCATAACCTATCTGGAGGACATCCCAACAAAATGGCGGCCCTGAATACGGGTGTCATCGACCTTACCCAAAGGGCTACTGATCTTTAAATCATCACCGCAAGCAAAACAAACCATCACCATAAGCCAGAGCCCCGGTGCTACTGCAGGCTTTTACGCAGTCATATCTACACCGCAGGCAACGTCTTATGCTGTCAGCAAAAGAACGCGTCACTGCACGCGCCACTGCCTTAGGCAACTGCCTGTCAGCCGCGCTATTCGACCATCGCAAAGCACCGCAATCACAAAGCTGCAAAACGCGGTGCCACGGACCCCTGACTGGTTTAAGCAGGCGGCACTGTTAGCAACCTAGCGTGGCAATTCGGCTTGGCGAGGCTCTGACAGGCTCAAGCCTGACTTATTGCGCTGGGGTGCACGCGAGTGCAGATCCTTGTCGTGGACAGATGAGATGTAAGAGAGTATGAGGACCACTTAACCTTGCAGGCCAGCTCAAGACCAACTTCGACCCCTGGCTCCAACCACAGCCTGAACCCAGGCAGAAACTCCCGCCCAGCCCCTGCTACCAGCTCAAACTCCGAACCGCTCCGGTAGGTGGTCTTGTAGTCAGTACGGTAATTGGTACGGTAATTGGCCCGGTGTCTGTTTTGGGGCTTAAACCAAAGGGCGTAGAACCCCGGATTGCAGAAAGCACCGGCGGCCCCCGTAACTTCCATGGCGACGTGTCGGTACTTTTCAGGAGTTAGGATTCTAACCGGGTTTCCCACCGGGCACCTGTAGGTACCGTCAGTACCCGCCGCCGTCACCGGGCAGGGGATGGGGCAGAGCTCACCTGTAAGAGGCAGTTCACCTGCAGCGGACGCACTTAAGCTGACCTGCCCTGACAGAGCAGATCCGCTGTGCCTGTCTCCTATAGGGCCCGCGCACTGAGGTAAAAACCTTGGTGTGCAGACTACCGGAGCAGGCCCGGGAGGATTAGACCTCCATGGCTTGAGCAATCCCGCAGGAGTACCGCCTGGGCGGTTATCCTTAAAGGTAGTGGTATGCCTCATAAAGAGGCGCGCGTGTTTAAACATCTCAGCTATCGTCTGACAGAGCAGCTCTCAGGCCGCGAATGCAGCGTTGCTTTATAAAGGTGCCGTTAACATCCGACACCGCGGGGCTTTTAGTAGAACCAGGTTTAACCCAGACCTTGCCCTCTGAGCTGCAGACTGCAGGTTTTTCTTTTCACCGCAATCTGTACCTCAGAGCGCGAGCGCTTTTGTCAGCCTTTCTTGATGCAAGTGCGCTCAAGGTTTCTTGGTCACTTAGCTCTCATTTGCCATTTATCCTCCTGCAACTGAAAACACCTAAGAAGAGAGAGGATCCCTCTGAAAAACTCCCACGCACCACCAAGGGTACGCGCAGAGGGATCCTTATGAACTTCATGATGTATACAACTGCTCCTAAAAGAACCGTCTTTACCTGAAATGGGCAGATAAGGATGGCCATGCGGCGGAGCAGCAGGCCGCATAAGAGGGTGAAAGAGAGCGCTTTCCTGTCACCTGTCGCTGCTGTGACCGCGGCGACTGCTGTGGCGGTTAAGATGTCCTTGAGGCACCTCGTCGCCAACCTGAGGTAAAGCCAGTCACCGTGATGAGCAGAGCGGGGGTGCGCGGATGGTAATGTCTTGCGAGCGAAAATCCCTTGAAGAGTTGTCAGGCTCAGCCTTGCCGTGTGCGTTCTTAAAGCGTTCACCACTGCGTGTGCAGGACGCAGCAGTGAGACGGCAGCGTCAGCAAGATTGGTAAGGACAAGAACAGAGGTGAACTCAAGCTCCCCCTTTACCTCAGGCAGGAGTGTTAGCGCCGGTGAACGTTTTACCGCGGGTGTGAGCTTAACCGCAGCTGCGCAATCAAGAGGATCAGACAGAGCAGGCATGCAAGCAAAAAGAACGCACGCCAAACGAGATGAAATTGCCTCAATGAGTGCAAAAGAGCGCGCACAAGAGGGAGAAAAAGCTAGATCTGTGCGGTAATAGTATGATTTATAAGAATTTCTGGGGGGGGGGGCGTATTTAAAAGCTGTAAGGCCCCGGCCTTGTGCCGGGGCCGCAGGCTGCGCCTGCGCAGCCGTGAAGATCGCAGGTGCGATCGCATGCGACATGCGATACCCAAGTTCGCGGCCCGACACCTGCACATAATGCTTTTGCGCGCGTACCGCAAGGAGCGGGTACGACCGGCACCAGTCAGGCAGAGCGGCAAGCGTACCGGGCATACAGCAAGCGGCGGCAGAGCTCTGAGACTCTCCCACTGTCCGGTGTAAGCACGGAACACTTGTTGCTGCGCTAAACCTTGCTGTCACTTGCTACCCTCGATTTGTCCACGACCCTGCTTGTGCGCGGAGCGATCGCCTTTTTGTTGCGCTTATCTTTGGGACAACCACACTTTAGGTACTCTTCTTCCTTTGAATGGTACCTGTGATGGTATGCGCCAAAGCGCGTGTTCTAATTGCCCAATGGTCCAAACCGCACTTGACGTGGTGTATGCTAAATTAACCGTCAGACCGGCGACAAGGCTACATCATATTAGACTCTGCCTATAGGACCTAACAGACCGGCCTATTCAAGAAGATCCGGCTTCCGTCTGTCAGAGAGAACCTCACCAAAGTCTGCCTTTCGTGCATACATTGTATAAATATGCTACATCATGTTGAGGTCAAGTGGCAATGTCCTCATGGTGAGTTCCGTGGCTGCTGATCCAAAGTTGCTGACTGCCAAACCGGACCAATCCCTAAACCCATCCGAGCCTGAACCTATCGGCACTGTACATGCGCCGCCACAGCGTAGGTAGGTACCTGAGTTTGTTCTTAAGAGTGCGCTGTAACCTCATTTCGGCAGCGTGTTTTGGTGCTTATCCAATTCAGCAGACAGCTTCAGAACTAAACCTGCGCGCCTAAATTCTAAAGATCCTAAGCTGTATGCGCTCTTAGACCGAATACGGTCATGACCATTCAATAAAAACATTTAGTTAGCTTCAAAACGATTAAAACGGTATTAAAACGGTATGGCGGGCGATCGGCAGTTTTGTTTGCCATGCACGTTTAAAAAGAGCTTAAAATACAATAAACATTCTCAACATTGTTCCAAATATTCGTAGCTCAAATGTGAGCGCAGAAATCGGATTAATACGGTAAAAATTGCAACCCTCCCCACGAAAAATAGCTTGAAAAACCTTACTAAACATACTATATCTATCTTAGAGATGATTATTTTGCAACCACGAATTGGCATACTTGAGTTGCAGATTACCTATCTATCAGGTGCAGCCAACATTTAACAGAGATTCACTAAAACCTATAGGATATCTATGCATTTGAAAAAATCTAAAGAAAAACATTCATCCGAAATTCATCCGACCTTCATCTGACTCGGACCTGCTTCGGAGGTGCATCTGACCTGCCTAGAAAGCGCTTTTGATGTGCACCGAAACAGGCAACTGAAGCTGCGGTCAGCTACACGGGCGATTTTCAAGCGGGTACAACCAAGCATAGAGGCTCCAGTCATTGCAGTAGCGTGCCACCGCCCGCGAAAAGGGCAAAGGAGCAACTGCTCAGGCGGTAACTTACTCCCTGTCTCAACTCTGATCCTGCCTTGGTGTGACTGAACAGTTGCCGCGGAGAGTGTTGCTCTGCTATTTTGCCCATATCTGCACCTCTATGTTTTAAGCTGTATGCTTAAATTTTCGTATCCCTGAGATCACCACTACGTAAAAACATAAGGTTAACTACCTTACGATTAAAACGGTATTAAAACGGTATGCCGCGCCGTCCGGTATTTTGCCTGTAGGTTTCTTATTTAAAGATCCATAATTACAACAGGTTAAAATGTTATTAATTTAACAATATGTAGTCACATTGTGAGCGCAAATGATAGTATTAATACGGTAAAAATTGCGGGTATCTGCCAAAGAATCTGATTGAAAGTTAAGTATAAATAGATAATTTTCTCGTAATAACGTTTACTTTTAAGTTGTCAGATCTTCAAACTTGACGTCAAAACTAAAGCAATGGCGAGACCCGGCTCAGGAACCTACTCCCATAAATATGGAGGCATCTGTGGTCTCCATTCTTCGTTCTCCTTACTCTGCACTTTTTCCTCATGCACTTCTTCCTCTGCACTCCTCCCCTCACCCTCGCTTATTTGCAGGACAGGCTCAGGCTCGCTTATCTGCAGCTCAGGCTAAGGTTGGCTGGTCTGTATGTCAGGGCAGGGGTAACTTGTATTCACATCAGACCTGGCTACGCTTGTCTGCAGGTCAGATAAGGGCTCTTTTATCAGTGTGTCTGACCTGGGTTGCTTCTTGTACGTCTGCCCGGGCCTGCTTGTCAGTAGTAACCCCAGGCCTGCCTGTCTGCAGTTTTGACCTGGGTCTGCTTCTTTGTATGCCAGACTGGGCACCGTGCCCAGCACCTGCGACCGGGAACAGAAAGCTACCCGTCCTGCCTTCAATCACAGCCTCACAGTTCCCAAAGATCCCACTGCCCCACAGCTCCCGCAGTTCCCGCAGCTTCTACCGCCTCATTGGCCGGAGCATCCGACCATCCCTGTGCTCTTTCCTCCTTAGGCTGCGTGGTGGCGCGTGCGCTCACCGGTGTAAAGCCCCGGTTTTTGGGGACCATGAAAAAAGACCTTTGGTGCCTTGAAAAGCACCGGAGCTAACCCCATTTAGCTTTTGTCATGTTTTTTTAGCCCTATGAGAGCACACAAATGCAGGAACAGGAAGCAGAAATAGCGCAGGGTGCCGAGCAGGCTCCCGGCGAGGAATTAGAGCAGGACTACGAGCTTGAAATGGACGAGCCCGTAGCGGACGCAGGCGATGAGGCGGCGCTGCAAAGTCAGAACGCGGCCTTGCAGGCGCAGATTGAGCAGTTAAAGCGCGAGGATCAGGAGAAGATTGACAATCTCCTGCGCGCGGTGGCCGATGCGCAGAATCAGCGCAAACGCGCCGAGGCCGACGTGGAGCGCGAGCGCAAGTACGGCAACGAGAAAATTGTGCAGGCGCTGCTGCCGGTGTTTGAGGCCTTAGACCTTGCCCTGCAGCACACCGACGCGGCCAATCCGGCCTTGAAGAGTACCGTCGAGGGCCTGCAGAACATCCGCAAGATGTTTTTGGAGACCTTAGAGAAATTCGGGGTGGCCATGCTTGATCCCAAGGGCGCGCAGTTTGACCCCAATCTGCATCAGGCCATTACCATGGTCGAGAGCAGCGAGGTGCCGGCCAATCATGTGCTGGAGGTCATGCAGAAAGGCTTTACCCTAAACGGCCGCGTGGTCAAACCGGCCATGGTGGTGGTCTCGCGGGGATTGTCCCCCGAGCAGCCCGAGGGCGGCAGCATAAATATTGAGGCCTGATCCTTGAATTTTTAAATTGGGCCTCCATGTGAGATACAGACAAAGAATTTGGAGGTAGGTCACAAAACCACCTCGAAAGTACAACCAAACCAAATTTAGCGGAGATAAAAACCATGGGTAAGATTATCGGTATTGACTTGGGCACCACCAACTCCTGTGTGGCGGTGTTAGACGGCGACAAAGTGCGGGTGCTGGAAAACTCCGAAGGCCGCCGTACCACTCCTTCCATCGTGGCCTACGCCGACGACGGCGAGATTTTGGTCGGTGACAGCGCCAAGCGTCAGGCGGTCACCAACCCCAAGAACACCTTGTTTGCCATCAAGCGCTTGATAGGCCGTCGTTATGAGGACGGCGAGGTGCAGCGCGACATTCCGCTCATGCCCTTTAAGATCATCCGCGCAGACAACGGCGACGCCTGGGTGGATGTGCGCGACAAGAAGCTGGCCCCGCCGCAGATCTCGGCTGAAGTGCTCAAAAAGATGAAGAAGACCGCCGAGGACATCTTAGGCGAGAAGGTCACCGAGGCGGTGATCACCTGCCCGGCCTACTTCAACTACTCTCAGCGTCAGGCCACCAAGGACGCAGGCCGCATCGCCGGCTTGGAGGTCAAGCGCATCATCAACGAGCCTACCGCCGCGTCGATTGCCTACGGTGAGGACAAGGCCAAGGGCGAGCAGAAGGTGGCCGTGTACGACTTAGGCGGCGGTACCTTCGATATCTCCATCATCGACATCGACGAGGTGGACGGGGAGAAGACCTTTGAGGTGCTCTCCACCAACGGTGACACGCACTTAGGCGGCGAGGACTTCGACAACCGCATCATGAACTACCTAATCGATGAGTTCAAAAACGAGCAGGGTGTCGATCTGCGCAAGGATCAGCTGGCGCTGCAACGTCTGAAGGAAGCGGCCGAGAAGGCCAAGATTGAGCTCTCCAGCTCCCAGCAGACCGACGTGAACCTGCCGTACATCACCGCCGACGCCTCAGGGCCCAAGCACATGAACATCAAGATCACCCGGGCCAAGCTGGAGTCTCTGGTCGAGGATCTGGTGAACAAGACCTTGGAGCCGGTGCGTACCGCGCTGCAGGATGCCGGGCTCAGCGCCTCGGAGGTTAACGACGTCATCTTGGTGGGCGGCCAGACCCGCATGCCGATGGTGCAGAAGCTGGTGGCCGATTTCTTCGGCAAGGAGCCGCGCAAGGACGTCAACCCCGACGAGGCCGTAGCCATCGGCGCCGCCATTCAGGGCGGTGTGCTCACCGGCGAGAAGAAGGACGTGCTGCTGTTGGACGTCACCCCGCTCTCCTTGGGCATTGAGACCTTAGGCGGCGTGATGACCACCTTGATTGAGAAGAACACCACCATCCCGACCAAGAAGGCGCAGGTATTGTCCACCGCCGAGGACAATCAGTCGGCCGTGACCATTCACGTGCTGCAGGGCGAGCGCAAGCGCGCCTCGGACAACAAGTCCTTGGGGCAGTTTAATCTGGAGGGCATCTCCCCGGCCCCGCGCGGCGTGCCGCAGATTGAGGTGAGCTTTGACATTGACGCGGACGGACTTATTCACGTCTCGGCCAAGGACAAGAACACCGGCAAGGAGCAGAAGATCACCATTCAGTCCTCCTCGGGTCTGTCGGATGATGATATCAAGCGCATGGTGCGCGAGGCCGAGGAGCATTCGGCCGATGACCGCAAGTTTGAGGAGCTCGCCGCCGCGCGTAACCGCGCCGATGCCACCGCGCACGCCGTGCGCAAGCAGTTAGACGAGGTGGGCTCGAAGGTCTCCGACTCCGACAAGGAGAAGGTCAACCGCGCCTTAAACGAGCTTGAGCTCTCCATCCGCGGTGAGGACAAGGAGCGCATCGAGAGCGCCGAGAAGGCCGTGATGGAGGCCGCGCAGTCTCTGATGACCGCCGCGCAGGCCCAGGCTCAGCAGGCGCAGCAGCAATCCTCGCAGCAGTCCTCGCAGTCTCAGGGCGCCGAGCAGGGCAAGAGCGATGACGGCGTGGTGGACGCCGAGTTTGAGGAAGTGCACGACGACAAGAAGTAATTTAGTCGCGTGATAATCCCTAAAAGGCAGCCCGGATGACGGGTCTGCCTTTTTGCTGTAAACAACAATCGAGGACAACATGGCTGGCAAACGCGATTACTATGAGGTGCTGGGGGTGCCTAAAAACGCCGATCAGGACGCCATCAAGCACGCCTTTAAGAAACTGGCCATACAGTACCACCCGGACCGCAACAAGTCGCCGGACGCGGGCGAAAAGTTCCGCGAGATCAACGAGGCCTATCAGGTGCTCTCCGATCCGCAGAAAAAGGAGGCCTACGACAAGTTCGGCTTTGAAGGCGTCTCCGGCATGGGCGGCATGGGCGGACGCAATCCCTTTGAGGGCGCGGGGGCGGATGCCTTCTCGGATCTGTTCGGCGATATTTTCGGCGATATTTTCGGTCAGGCCCAGGCCCGGGCGCGGGCCGGCGCCGCGGGGCAGCAGCGCAGCTCGCGCGGCCGCGACGTGCAGATCAGGATGGAGCTGACGCTTGAGGAAGCGGTAGCCGGAGCGCAGAAAAAGCTCAACGTCAGGACGATGAGCAAGTGCGACAAGTGCAACGGCACGGGCGGCAAGCCGGGGGCCAAAACCGTAACCTGTCCGCACTGCCGCGGTACGGGACAGATCAATATCAGACAGGGCTTCATGACCATCACCCAGACCTGTCCGCACTGCAACGGCTCGGGACATTCCATCTCCGATCCGTGCCCGGAATGTCATGGCTTGGGCAGGGTGCTGCGTCCGCGCACCCTGAATGTCAGCATCCCGCCCGGAGTAGATACCGGTGATCGGGTGCGGCTCTCCGGGGAAGGTGAGGCCGGCTTAAACGGCGGCATACCCGGGGATCTGTTTGTGGCCATCGTGGTCAAGCGACACGAGATCTTCGAGCGTGACGGCAACGATCTGCACTGCGTGGTCCCCATCTCCTTTGCCAATGCCGCTTTGGGCGGACAGGTGGAGGTGCCGACCCTGACTGGGCGGATCAATTTGACCATTCACCCCGAGACCCAGACCGGGGCGGTGCTGCGTATTCCCGGCAAGGGCGTGCGCTCGTTAAACTCGCCGGGGCCGGGGAACATGTACTGCCACGTGGTGGTGGAAACCCCCATCAACCTTTCCAAACGCCAAAAAGAGCTGCTAAAGCAGTTTGACGACGACTTAAGGGGCGTAAGCAGCGACGGCAAGAGCACGGGCAGCAAGGAGCCCACGCACACGCCCAAGAGCGAGCAGTTCTTAAATGGCGTAAAGAAGTTTTTCAACGATCTCTCCAAGTAGAGAGCCAAAGCCGCGTAAGGGCAGGGTGATATAAATTAGGACCTGCCTTAAGGCGGCTGTAACGGAGGACAAATATAAAGTGGAACAGACACCAATGACCCCGCGCGGGGAGGAGCTGCTGCGCCGGGAGTTAAACCGCCTTAAGACCGAGGAACGTCCGCGCATTACCGCGGCCATTGCCGAGGCGCGCAGCCACGGCGATCTCAGTGAGAATGCCGAGTATGATGCCGCCAAGGAAGAGCAGGGCATGTGCGAGTGGCGCATCAAGGACATTGAGGGCAAGCTCTCCACGGCCAACGTCATCGACGTCTCCAAAATGGCCTCCGGTCAGAAGGGCCCCTTGAAGGTGATTTTCGGTGCCACTGTCAAGGTGCTGAATGTCGATACCGATGAGGAGATCACCTACAAGATAGTGGGGGAGGATGAGGCCGACATAAAGGAGAACCTGCTCTCCTACAAGACTCCCATCGCCAAGGGCCTGCTGGGCAAAACCGTCGATGATGAGGTGACCATCAAGATCCCCAAGGGCGATCTGGTGTTGGAGATTGTCGAGGTGCAGTACAAGTAGCACCACAGAGGACGAGCGCAGGAAAACCGCCCGGGTCTTGGATCTGCGGCGGTTTTTTGATCTGTAAACCTCGGTGGAGTGAGGGCTGCTCAGGCCTTCGCCACCAAGCACTCCTTGCCCAAGAAGGCGATGCCGTATTTGAAAATCTCGTAGCCCTTTTGCTCGAAGGGATAGGCGTAGCGGCACTCCTCTATCTGTTTTAGAGCCGCCGCGCAGAGCGTATCCGCCTCATCGTCGGGACTCATTTTCTTAAGTTCAATTATGACGGCACGCTTGTTGAGTTTGTGGCTTAGGGTGATATCGGAAAAGCCCTTGCCGCTCTCCTGATTGGAGGCAAGGTGCAGTGAGCTGTCTGCGGTGATGGACAAAACTCCCAGCAAAAAGCCGTGGTAGAAACTCTCATAGCCGTAGTCCCTGACGCTCACAAAGTTTATCAGCAGCGTATTGATAACGGACTGTACCTGAGCGGTATCTCCCATAAACAGTGCGTCTTTGAGGGAGTACGCCGCAGAGAGCCATTGCGGATTTTCCTTGCCAAACAGGAACCTCGCTTTCTTTTCAAAGCAGCCTAACGCTTCCTTATTGGGGATTTTGACTTCCACCTCTTTATTGTCGATGACGTTTACGGCGGTAAGATAGCCTGTGTGCAGCATCATGCCCAACATGATGTCAAAGCTGCTGTGTTCATCAAG
>JAFUGP010000079.1 GCA_017469335.1 Succinivibrio sp. | reverse complement strand
AGTGCAAAATGCACTATGTTTTAATTATAGACAATTATCTAATTAATGTCAAGCAAAAATATGGAATAACAGAGGGATATTGGTCACAAAAAGGGGAGAATTAGATAGAAGTTGGTGTCTTAATTAGGGAAGATGACGCTTAGGTGGGTAATTTTATAATTAATTATATTTATTCTTAAAGGTAAATCGATATATCTCTCTTACTACGGAGACAAACCCTTGGTAAAACCGAACGCCTGACCCGGCTTGTTTGTGACTAGTTCAAGCTGCAGAAGAAAAAGCCGCACTTATCCTCAAGAGAGCGAGCATTCGACACCTCTGCTCTGCGCCGCTGAATTTACGGTTTGCCCTGCACCTTCTCAGGTAGCTGACGTGGGCGTTGCACTGCCCTGAGCAGAAGCGGCACGATTGCGGTCCAGACGGCCGATGATGCCGATGAGATCCACCAGCATGTCCTCAATATGGTTGACACTGGCAGAGAGCTCATAACAGCGCTCGTCATTGATGTCTTCCAAGGCATCGGCGATGGAGCGCAGCTGCGGCAACATGTTTTCCACGGTCACCCGCAGCGGCACCACAATGCGCAGCAACAAGGAACTGTCCCCTAGCTTGGAGAGCGGTGCGGTGGTAATTTTCTCCATGGTCCTGACCAGCGCGTCCACCGAATTGAAGATAGTACCTACCTCCTCTCGCAACCTGCCGCTGTCAAAGCCCATGAGATCATCGCCCCATACCAGATGCGCCTCATCCTGAGGCTCGGCCGGAACATCTGCCACGGTTACAACAGTGCCGCTCTCTTCACTCATCTCAAATCCTCATCAAAACCATCAGCCTTAACGCTCTGCCGGAAATAACGGCGCATCAGGCCTGAGCTTCAGGCACCACCGCTGGCACTTTCTTGTCCTTGCGGCTTTCCTTGCGTCTCCAGGCAGTAACCGGCACGAAGGTCTCGGGATCATTGACCAGTGCCACTTTGAGCACCTCCTCGATGCGTTTGACCGGTTTGATGTCCAGGCCTTTTTTGACCTTCTCGGGAATATCCCACAGATCCTTTTCATTGTCCTGGGGAATGAGTGCCACCTTGATGCCGCCGCGCAGTGCCGCCAGCAGTTTCTCCTTGAGGCCGCCGATGGGCAGCACGTCTCCGCGCAAAGTGATCTCGCCGGTCATGGCCACATCGGCGCGCACCGGATTGCCGGTTAGGGCCGACACCACCGAGGTAACCATCCCGATGCCGGCCGAAGGTCCTTCTTTGGGAGTGGCGCCCTCAGGCACATGGATATGCAGATCGCAGCGCTCAAAGAAGGATTCGTCCAGATGCAGCTGCTCGGCCTGCGAACGTACCAGTGTGATGGCCGCGCTGATGGATTCCTTCATGACATCGCCCAGTTTGCCGGTAAGCTGATGCTTGCCCTTGCCGCGGTTGGCCACCGCCTCAATCTGCAGAATGTCGCCGCCCATGGCAGTCCACGCCAGACCGTTGACCAGACCCACCTTGTTGTCCTTGAGCTTGGAGGTGAAATCAAAACGCCTGGGCCCCAGCATCTTGCCCAGATCGGATACCTCAATGACCCGGCTGGGGATCTTGCGGCTGCGGCTTTTGGGCTTTTGTTCCTGGGTGGTGAGCATGGCTTCCTTGATGCTCTTACGGCAGATCTCGTTTAACAGCCGCTCCAGGCCGCGTACTCCCGATTCATGGGTATAGTAGCGGATGAGCTCGGTGATGGCCGCGTCGGTGATGTCAAACTCATCGCTCTTTAGGTTGTTGACCCGCAGCTGCTTGGGCAGCAGATGCTTGCGGGCGATGTTGAACTTTTCCTCCTCGGTGTAGGAACTGAGGTCAATCACCTCCATGCGGTCCAACAGCGGGGCGGAGATGTTGTAGGAGTTGGCGGTGGTCACGAACATCACGTTGGAGAGGTCGTACTCCAGTTCGATGTAATTGTCCTCGAAGGTATTGTTCTGCTCGGGATCCAGCACCTCTAGCAGCGCCGAAGCCGGATCGCCGTGGATGGAATCGGTGACCTTGTCTATTTCATCCAGCAGGAACAGCGGGTTATTGACCCCGACCTTAATCATGTTCTGGATGATGCGCCCGGGCAGCGCGCCGACATAGGTGCGGCGATGACCTCTGATCTCGGCCTCATCATGCAGACCGCCCAAGGCAAAACGCACGTACTTGCGTCCGGTGGCACGGGCAATGGACTGCCCCAGCGAGGTCTTGCCTATGCCCGGCGGTCCCATCAGGCAAAGAATGGGCCCGTGCAGTTTTTCGGACTTATTCTGCACGGCCAGATACTCCAGGATCCTATCCTTGACCTTATTGAGCCCGTAGTGCTCGTTCTCGAGGATCTCCTGGGCCTTCTTGAGGTCATGATTGATCTTGGACTTACTCTCCCAGGGTACCGAGAGCAGGCTTTCGATGTAGCTTCTGATCACCGCACTTTCGCTGGAATTGCTGCTCATGGCGGCAAATTTCTTGATCTCACGCTGAATGCGCTTGTGCACCGCCTCCGGAGCCTTGAGGGCGGCATCGCGGGCCTTGAACTCCTCCACTTCCATATCGGAGTTCTCCTCGGTCCCCAGCTCGCGGCGGATGGCCTTAATCTGCTCGTGCAGGAAGTACTCCTTCTGGTTGCGCTCCATGGCCGCCTTGGCCTCGTCGACAATGCGCCCCTCCAGCTCGGATTTGTAGGAATAGCCGTTTAGGGTGCTGATGAGGATCTGCGCACGCTCCAGTGGATTGTTGTTGGAGAGCAGCATGAGCTTGGTCTCATGATCGAGCTTGAGCACCTGCGCGAGCTGATCGGTGATGCGCGTGAGCGAGTTGTCAAGTTTAAGCTGCTTGAGAACCTTGTCAGGCACATGACTGTCGATGATGCTCTTGCTGTTTCTGGCCTGGTTTTCGATGGCGTAATCCAAAGAGCTCTTGAGCACCTCCAGATTGTTGCTGATCACCCGCTCGTCAATCTTGGGCTCTACCAGTACATCCACCAGAGCATGACGGTAAGGACAGCCGTCCTCCTGTGAGATGGTCACCAGCCTCAGACGGCTCGAACCGTCTATCAAAATCTGATAGGTGCCGTTGCCCTGCTCGGTAAAGGAAAGTTCCTTGCACAGCACACCGACCGGATGCAGAGCGCTTTGGTCAGGATTTTCGTCCTGCTCGTTTTTCTGACAGAACACCGCCAATAGGTGATCGGCGGTGGTGGAAGCCTGTCTGAAAGCCTCCACCGAGGACTTGCGCGCCGCCGTGATCTGCAGTTTGGCATTGGGAGTTATGGTCAGCCCGCGCAAGGTTACCAGCGGCAGCTTGAGCTGCCTGACGGTCTGGTCATCCTTTTTTTTCTCATCTTGACTCATGGTTATTCGCTCTTGACACAGCGGCGACGCAGCACCCGGCCTGTCGCCTGATTAATGGGGTGGAGATCCCGGTGAATCTCTAAGACGCCCCGGCCATCTGATGGTGGCGCCCGGGCACATGTATGCCCTACATGGACGCTGGTACAGCCTTTTTCAAGGGGAGCTCAGGGCAAAATATTCTTTAAGAGTGGTTCCTAGTGGCAGACCTTGGTATAGCCCATCTGGCAGGCTGTATTATAGTAGATCGCAGCCTGACTTGGATTAGGCTCGGTGCCCTCGCCCTTGCTTAACTGATCGCCTGCGGCCACACAGGCCGCCGCCAGACCGTTCTTGCAGGCGTTCTGGAACACCTCCAGCGAGAAGGCCAGATCCTGCTTAGTGCCGATCCCGTCGTGGTACAGCTTGCCCATGTCAAAACAGCCTTCTTTGATATCCGAGTTGCAGGCACGGCGGAAGTACTCTAGGGCTTTTTTCTCATCCTGCTCCACCCCCTCACCGTTTAGGTAGTAGGAGCCTAATTCCACACAGCCTAAGCCCTTCTTGTCGGAGCAGGAACGCTCGAAATACTCGGCGGCCTTGACCGGATCTTTGAGCACCACGATGCCCTGGGCGTAGAAACGGCCTAAGTTGTCACAGGCGATGGGACTTTTGATGCCGCAACCGTGGGCGTAATATTCCAGAGCCTTGCGGGGATCCTTGGTCACGCCATAACCGTTCTCATAGAAGATGCCCAGATTGGAACAGCCGTCCCCGAAACCCTTGTCGCAGGACTGTTTGAACAGCGCGGCAGCCTTGGCAAAGTCCTTGGCCACCCCGCTGCCTAGCATGTAACGAGATGCCTCCTGAAAATCATTCGCTCCGTTGTCGCAGCCAGAAATAACCGCGCTCAGCGCCGCCAGGCCCGCAAGCACAATCCCCTTCATGATGGCACTCCCTGTCCGTTTTACCCATGCAGGCGGCGGGTATGTGGCCAGACCGCGCTCACCTGGTTGATGAGGTCATTGTACCCCAAGGTCACCCCTCCACCAAAACAGGCTGTCAAATATGAGCGGCACGCCTCCTTGTGTGGTCAGCCTCTCAGACTGCCGCAGCTGCACCGGCCCCAGAGTGCTCGCTAAGTTGGAACAACCCCTGAGTTCTGCTCAGTAATTATCGACATCAAATTGCTCTTGCAGCGGACGTCCCACGGTGCGGTTGTAAAACCATTTTTTGTAGATTTTCTCATAACGACCGTTTTCCCGGAGCCGTTTGAGCCCCTCATTTACCACCTCCAGCAGCTGGGGGGATTTGCGGTTGACCAGCACCACAATCTGCGTGGAAATGACCGGATCATCACGCAGCTCGGCATCTTTGATGTAGCCTGATTTCATGTAAAAATCAAAGATCATGCAGTCGGCTATCATGAACACACACCTGCCGGCGTTGAATTGCTCCACCATGTGAGGAATGGTGTCGAGCACCTCCACATCGGTAAAGTGCAGTGTCCTGGTATAACGATGACCCATGGTGCCGGACTCCACACAGGTTTTGCGGCGTTTCATTGTGTCCACGTTTTCCGCCGTCTCGGCGCCGTAGAATTCGCTGACAGCGATGCACTGCCCGCTGTGCAGATAGGTATCGGAGAGCAGAAAAGACTGCTTGCGGTCGGCCGTGATGCAGTTGCCGCCTAACAGGCCATCCAGATCGCCGCCCTGGGTACGCGAATAGATGAGATCGAACACGCCCTCCTCGTAAGTGAAACTCACTTCCATCTCTTCGGCAATCGCATCCATGAGATCGATCTCAAACCCCACCAGTTCATTGTTCTCATTGCGGAACTGATATGGCGGATAGTTGTGCTCCACCCCCAGTTTAAAACTCATTGCAGTGCGACCGTCCTCAAGATCGTAAGCCTGAGCACTCGTAAAGCACAGTGCCGTCGCCACGGCAAGACCAAGATATCCCCAAAAGCGCATGTCAATTATCCTCAGCTGCCCAAGTCAGCCATCCAAGCCATATCAATTTTCGCAGGTTGAGACTAATCGGGCATTTTAGCCCTACGCCTCTGTGAAAAATCATGTAGACCATAAAAAACTCAGCCTTGCAAGCCGGGGTTCTATCAGGTCAGAGACCACAGCGCCATCACCTAAGGCTCTTCGTTGCCACAGAACGGATGACAGCTGTCACTGCAGGCGCTGACCTTTGAGGCATGAAGTCTCTGATATCCAACGCAGGATCTTCACTGCCATTGAAATCGCGCGACAATGCAGGCAACCCAGAAACTGATATACCGACGGAAGGTCAAAATGTCAAAATCCGCAAAGTAAACTGAGCCAAATTTGTCAATTCCTGCACTTATCGCGCATTGGTACCCAAGGTCTTTATCAGCAACATTTGGCAAAGTTCGTTGTTTTTAATTAATTAATTTCCCAATAAACAGCCTCCCGCCCAATCCCGATTGACCTCAACCTGCTTAACTTACGAAAGACAACTCTGCCGGGACGATGCTAAGGCCCTGAGAGGCAACCTTGCCTGGAGGTTTTGACCCTGCAACCGCCACAAAAAAACCGGAGCACTGTCACTGCAGGACTCCGGCTTGTGATTTTTCAAGCAGTAAGACTAGGCGTTGGAGGCTAAGGCCCGGCCATCCTTTTTGATAACCAAAGGCTCGGTATGATTGACCACCGCATTCTCATCGACGATGACTTTCTGCACATCATCCACCGAGGGAATGTCATACATGGTATTAAGCAGCAGCCCTTCCACCACCGATCTCAAGCCGCGCGCCCCGGTATGGCGCTCAATGGCAGCCTCGGCGATGGCGTTTAAGGCCTCTTTGGTGAATTCCAGCTCAACGCCCTCAAACTTGAAAATGGCCTCGAACTGTCTGACAATGGCGTTCTTAGGCTCGCGCAGTACCCGGATGAGATCATCGCGTCCTAACTCCGAGAGCGCGGTGATGACCGGCATACGCCCCACGAACTCGGGAATGATGCCGAACTTGACCAGATCATCAGGCTCAGTCTGGCGGTATTTTTCAGAGAGGGTCATACGGTCATCTTTGCCCAAGACCTCGGCACCGAAGCCGATACCGCCGTGCTGGGAGATGCGCTTATCCACTATTTTGTCGAGACCGTCGAAAGCCCCGCCGCAGATAAAGAGGATCTGCGAGGTATCAACCTCAATCATTTTATCCTGCGGGTGCTTGCGCCCGCCGTTCGGCGGCACGGCAGCCACGGTACCCTCGATAAGTTTAAGCAGAGCCTGCTGCACGCCCTCGCCAGAGACATCGCGGGTAATGGAGGGATTCTCGCTCTTACGGGCGATCTTGTCGATCTCATCGATGTAAATGATTCCCATCTGCGCTTTTTTCACGTCGAAATCGCAGTTCTGCAGCAACCTGACGATGACGTTCTCCACATCCTCACCTACGTAGCCGGCCTCGGTCAGCGTGGTGGCATCGGAGATGGCAAAGGGCACGTTCAAAAAGCGCGCTAAGGTCTGTACCAGCAGAGTCTTGCCCGAGCCGGTGGGACCTATCATGAGAATATTGGACTTGCCCAGTTCCACATCGGTATCGACCTTGGAGTGGCGCAGACGCTGATAGTGATTGTAAACGGCCACCGACAGCACTTTCTTGGCGTCTTCCTGACCTATGACATAGTCATCTAAGTGCTTGGCAATCTCATGCGGCGTCGGTATGTTGGTAAGATCCAAAGAGCCGATCGGCTTTGACTTGTTCTTACCGCTTTTTTGCAACACTTCATAGCACTTGTTGATGCAGTCCGAGCAGACACAATAGCCGTCTTTGGTCTTAATCAAAGTACGGGTCGGCGAAGAAGGATTGCCGCAAAACAGGCAGGTGCGTTTTTTGCCGTCGTTAAATCCCGTGGTCATGAGCTCACCTCCTTAGTCCTTATCGCCCTGGACATCGCCAGCGGACTCTTTCTTGTCCTGATCGGTCTCGGCCTCCTTGCGGGAGGTGATAACCTTGTCGACAATGCCGTAGTCGCGCGCCTCGGTCGCCGACATGAAATTGTCGCGTTCAGTATCCTGCTCAACCTGCTCGATGGAGCGCCCGGTATTCTGCGCCAGCAGGGTATTCATCATTTTCTTGATCTTCAGGGTCTCGTTGGCATGAATCATGATATCGGTGGCCTGACCTTTGAAACCGCCTAAGGGCTGATGGATCATCACCCGCGAGTTAGGCAGCGCAAAACGCTTGCCCTTGGCACCGCCGGCAAGCAGAAAAGAGCCCATGGAGCAGGCCTGTCCCAGGCAGAGCGTGCACACGTCGCTGCGGATATATTGCATGGTGTCGTAGATGGCCATGCCGGCGGTCACCGCACCGCCGGGAGAGTTGATGTAAAGATAGATATCCTTGTCAGGATCCTCGGACTCCAGAAACAGCAGCTGCGCCACCACCAGATCGGCCATGCGATCCTCCACCTCACCGGTCAGAAACACCACCCGGTCCTTAAGCAGCCTGGAGTAGATGTCATATGAGCGCTCGCCGCGGGCGGTCTGCTCCACCACCATAGGCACTAACTGCGCGAGCAGTCCTGCAGGCTGCTCCGCTAACTGATCTGAAAGTTGCATAGGTTTTCCTGTTTATGCCACAAAGGCGCCTGAGGCGCCTTGCTGTTGAAATTAATTGCGAAGAACCACCAAGTCCGGGCGCGGTGCACAGCCGGTGCCCGGAATTTCACAGAAATTTTGCTCGGTATTAATCTTCGTTTTCGGTCGTGCTGCCATCCGGCAGTACTTCGTGTATAAGCTTCTGGAAGCTAACCTGCTCCTCGGGGACACCGCTCTCCTTGAGAATATAATCAAGCACGTCTGTCTCATATGCCACTGAAGTCAGGGCCCGATATTCCTTCTTGTTGGTTCTGACGTAACGGCGGTAGCTGGCCGGATCGTCATAAACTGAGGCTACGTTGTCAATCTCCCGTTCTATCGACTTGACATTACCCAACTTAATGCCGCCCTGAGCGGCCAGAGTCTCCATAATCTTGCTGACACGGGCTCTTCTGGTGGCATTCTCACGCAGCTGTTTTTTCGCTTCCTCCCCAAAAGGCAGTTCCCTGTTCTCGGGGATCTTATAGTAGCTGCGCAATCTGTTCTCCTCAAACTCCACGGCACTGTCGATGCGATCTGAGCATACCTCGAACTCGCCGTACTGTTTGGTCAGAGCATTGCTCACCCGACTGGCATTATAAGTGCGTACCAGGCGGTTCTTTTCACGTTCCATGTTCTTTTTAAGCTGCGCTCTGAAATCATCCATCTTGCCGCTTTTAAGTCCAAAGGAGCGAATGAAGGCCTCGTCGATCTCGGGGAGTTCACGCTTGGCCACCTGATTTACCGTGATGTCAAACTCGGCATCCTTGCCCTTGAGATTCTCGGCCTGATAATCCTCCGGGAAGGTCACCTTGATGGTGAAACTGTCGCCCTTTTTGGCCTTATGTTCAAGGATCTGTTCCATGAACCCCGGGATCATGTGGGTCTCCCCGGCAATCAGCTCGAAGTTCTTAGCCGCGCCGCCCTCAAATTCCTTGCCGTCGGTACGCCCGGTAAAGTCCACCGTGGCCCTCGTACCTTCGGCAAAAACCAGCTCGTCATCATCACGCCACACCGCGCGCTGCTTGCGCATATCGTCAATCATCTCATCGATATCCGCCTCGGTAATGGTGCAGGATAGGCGTTTGAACTCAAGCTCGTTTAAAGGTTTGCACTCAAGTTCAGGATCTATCTCGACATTGACCTGATAGCTCATTTCCTTATCCGTCAGGGGGTTGCCCTTAACATCGGATACTTCAGGCTGTCCGTATTTCTTGGCATCCAGTTTCTCGAGAGCATCTTCAATCGTTTCGGTTACGATAGAGTTTATAGTCTCTTCAGCGACCTCACGGCCAAAACGCTGCAACAGGATATCTTGCGGCAGATGGCCTTTTCTGAAACCGTCGACGCGGGCCGTCTTGGCCACCCTGTTCATAGCCGCATTACGGGCTTTGGCAATCTCCTTTTCATCAACCACTACACTGAGTTTTCTTTTTAAGCCTTCGCCTTGTTCAATGGAAACCTGCATTATTGTGAGCCTCAAACTAGCTTGATAGATTCAAAAGTGCCTTGCAGGGCACGTCTTCAACAAAACCTGCCTATTATAGATGCCGCGGAGGCTAAAGTGAATAGATTTTGTGAGCCGTGAAAATTGCGCTGTCATGGGTGACGTCAGCTTTTGCCAGAGCCAGCTGTAAACAGAGCATACAAAGACTCATTGAGTGCCACAGGCACAGCTTAACCACAGGTCGTTACTGTACCCAAAAGCTCTGTTCTTAGAAACAAATCAAGCAATTACATTTAGTTATTTCATAGGACAAATTGCTCAAATCTCCAGGGCCTTCAGCAGAGCCAAGGTCTGCTGGGCATGTTTGAGCTGTGCGGTCGGCACTTCATATTCCCTGCCTTCTCTCTTGGCCTGCAGGCCCCGCAGAAGTGCTTGCAGATCAGGTGGCAACAGAGCAATCTGCTCATCCTTTAAGAAGGCTAACTCTATGATTTTCATCTTATAGTCTGAGGCCAAATTCCACAACTTATCCGCTTGGCCCGGACCGTTTTCATCCTTCATCCCCTCAAGCATGCTGCGCGGCCCGCTCCAGGGATCCGCACCCAGATACAGCACCACAGACATTACCGGCAGTACCGGTGTCTCATTGATAACCTGGTCCCAGTACACACCTCCATCATAGGCAAAGGCATTGACAAAAAAATTCACCAACGGCTCTTCGGAGACAGCCACCCCTCTCATCAGCAGACGAACCACACCTCGGGAATAGGTCTTGGCAACGTAGCACTGCGGTTCCGGCCTCAGATCGCCTAGTAATTCGTATGAAGGCTCCGGGGTTGGTTTGAGCTCATTCTCGTCAATTACTATTTTGTTCTCAAAGACTAAAACGCTTGCCGCCGCCGCAAAAAGATCGTTGAGTTCAAAAAATTCCATCGCTGCCTTTTCACCGGCACTAAAGTTGTGTTTTTCTTCTGACATAAAAAGTTCCTTTTGCTTTACTTTCCACAGTGTTGGTATTGATACGCGCCGTATCCATTCTTAAAGTAAAATCTTTGCAGTGACCCAGCCCTCAGCAGCCCTCCATGAGTGCATCTCCAGATGGTGCTCCAATGGCAATTATGGTTTTTGAACGGCAATGGCCGTCTTGGGTTTTGACAATCCCAACCCCAGCTCTATAATGCTTCTTGGCAGTGTACATTTGTGCTTCATGCTCTGATACGCGCAGCGGATCGGCAAAGTTCTTCTGTCAATGGGCAGTCCAATTCATACGCTGAAATTATCCAAACTGCGGGATTGTCCTTTTCCTACAAGCCACCTGCAGATAATTTTCTCCTCTCCAACTGCGCCGATGCCGACAGTAAGGCAGGTACTATGAAAGTTAAAACAGCCAGCCCAAAAAATCAACTAACCTGGCCACCTCCTCTTAAAACCGAGCTGGGGATCATCGAAGGATTTTACGGTACTCCCTATACGATCCCCGAGCGTGAAGCGCTGCTGAAGTCTCTTTCCCAATTGGGCTATGGCTTTTACATTTACGCCCCCAAAAACGATCCCCTCTTGAGGCGGCGCTGGCAGGACGAGCTGGAGGATTGCAGCATACAAACCCTGAGTTCCCTAAAAGAATCATGCCACCTGGCAGGCATTAAATCCGGGGTGGGCCTGTCTCCCTTAGGTCTGGGAGCTGAATATGAAACTCTCAAGGAACGGCTGTGGCGTAAGGCCGAGGAGATCTGTGCGGTGCTCAAGCCTGAGATCTTCGCGCTGCTCTTTGATGACATCAAAAACGACGACCCTCACAGCGGCTTTAGGCAGAACCGTGCCGTAAGAGAACTGCGCGAACGACTGCCCTCCTGTGTGCAAACCTTAATCTTCTGCCCCGCCTACTACAGTTTCGACCCCATCCTGGACAAAATCTTCGGGGCGCGTCCTGAGCACTACTTTGAGGAATTGACAGAAGGTCTGGATCCCGACACGCTGGTGTTCTGGACCGGCAATAAGGTCATCTCCGAGAGCATCGCCCCCGGCGATCTCACAAAACCGCGCGAGCTGTTGGGAGACAGACTGGCCCTGTGGGACAACTATCCGGTCAATGACAGTAAAAAGCTCGCCGACAGATTGCTGCTGCAACCCTTCACAGGACGCGGCGGACTTGACGGACAAGTCAGAATGCACGCGGTAAACCCCCTGCTGCAAAGTGCCCTCAATCCCCTGCCTCTGTGTACGCTGCCGGCACTATACCGCGGCGAGAGCAGCGAGAGCATCAAGCAGTTGTGGCAGCATCAGGGTCAGCAACTGTTTGGTACCGAGCTGTTCAGACAAATCTCACCTGCCCTGCTGCAGCTGCAGCGCACCGGCAGAGCGGAGCTTGCTGAGGAGATCCGACACACGCTCGAGAATGCCCTGGGTGGACCGGATACCAAAGTGTGTTCCGCGCGCACTCAACTGGCCGATTTTCTGGCAGGACGTTGGCAATTTGATCCGGCCTGTCTTACCTCCTGAGAGCTTTGCCAAGCCCGGGCCCTAACACTCACCACATCCCGGAGCCTTCCTTCGAGCATCTGTGATGGGAAAACCTCATGCGGACGCGTTCACAGTGTGCCTTTAACCCTGTCTACATTTTTTGATTGATTTTTATAAAAAATTGCATTGCCTCGTTTAATTTAAGATTATTCCTGTAACATAAGTTTAACGGTATAAAGGAAAAATTGTCAGGCAGTTCATAGGAACAGAGTACCCCCTCCTGAACCTGACTATTTATAATGTGTCCCGGCAGAGCCGCAACGCCCATACCGGCACAGACGGAAGCTAAAATAGCCGGAATGGAATC
Source organism: Succinivibrio sp. (assembly GCA_017469335.1). Lineage (GTDB taxonomy): Bacteria > Pseudomonadota > Gammaproteobacteria > Enterobacterales > Succinivibrionaceae > Succinivibrio. The sequence goes on along the minus strand of JAFUGP010000079.1, from coordinate 12,666 downwards.
GTACTCAATGACATTTTTAGGCACTATTCCGTGCTCTGAAAGGTACTCTTCAAAGTGGCGACGATATGCGCAACCGCTGGGAAATGCCACCACGGAGGCATCATCTTCCTGAAAATACTGCTCGATACTGCTTAAGTGACGATCGCAGACCACCACCATCCTCTCTTCAGTCAACCTCAAACAGGCAAGTTCAGCGCTGTTAACATCGCCTGCCACGTACGCAAAGTCGCACTCATAGCGCAATACACGGTCGATGTTGGTTAATGCGTTACCGCTAAGCATTCTGATACGGTAATCAGGATAGGCCTGATGAAATTCACTGAGCATTGCAGGTAAAAATGACTGCGCCGTGCTCTGCATGGCTGAGATCCTAAGATTCCCATGGGATGCACCGGCATGTAACGTTTTTTCGGCATCATTGACCAAACGCAAGATCCTCTGAGCGTAGTCAGCCAGGATCTCCCCGGCCCCGGTAAGTTCCACCCCCTTGTTGTGACGAACCAAAAGTTCAGTACACAATTCCTTTTCAAGCTGCTGGATTTTAGTTGAAACATGCGACTGCGCCATCCCCAAGGAAATGGCCGCTTTGGACAGACTTTTGCATTGAGATACCTGTAAAAAGATATTAAGAGTCGTAAGTTCCATTATGTGATCCTTAGATATCGGCTGAGTCTGAGTAATGTGGTGACCGGTATTTTTGACACATCTCAAATAATGATAGCAAACATTATCAGCCATACTTGACAGAGATGGCAAAAAACTCTACAATCTGCTTATAGCTTGATGATTTTAGCAAACTTCAAGGAGAACTATATGACAAACAATCGTGAAAACAAAATGTTGTCAGCAACTGACCATATGTATTCCACTGAGACTCAGGAGTTGGCTAAGGTACTTGGTGATACATATCAGATACCTCGCCGTCACAGTGTTCGCAACGCCACCACCGAAGATATCAAAAACGTCTGCGGCTTGCCGCTGTGGCTCTATGAGCAGGTTTTAGACTGATCATCATGAGGAGGCAGCTATGCGCATAAGTGATGCCATCGCCAAAATGATTGATAGTCCCCACAACAGCGTGCATGATATTGAGCACCTGCTCAAAGTGCATTCGCTGGCACGCTGCATAGGACAGCTGGAAGGACTTGATGAACAGACTCTCTATACCCTGGAACTGGCGGCTGTAGTGCATGATATCTCCTGTCCCTATCTCAGGGAGAAATACCACAGCGCCCCGGGGGAATTGCAGGAAAAGGAGAGCTGCGGCTACCTCAGGGAATTCTTCAGCGGTACCGACGTGGCTGAGGAGATAGTACAGAGAGTCTGCCTGTTGGTCAGCCGCCATCACACCTATCACGACATTGAGGGGCAGGACCTGCAGATCCTCCTTGAGGCCGATTTTCTGGTGGTGGCTGCCGAAAAACATCTCCCACCCTCAACCGTTGAAAACCAGGGCCATAAACTGTTCAAAACGTCTGCCGGCCTTAGGTTTCTCAATAATCTGATCCTTCAGTTGAACCTCAACACACAGGAGTAACAACAATGAAATATCGTTCTGTAACCGTCAAAGGCCTGAACATTTTTTACCGTGAGGCAGGTGACCCCGGTCTGCCGCACTTCTTGTTATTGCACGGTTTTCCCTCGGCCAGCCACATGTACCGGGAGCTCATGGGCATGCTGGAGCATAAGTTTCACGTCATCGCCCCGGACCTCATAGGTTTCGGACAGACTGACTCCCCGCCGCGCTCTGACTTTGAGTACAGCTTTGAGAACCTCAGCCGCTATGTGGAGGGCTTTATCGAGGAGCTGGGACTGGAGCGCTTCTTCCTGTATGTTTTTGACTACGGCGCTCCCATAGGGTTCAGGGTGGCCATGCATCATCCCGAGAAAATCCTGGGCATCGTCAGTCAGAACGGCAACGTCTACGAGGAGGGACTGGGCAAAAAGTGGGAGGTGCGCGCTCAATACTGGCAAGCGCCAACCGCGCAGCTGCGCGAACAGTATAAGGCGGCCTTCAGTTTTGACACGGTAAAGGGTCAGTACACCTTCGGTACCGAGGAGGGCTCGGTGGCGCCGGACGGCTATTGTCTTGACCTCTACTATGCCCAGACCATCGAGGATTACGCCGAAAAGCAGTCTGATCTGATCTTTGACTACCAGAGCAACGTCAGACTTTATCCCGAGTTTCAGCGTTATCTGCGCGAGCATCAGCCTAAATTGCTGGCAATCTGGGGCCAAAACGATCCGTCGTTTATCTTCGCCGGGGCTCAGGCTTTTAAACGGGATCTGCCGCAGGCCAAAGTGGTGGGAGTCAACAGCGGACATTTCGCGCTGGAATCCTCCTGCCGGGAGATCGCCTCACAGATCCTGGATTTCTTCAAGGATTAGCCAAGATCAGGCGCCACCGTCACAGCAAGGCCGTACAGAGCATGTGCCCTGTACGGCCTTTTGATTTCTTTTTATGATCGCCCTGAAGGAGAGTTGCCGATCGTTCCGGATGTTTTACTTCGCTCCCACATCGGCAAAGTGATTGATGCGGTCCATATCTATGTTATAGATGGCATATTCCTTAGGCAACGGCGGAGCTGCGGCATTGATGGAAGTCACCAGCCTGGGGACAAAGCGATCGGCCCCGGAGGTCGGGTTGTACTTGACCAGGATCATGGACATCTCGGGGAAGTCCAGAGGGCGGCTCTGCATCATGATGGTGGTGGGATCTTCCAAGTGCCCCACATAGTTGCGGCCGATGGAGCGCTTGACCTGGGAGGAGATGGTATCGTCCTCAAAGGGCGGCTTGAAATAGGTGACCGCGGTGCTCTTTTCCTTTTTGTAGATGGCGCCTTCCGGAGCGCCGTCATCAAAGTAGATCTCGCCGATGAGCTGTTTGTAGCACAGCTCTACCATCTGATCGAAGGTGTCGTATACCGAGTCGTTGATCTTGAAGGTCAGATAGTTGAACAGCCCCGTGATGGAATCGATGTGTTTGCCGCGCAGTTCATAAAGCACGGACAACGCCTCACTCTCATCGTTCATGAGGCCGATGCCTTCAAAGAGCATGAGCACGTAAAAAGCCGAACCGGTAGGATCGCCTAAGCGGTGAGCGTTCTTGAACATGTTCACGGCATAACGGATCACGGTGTCATCATCGGGATCGTTGTAGATGGCCAGGATCCCCAGGGCGCTCATGGCCGGGCCATAACCTAAGTTCGCGGCCCTGCGCAGGCAGTCCTTGCCTTCCTTGAGCTTGTCCATGCGCAGGTTGATAAGTCCCATGTCGTAGAGCGCCACGCGGTCATTGTTGTCAGCTCCTTCCTGATACAGCGCGATGGCTTTTTCATAATCGCGGGGAATGCCGTAACCGTAAAAGCTCAAGGTAGCCTGCCTGGCACTGGCCGCCACCACGTTGCCCTTGCGCGCCGTCTCCCAGGACTTCAGGGCACTGCGCGGACTTAACGATTTATCCTCCCCCATGTATTCCACATCGCCGCGGTACAAAGAGGCCATGGGAGAGCCCAGACGGTTGGCCTCATTGATGATGCGCAGATAATCCCCGCGGGTCTGGCACAGATCCAGGGCACGCTCCAGGATGCTGCGCAGTTCGATCTTTACATCAGCGGCATTGCCGCCATAGTAGGCATTGACGGCTTCGCCGAAATAGTAGATGGCTGAGCCGGCGCCGGTGGCCGAGCCGTAACCCAACAAGGCCAGATCGCCCATCATCTCGTAAGCGCCGAAATGATCCTCCGTGAGTATGCTGCGTCTGGCATAATCAAGCGCCTTCTCAAAATTACCGCGCCGGCACTCAATCCACGCCAGGTAATCGGTAGCCAGAATGTTGTCATCGCGATCGGCAATCTTGAAAAAGCCCACCGCCCGATGCAGGTTATTGTGCTCTAAGGCGTGCAGGCCGGCGACGATGATCTCCTCGCGGGTCATGCGCACATACTCGGAAATGCCGCGGGTCAGCAGGTAGGTACCGGACACAAAGCAGGTCAGACAGCCGACGATAATCAAATAACGCGGTCTGATTTTGCTGAGAATACCCGGTAATTTCACGTCAAGTCTCCTCAAGTACCCGTCAGTCGGCGGCGCTGTCGGCCCCGACATCCGGAGTTTTGGCTTCCAGGTCGCGATTGATCAGTGAACTGTCACGTGAGAGCGTCACCAGAGCGTTACGGGCGCTGGGTTCTTCCTCGGTCAGCGGGCCGCGCTGCGAATCATCCGGCAGCGTGAGAGCATTGAAGGGCACAATTTCTATCTGCTCATCCTTAAAACCGGCCTCGGTGTAAAATTTCATCAGCGCCTCTCCGCGATCCCGGGCCATGCGAATGTTCTCATCGCGGCGACGCATGTCATAGGAATAGGCCTTGATGACGATTTTGTTGACTGCCTTGTCTTCCTTTATATAGTCGATCTGCTGCTTTAAACGGTCCAAAGAACGTCCGGTGAGCTCAGTTGACTGAAAACGGAACACCAAAGGCAACATGCGCACGTCATTGAAGTTTACGCGCAAAAGCTGATGCTGACAGTTGATATAACGGTTGTAGGGCCCTTTGAAGCCTAAAGGCGAGAGCGAAGGCACCACCAGCTGTCCCATACCCAGCAGACTGTTGGTATAGGGCATGAAGATCTGCTTGCCGTTACCCAGCTCGGAGAGCACCTTCCAGGCGATGGTGGGACCTACATAAGGGTTGAAACCGGCATAGAGCTTGATGCGTCCGAGCAGATATTCGCGTCCGCCCGACTGCCATTCGGGCTTGGCGGAGATAAAGCGCATCTCGGCATCCGAGGACACCGTAAGCTTGGGTACTACCTGCATCGAGGTCTGAATGTCTCGTCCGGCATAGGTCACAAAATCCACGTGACCGAACTGCGGTATGTCATGGATGAGCATGCACACCAGCTTGGAGTCGCTGTTAGACCACAAAGTGCCGGCCGTCTCGTCAATGGGAGCAGCGTAACGGATCTGCGCCGTCGCCGTCAGCGGCAGCAGTGCAAGCAACAGTGCCGTCGGTTTGAACAATCTTCTGCGCATGGCTTACCTCGTAGTCAGAAATTCGACGCCGGTTAAGGCTTACTGCTGATTACTGCAATATTAGTGCCATCCTGCTCCAAAACCCGCTTTAAGGTCAGGATTTAAGCTTCCCGGCAGGCAACCACCACAAAATTATGCCACTTTTTCAAACCTATGTTATATATGCTGATCACCTTTCCCAAGTTCGGCACTTACGGCACACCGGGCAAAATACGGGGTTTTGTCATCATGAAATTGAAAAATTCACTCATCCTGAACCCCGACGGCAGGTTTTTACGCGGGGAGCTGAATACTGACGGTGAACTTATCGGCGAGCAAAGCGGCGATGAAGAGGTACTCGATACCGGAGGACTTATCCTCACCCCCGGGCTGGTCGACCTGCATCTGCACGGGGCAGACGGCGTGGATTTCATGGACGGCAGCCTCCGCTCCCTGAGGAAACTGCTGGCCTTTGAGGCCAGAAACGGCAGCACCACTGTGTGTCCTGCGACCATGACTATGGCCAAGAACGACATTTTCAGGGCCTTGAGTTGTGCCGCCGACTACCTAGATCACGAAGAGCCGCAGGAAGCCCGTTTGGGCGGAATTTACCTGGAAGGCCCCTTTATCAGTCCTCTCAAATGCGGTGCGCAGGACAAGTCCTATGTCAGATCTCCCTCCCTGGATTTTTTAAATGCGGCGCAACAGGCCGCCTCAGGACTTATCAGACTGCTGGCTCTGGCCCCGGAGCTGCCCGGCAGCAGCGACTTTATCGTAGGTGCCTTGAAACTTTACCCCGCGCTTAAGATCTGCCTGGGGCACAGTAACTGCAGTTATGAGGAAGCCCGACAGGCTCTTATGCTGGGAGTAGGCCAGGTGACCCATCTTTTCAACGCCCTGCCGCCGCTTTTGCAGCGCGATCCTGGACCGCTTGCTGCCATCTTCGAGCATCCAAGCTGCAGCGCCGAGCTGATCTGCGACGGGTTTCATCTGCATGATGCCGTCATCAGACTGGCCTTTAAAGTGCTGGGAGATAACCGCATCATCCTCATCTCCGATTCCATGATGGCCACCGGTCTTGACGACGGCACTTACTGCCTAGGCGGTCAGGAAGTACACGTAAAGGAGCGCCGCGCCCTGCTTGGGGACGGCACCTTAGCAGGCTCGGCCTCAACCTTGTGGGAGTGCGTCAGACACTGCGTACTGAGTGCGGGGATCCCGCTTGAGAGCGCACTTAAGGCCGCCTGTGTCAACCCCGCCGCCGCAGTGGGACTTACGCGCTGCGGCTCCCTTAAACCCGGCAGTTATGCCGACGTTATCGGTTTTGACGAACATTTGGAGCTTAAGCTGGTGCTGCTGCGCGGAGAGGTGATCCTCGATCGGCGCTGAGATACCCCGCCACCTCATAGCCCACCCCTAAGCCGCACTGAACACCGCCCTTGAGAGCTCGCAGAAAGTCCATAATGACGATCTGCATTTGATTTCTGCACCCCGAAATTTTCCGATCGGCGCATTGCGGCTATACTCCGTAATCAGCACCAAAAAAATAAGGAGGCAACGCGTATTTTCCCATTCCTCCTAAGACGTCCTGTACAGGCAGATCATGTCTTTTTTATAGTGAGAGCAAAATGATGCCACAGAGCCTTTTACACCTCCTTGATGTCGCAGGAAATGCTCTGCGCTCTGCCCGGCGCACCTTTTTGCCGCACATCCTCAGAGCCGTCGCGGCAGCGGCGTTGACAGTGCCCCTAACTGCTCTGCCAGCCACACCCGAGACAGGGACCGGATTGTATTATTACTCGGAGGACTGTCAGCGCGCCATCTTTAACGACATCATAAAAGCTCTGAAAGAACAAAGCGATAAGCAGAACCTTAAGCTCTCAGGCAGCTGCGGCGCGACAGGCGTTGGAGAGCTCAACTCGTATCTTGAGAGCAACACACGCTTTGCCGATGCCCTGCTTATCATCTCCTCACAACGCCAGAGCATAGTTGAGCAGGTGCATAAAGCCCGCAAACTGCAGCTGCCGGTGATGCTGATGGGCAGCGATCCCGGCAACCGTCTTATGGAGTCCTATCCCAATGTGTGGTACATCGGCCCGGACGTGCGCCACGCCGGCCGCTTTCAAAGCGATCTGCTCCATTTCTACTCCAAGTACACTGCGCTGTGGGATCGTGACGGCAACGGCACACTGGATTACGTCATGCTGATGGGCAGCCCCGAACGCCCCGAAAGTTCGGCCCGCGCCAAAACCTTCAAGGCCGGACTCAAACAGCATCGCCTTCCGGGAAAAACCGTACTTGAGGAGAACTGCCCCGGCGGAGGCGCTCAGGCCGAGAGCATCATGGATGATTATTTACGGCAGAGCGACGGCATGAACGCCTACACTCTTGATGCAGTGATCTGCTTTGATGACGAATTGGCCTTAGGAGCGGTCAAGGCCCTGCAAAAACACGACCACAACCGCGGCATCGACAATCTTTATGTCCCGGTTATAGGCTTAGGCGGCAGTGACGAGGCTCTTGAGCAGATACAACAGAGGCATTTCTACGGCACGGTCACCTTAGATGAGGAGTCTCTGGCTGCCACGGCGGTTAAAATGACCATGCTCTTCAAGGACAACCCCAATCCTCCATTGAGCAAGTCAGTCGTGGGACATGAAGTGCGCGAGCACCGTGTACTGGTACCGCATGCCCTCATCTACCGCAACTTAGGCGAGATGGTAAGACGTGAATTAGGACAGTGAAGCGCGCCAACGCCGGGCAGTTCTAAAAGCTCCGTCCTCATGGTAAAATTCCCGCGCATTTTTCTTTTGGGGCGAAGCCCCGCAACTTTGGAGCACCGACATCTAAAGGGTGAGCGGTGATGTGGTATGAGCGATACCGGCTTTGCGCATGTCTACCAGTTAAAAGAGCGTTTTCGCGGTTTTCTGCCCGTGGTGGTGGACGTAGAGACCGCAGGTCTCAATCCACAGACCGATGCCCTCCTGGAAGTGGCTATGATGACGGTGAAAATGGATGAGCGCGGTTTTTTCACCCCCGGCGAGCTGATTTCGGCCAATATACGCCCGGCAGAAGGCCTTAACCTCAACCAGAAAAACCTGGATTTTCTTAAAATCGATCCCTTTGACGAGTCACGCGGGCTGCAAAGTGAAGCAGAAGCTCTGAATGCCATGTTCAAAACCATCCGCAAGGAAGTCAAAGCCCAAGGTTGCAAACGCGCCTGGCTGGTCGGACAGAACGCGCACTTTGACTTGGGCTTCATCATGGCGGCCGCCGAACGCATCAAAGCAGTCAACAGCTGTCCCTTCCATCCTTTCTCCGTCTGCGATACCGCCACCTTGGGCGGTTTTGTGTTCGGCCAGACCGTGCTGGCCAAGGCCTGCAACGCCGCTCATGTCGAATTTGACTGCTCCAAAGCTCACGGTGCGATTTACGACACTCAAAAAGAGTGCGAGCTGTTCTGCGCGGCCATCAACCGCTTCACCGTGTTTGCAGGTATTCCCGAGCCCTTGCCCGAAGTACTTGAGACTGCCCCTGCCGAGCATGGCGAAAATGAGGTGAAAACTACACCCCAGTCCTAAATGAAGGGGTTGTGAACTGCCCCGCGACGGTCCTGCAGCTTTGTTTTTTCACTGAGGATGTGAGAGCACACGCAGGTGCTGTCTTGTCCGCAGCCGGCGCTTTGCCTATACTGAAAGCGGGATTTTCATGAGACTGCGTAATTACCCGGGAAACCGCTGGAATTTCGGAGATCGTGATCACCCTCCCTCACAGACCGCGCCACAGACGGCGCCCATACCACAAAGGAGACCAGCATGGCCTTTAGTATCGCTCCCCTGCCCTATGCCAAGAATACCCTAAACGGTTTTTTGTCCGAGCAGACCCTGACCTTTCATCACGACAAACACTTTCAGGCCTACATTGACACCACCAACAAATTAGTGGCCGGCACCGCCGATGAAGGCAAGAGCCTTACGGATCTCATCAAAACCGCGCAGGGCCCGCTCTTTAACAATGCCGCGCAGGCCTTCAATCATGAGTTTTACTTCAACTGCATCTCCCCGCAACCGTTACAGGTACCGGCCGGTCTCAAGGCGGCTTTGGAGTCAGCATTCGGCTCGGTGGACTCTTTTCTGGAGAAATTCACCCAGAGTGCCGCCGGCAATTTCGGCTCTGGCTGGACCTGGCTGGTCAACTCCGCTGAGGGGCTTAAGATTGTCAATACCTCCAACGCCGGCAATCCGCTGACCTTAGGACAGAGCCCGCTGCTTACGGTGGATGTGTGGGAGCATGCCTACTATCTGGACTTCCAAAACCGCCGTCCCGATTACCTAAAGAGCTTTGTCGCACATATCAACTGGGACTTTGTAGCCGGTAACCTGACATAAAAGTTCAAAGCGCACCGCTTGTGAAAACGTTGTTCAAGCCGCTTATCTTTTTGACACTGGGTCTGGTGTGGTGGCTGCACAGCGCGGTCTGTGCCCAGCCCGGCGGCTTTGAAGCTCCGCCCCCGCCTACTCTGCCTAATACCGTTGCGGGGGTCAGAAAGACGGCACTTGAGGATGACTTTGTGATGTTGCGCGGGCGTTTTGAGCCCGCAGGCTCCGCCACCGAACTGAGCTTCAGCGACACCAGTTCTCCTGAACGCATAACCGTGCGTTTTGACAGTATTCCTGCAGCCTTGGTTGCAGGAGCCGAATACTACCTGTGGTCGCAGGTGGAAAAGACGAACGGCAACAAGAGCCTGCACGCCATCTTTATCTCGCCGGTACGACGCTGAGCATCACACTCTCAGTGATCAAAAAAGCCCGGCACAACTCCGGGCTTTCAACCTGACCTGACACGCGCCTGCAAAAATCTCAGGCACCTTCAGCGCTCAGTCAATCCTGTACTTTTTGCTTGCTCTTCTCGGGATCCGAGACTACCGGAGAGAGGCGGGAGGCCTGAGGCTGGGCACTCCTGCCCCTCTGAGCGTTGGTGCGGTTGGCCTTGGTCGGTTGTTGCAAGTTGGGACGCTGAACCGAGCTTTGAGCAGTGCTCTGGGAGGTATTGCTGCCAACGCGCTCGTCCGGATCTTTCCAGGCATAGCTCTCATCGACCGGATTGTTGAACAGATCGAAGTTAAGACAGCCGTTGGCATCTCCGAGGCGACAGCCACGGCGGAAGAAGTACAGGGCCTGAGTACGATCCTGGACTACACCGGCGCCGTTTAAGTACAGACGCGCCAGTTTGGTACAACTTTTGGCATCCCTGGCCAGATCACACTTGGTCTCCAGATCAAAAGGAGTCTCGGCTAAGGCAGCCGCTGAGCTCAGAGCAAACGCAGCGACTAAGATAAAACCACTCTTGTTCACGGTTCCCCTCTTTGCCTTCAGGCTTCATTCTGAGCATATTCTAGCACACAAAAGTTTGGTCCGTCGCTGTACCTCTCACCCGGGGCAGAATACCCTGAGCTTATCCGGGATGAGGAAAGGCTTTCTCAGGACTGCTCTCAGGCTTAAATGGGCGATGTTGAATTCACAGCACGACAATGACCGATCCTGTCTGCCATCTGCCAAGAGAAATATTCTGTATCTTCAGATCATTGAGGTGTAACAACTGCTATAATGATTTGTTGTTTGGGATTTTCCCAGATGAGTTTGGTACGGAATTCCATCACAGGTAACCGTAGCTGTTTAATTATAAAAAACAACAAGGTGATAAATATGGCCAAGGTTCAGTCACTGCAGGGTGTTTTTCTTAACGCTCTTCGTCGGGAGCACGTGCAGGTCAGTATTTTCCTGACCAGCGGCATCAAACTTCAAGGACAGATTGAGTCCTTCGATCAGTTTGTAGTGCTCTTGAAGAACCGCTCCAGCCAGATAGTCTACAAGCATGCGATTTCGACCATCGTGCCCTCCCGCGAGGTCAAGATCACGCTCAATGAGCCGAATACGAGCGCTGAAGAAGCCGCTCCGGCAGCGGAGAGCGCAACCGAACCGCAGGCTTGAACCGAGGCGAGCACCGTTTTTAACGGGTATAACAAAAACTATTTTCTATCAAACAATAGCTGCCTAGGCAGCTATTTTTTGTTTCAGGGGAAATTATTTTTTCGCGCTCATCCCGTTGTACAGGCGCTTGCTCATGGTAGGCACAGCTCACAAGCTGTCAAAACGTACAATCTGATCGGGGACAAAAACCCTATGGCAGATGAATAGCATAAAGCAGTTCCTGCTCTAACGATGCAAAGCATCCAGAACGCGACTCAAACGCGCCAGTGCCCGCGCCGTCGGTACCCACTGACCGCAGCCGCAGGGGCACGGAGAGTAATCTTCATCATCGACATAATCATCCTCTGCAACTTCGTCATCTTCGGGTACTTGCAGCTCATCAACCAGACAGCCGGGTTCACTTTGCTTGTGCTCATTCAGCGCACCTGCTCTGTACTCATCAGTCTCTTCCGGCATATCATGTTCCCCGCACTGTCCCTTTTAAGGTCATTATAGACCGCAGCAGCCGTTCTGCAGCTGCAGTACCGCAAGAACTGACCTGCGCTTTTCGCGGTTATACCGCGCCATCTGGCTTGACCTTTGATGTTTATCTTTTTGTTGCTATCACTCCACCGTGCTTTGATGATTGGTGCTAGAATGCACCAACATTGGGCAACTGGGGGAGAATGTTCATGGTTTTTGACCTGTGGCAATACGCTTTGGTCTGTGTCATGGTCTTTGCAGCCGGATTTGTTGACGCCATCGCTGGTGGCGGCGGACTCATATCCATCCCAGGCTACATGATTGCCGGTCTGCCGGCTCACTTTGCCTTGGGTACCAACAAACTAAGCTCAACCTTGGGAACCATGGTGGCTACTCTGCGCTTTGTCCGTCAGGGCTATATCCTGTGGAAACTGGCATTATGCTGCTCCGTGGCAGGCTTAGTCGGCTCGGTGCTAGGTGCGCATGCCGCCATCCTCATCAACGAGCGCATGCTCAAGATTGCCATGCTGTTCATTATTCCGGCCACCGCCGTTTTTTTAATGCGCAGCCGCTCTTTTAAACGTTCCGACACGGCCTCAGTTACCACAGTATCTCCGGCGGGCTTTGTCACCGCAATATCGATCTCACTGGCGATCGGCATCTACGACGGTATCTACGGACCTGGTACCGGTACTTTTTTAATTCTGCTGTTCACGGCCATCGTACATTTGAGTTTGCGCAAGGCTAACGGCACCGCCAAGGTCATCAACCTCACCACCAACATCTCAGCCCTCATTGTGTTTTTGGTAAGCGGCAAGGTCATGATAATCATGGGACTGATTGCAGGAGTATTCAACATGGCCGGCAACTACCTAGGCGCGGTCATGTTCTCACGCGGTGGGGCTAAAATAGTGCGTCCCATGATGCTAACTGTCATGGGGATCTTCATGGTGAAAGTGATCTACGAACTGTGGTTTCAAAGCTGAGGCCCTCTTGGTGCAAAACTTCAGCTTAAACTCACCGTTCATCTCATCATATCTGTTCAGGCCTCAGCACCAAGCACTTTTTGCCGCGAAAGGCGATGCCGTATTTTAAGATGGTGTACTTTTTCTGCTCAAAGGGGGCGGCGTAGCGTTTCTCTTCTATCTGGGAAAGAGCTCCCGCGCAGACACTGTCATAATCCTCACCGTCGGCTACCTT
>JAFUGP010000078.1 GCA_017469335.1 Succinivibrio sp. | reverse complement strand
CGCCGACTTGCTGGTGATGATGCCCTCGGCACCTGAGATACCCTTGGTCTTGATGTTGATGTTCTTTTCGCCTTTGCCCTCCACGGTACCGTTATTGTCCAGAGTACCCAGCAGGGTAAAGGTATCGGCAGCGGAGGCGGCTACTTTGATGGTACCGGTGTTGACTACATCGGTCAGAGTGTTCCCTACCTTGCCAAAGGTTACCGTACCGGCGTTGGTCAGATTGGCCGGGGTACCCGCATCCGCGGTTATCACCCCGGTCGTGGTCAGCGAGCCTGCCGCCGCTACCACCACCGAGCCGCCGGCACTGATGGCAGACACCGAGCCATACGCAGTGCTGATGGGGCTGGCAGAGGCAGCAGTACCCCAGGTCTCAGCCACCGCGATCTGGTCGGGCATGGCCACCTGCGCTGCCGTGGAGACTACCGCTGCGGCGGCAGCGGCCAGGGCGCCTTTTAAGTAGGCGTTCTTGTAAATCGAGCGATAGTGCTGCAACAGCATGGTTATCACTCTCCGGTAAGTTTAGCCCACGCGATGCAGGGTAGAAGGTCTGCGCCATTTCACTTTGAAAATGTGAGAAAAGTTAAGGGTGTTTTGCTATAATCGGGCATTACCCGGCTGATCCCGGGCTTATGGTTTTAACTACCCCGGCTCTGATTCAACAGAAGCGGTCCTGTTATTTGGGAGATTAAGTATGAGCGACGAGTCCACAAAGACCAACAGCGAAGTCAAGCCTGACGAGACTACCAAAAAGACCCGGCGCAAAGCACCTGCCAAGCAGACCGCCCAGACTGAAGATAAATCGGCGGCCGTAAAGAAAACCACCAAGAGCCGCACCACGGCCAAGTCCAAAGCTAAGGAGACTGCCGCCGCAGCGGCGGGTGAGAGTGCAGCCGCGAGTGCCAAGAAGGCCGACAGCAGCGCCAAAAGTAGCTCCAAAGGCAGCAAAAAATCCGCTGCGCCAACCAAAGCCAAAGTCAAGCCCGTTGAGACAGCCACCCAGACCTCCCAGAACTCCCAGACCTCCCAAACTAAGGCTCAGCCGGGGGCCGGGGCGGTGACGTTAGGCCGCGCGGCACCTGTTGAGAAGGAAGTGGAGGTATCCCCGCGCTTTAAAGAGCTGGTGATGAAGCCCGGCAGTTTGACTTTGGAAGAGCTCAATGAGCTGGGCAACTTTGCCCCTGCGGGGCTTAACCTGCAGGAGAAAATCATGGCCATGCGCGAGCGCAACCTGCAGGCGCTCAACGAATATGTGCATGATGTCTATGAGCGCTTTAAGGATTACGCGCCCAGCCGTGAGCTGACCTTGTTCTGCGGTGAGAACGGCGAGATTAATTTGTGTTTTCGCGACCGCCGCGAGATCCTCTACCATGGGGCCAGCCCGCGGGCGGTGTGCCGCGAGCAATTAGACGGTGCCTTAAAGCGCAACATCGAGCGGGTTCGCTTCGGGGGAAGTGCCGATTACTTCGGGCAGATCCACATGCGCTACGTAAACGAGATCGATGAGATTACACTGGAGAAATTAGCCGATCCGCTCAATCCCGAGCAATTAGGCGAAGTGCCGGCCGTGGTGATGTTGGGCCTGGGGCTGGGGTATGTGATGGAGGAACTGCTAAACCGTATCACCTGCTCGCTCCTGGTCATGATAGAGCCTGACAAAGATCTGTTTTTGGCCTCCTTGTTCTGCTTTGACTGGAAGACGCTGTTAGAGCGCATCGGCGCCATGGGTTGCCGGGGACAGCTGTTGGTGGGCATGGAGCCTGATGAGATGTACGATCATCTGCAGAATCATTACATGCAGCACGGTCGTTTCATGGCCTCCGAGACCTGGTTCTGCGCTCACTACGAAAGCGCGGTATTGGCCAAAGTGCGCGAAAAACTGCAGCGCAACTACGGCTTTATGTGCGACGCGCTGGGCTTCTTTGACGATCAGATGTTCGGGATCTCCCATCTGTGCAATGACTTGGAGCACGGCCGTCCCTTCATCCGCAACGACGTGGAGCTGCCGGTCAAATGGAAAGATGCCCCGCTGTGCGTGGTGGGCAACGGTCCTTCCCTTGACAAGGACATCGCTTTTCTGCGCCGCTATCAGGATCAGATGATCATCATGGCCTGCGGCACGGCCATCGACACACTCTATCATGCCGGCATTCAGCCGGATATCTTCGCCATCACCGAGCGTGTGCCGCAGGAGGAGATCATGATCCAGCTGATCCCCGACGATGAGTATATAAAGCACTGCGTCTTCATCGGCTCGGATGTCACGCACCCCAACGTGGTGGCCCATTTTGACAAGGTGGCGCTGTTCGGCAAGCCTGATGAGGCCGGTTACTGGATGCTGCGCGAGTTCAGCGAGGGCGGCTCCAAGATCAAGCCCATCGGGGTGATGAACCCGCTGGTGGGAAATCTGGGCGTGGCGGCGGCGGTGGCGCTTAAGTTTCGCAACGTCTATCTGTTCGGCCTCGACCATGGCCGTGCCGTCGGCGGCGCGGACACGCACTCCAAGCATTCGGCCATTTATCAGCAGGGCGGCTGGGATGAGAGCGGTTATACCTATGATGAGACGGTGCCCGGCAATTTCGGCGGCAAGTTTGAGATAGGCGGGATCTTCAAGCTGGGCCGCCACAACGTCGAGGAGGTGATCCGCATCGGGGAGGCTTCGGGCTCCGGCGTGAAGTTTTTCAACTGCTCGGACGGCGCGGAGATCCGCGGTGCCAAGCCCCTGCGCAACTCGGTGCTGGCTGCCAAGCTCAAAAAGCAGCCGGCTCTGGATAAGAGTAAGTTCGTCAAGTTCATCACCGAGGAGCTGACGCTGAAACTGCCCGAGGATCATGCCACGGTGCTGAAAATGGTCGATAAGGAGCGCTTTGCCAAGCTGTGCGATTATCTGATCGGGCTGTGGCAGGAGCCGGCAACCACGCGGCGCGAGCATGTCAGGCGCATGACCGAGAGCATCGAAGCCTTAAGCGGGGCGGGGATCCCCTTAGGCGAAAAGGTACCGCTCTTTATGGGCATGATGCTGCGCGGTACCGCCGAGAGCGTGTTCATCTCGGTGCTGTATGCCCTCTATGGCGTGCAGGATCTGGATTTTGCGCTCAGCCGTGCCGGCAGGATCGTGCAGAAGTGGGTTTACTTCCTGGAGGATGCCAAGAAGGTCTATGCCTTCCTGCCGGACTTCGTGATGGGCGAGCAGCACTATGAGAAGATGGGCGGCAAGATTGGCTATGATCATGAAGGCAGCCCGGCACCTGACTTCCCCGCTGAGAAGAAGTGGCTGAAGAACGACTACGAGGAAAAGCAAAAGAAGTTCGTTAAGCGCTATAAGTAAGGTGCCGGTAAGGCATCGGTAAGGCGCCAAAGATACCGGGGCAGGGCTCGCGCTGCGTATGCCCCGGGATCACCAGGGCGCGGGGTACGTGCTAGAATAGCGCTGTAAAAACGAACTTGAGAGTGCAATATTAGAGCAAATCATCATTTAAAAATGAGTAATTTAATTATGCAATACAACAAGATAAAATACCTGCTGGGGGGGGGTAAGCCCTTATAAGCTCTGTGGCCTGAGAAGGCTGCGCCTCATCTTATTTTCCTCACTCCTCTCTCCTGTTCTCTCCTGCTGCCCGGCCCTGCCGGCGGCAATTTCTGCCTGTCATACCTGTCATAAGCTGCCCGGTAAAGCGCCGGGCTGTCTGTCCTCTTTACTTATCTTCTGCGGGTGCACCCCTGCTTTGGTGTCAGTGCGGAGGTACCGCCATGACTGAGGGCAGACTCTACATTGTCATG
>JAFUGP010000077.1 GCA_017469335.1 Succinivibrio sp. | reverse complement strand
CTTTTAACAGGTCACGCAGGAAATCGAGGTAGTCTTTAATCTCCTGTTGTTTGTCACGGGCAGAGCGGATCACACTGTCCCATTCATCGATGATGAAGACAAACTGCCCGAACGGCACCAGCGCTGCCCCGGTAGCACCGGAGGCTTCTTTCTCAGAGTCGGATTGGCTCTGGCAGTGATCACATACCTCCGCAAGCATATCCCACAGTTTCTGCTGCCCATCCCCAACGACTCCGGGGAAATACTCCCTGAGCTCTTTGCCGATCCTTTGCTCCAGCCTCTCTTTGAGCCGCTCCACACTCTTGCCGGCGCTGCTGTATTCTGCGGCCATGCTGATGAAGATGACATCGTAGCGATTTAGGTGTTTATGGTAGATATCCTCATCTTCCGTTTGAGCAGTAGCGGTTGAGTTTTCACTCCTTTTTAGCCTGATTTGTGAACCTTCCACACCTACGCGAAGCGGGTCAAATAAACCTGAGTTATTCACACCTTTGCCATAATAGGCACAGAGCATCTGTGCGGTTATGGTCTTACCAAAACGCCTGGGGCGGGAGATACAGACGTGCTTACGGTCCTCATCATTAACACGGCCATTGAGCTCACTTATTATCAAGGATTTGTCCACCCAACACCCAGAGTTAAGCCGCCGCTTAAAAGCCCTGAGGTTAGGGTTTAGATAAATTGCCATGTTCTTTGATCTCCACCGTATAAGCTAAGTATCCAGACTGGCTTAACATAGAGGCCCCGGTCAGTTCTTACCGACATAACTCAAGCCAAATGACTAGGCTGCCAGTGCATCATTCAAACTCAGGCACGCTCAATCACGCAACTATGCTCCTTGGTATCCTTATCGTAGCTGATCCCGGCCAGGATAAGGTTACCCCGGTAAGCCTCCAGGGCCTTGGGGTAGTGCTGGCTCTTGATTTGGGTGAGAGCACTCTCGGCGCTGTGGTAATATTTAAGCTCGATTAACAGTGCCGGAGCATCTGCTCCGGGTCTGGGGATATACACCAGATCGGCAAAACCCTTGCCGGTGGGTAACTCCCGGATGAGGGTATAACGGTCCCGGGCACTGTAGAAGGCCAAAGACAGGACACAGGAGAGGGAGTTCTCGTCGTTGTAGCGGAGGATGGAGGCATGTTCCTCGTGAGCTTTGGCCACGCCTGCGGCTACCTTGTCGCTGTCTCCTTCAAGCAGTGCGTTCAAGAGCTCACGGGAGTGCTCGATGGCCTCCGCAGTCTGCGCGTAGTCATCGTTATGGGTGATGACCCGGCGGAATTCACTGCGGATCTCCCGGTTGGGTATGCGCAGTATCCTGAAATCCGGATCGCCAAAGTTATCAGGCTCGGCACTTAAATAACCTAAGTGAGTGAGCAAGGTCAGTACGTCATCGCGGCTTTTGAAGGTGGTCATGTCATTTTCAAAGGTACTGACATCCACCCTGACAGTCTCTCCCGCCAGAAGCTTTACTATCTCATCCTTAAGACCCTGGTGGTTAAGCTTGAGGTAAGCGGCCAGCGCCTCCCAGGTCTCGGTGCGGGTCCAGTAGCTCATGAACTCACCATCGTGCAGAGCCTTCACTACCGAGTTGGGATTGAAGATATGTCCGGTTTTACCGATGGTGTAACCGTCATACCACTGCCCCATCTCCTCAAAACTCATAGAATGCGTGGTGCACAGCGCTGTTACTTCTTTCCGGGTAAACCCCAGATAAGGAGCGAAGACACCCGGGTTGGTCACCGAGTACTCATCAAACATATTAAGGGCGCTGTGATCACCGTACTTCTTGATGGGCAAAATGCCGGTCAGGTAAGCAAGTGCCAGGTATTTTTTGTTTTTGAACAACTCCCTTAAGCAATCAAGATAGTCCTTGATCTTTTTGGGCTTCTTTAGCTGCTCTCTCAGTACGCAGTCCCATTCGTCGACAATGAATACGAACTTGGTCTTGTCACATTTATAGACCGCATTGAGCTTCTTTCTGAGACTTTTATAGCCGGAAATATCAATTTCAGGGTACCGATCCTGCAGTTCCGTCCCAATATCCAAGCTGAGTTTTTTTCGCAGCTTTTTTACGTCATGCCCCGCATCGCTGAATGCATCTGCCATGTTGATAAAGATAACATTGTATTTATGAAGATGGGTTTTGTAACTTGCAGTTTTGGCAATATTCAGAGAGTCAAAGAGAGAAGCTGCGTCTTTCTCATAGTAGTCGCACAGCATTTCAGCCGTCACGGTCTTGCCAAAACGCCGCGGACGGGAGATACAGACATATTTGTGATCAGGACAGTCCACACAGGCATTCAGATGGTCTATCAAAAGTGTTTTGTCAACATACCCCCCACCCTGCACGCGATCGGCAAATTCGGTATCAGGGTTTAAATATTCATCCATCTCAGAGCCTCCGCGCCTTAGGTGTCTTCAGCGTACCGTTCACCATCATAGCACAGGCAGGGCGGAATAAACCACTACACCAAGCCCGGCAAAGCGCTCTGATCTGATTTAATCTGTCCTAACTGACGTCACCGCCCAGCGCTCTGCTCTGAACCAGGCACTCACACCGCAGCTTTTGAGCCTGCTTACCGTGTCCGCCTGCCTGCACACCTACGCAGCAAAACACCTGAAGAGCTCTACGCACCGTGAGGGTTTGATGACCCCTACAACCCCCGCGCGTAAATAAGCTGTTTGAGTCCCTCGTCAAAGGCATAGGGACAGTCCACATCATCAATGCGGATGGGCGCGTCCTGCGGCACATCATGCAACAGCACCTCGCCACGCATGAGCTCCCGACAGGAGAGCTGCCCCTTCTGCAGCGGGATGGCCAGATAGACCTTGTCGTCAGAGAGGGTATCGCCGGCTTTTAAATCCCGCGCGGCATACACCCCGCGTACCAGGGCGTCCAAATACTCCACCTCCCGTTTAGGCGGAGTGCGCTTGATATCCCCCGAGCCGCCGCACATGGCCTTGGCCTTGAGGCAGCCCTTGATCCAGGCGTCGGTCTGCGCGGGGGTGGAACAATAAGGGGTCATGGCATGCTCGCCCTCGGCCAGGTCAATGTGCCGCTCAAAGGTGCGTGCTCCCTTGGCGTAGGCGATCATGATGGCGGCGGCGAGATCGGCGTTGCGCTCATGGGTGGAAAAACCTATCACGTGGCCGGGGTAGCGCTCGCGCAGAAAATCAATCTGGTTCAATTCCAGCTCGTCTTTTTCGGTGGGGTAGAGCGAGACACAGTGATTGATGGCCAGCGGGATCTGGCGGTTATCAAAGAATTTGACCAGATCATCGACGTCCTTTAAGGAAGAGCCGCCGGTGGAGACAATCACCGGCTTGCGCAACAGCGCGATTTTCTCGATTAAGATCCAGTCATTGAGATCGGAGGAGGCAATCTTGATGAGATCAAGATTAAGTCTGCCGCACAGCTCCACCGAGGCCTCGTCAAAAGGGGTGGCCATGGTAAGACACCCGCCCTGCTTGACGGCCTGAGCGAGCACGGCGTAATCCTCGGACTCAAGTTTGGTCTGCAAGGTCTTTTTGATGTAACGGATATCCTCGCGGGAGCGGAAGTCTTGGTGGATAAAGCGCTCCACGTCCCTGAGCTGCAACTTGATGGCCGCGCGCACATTGTTAAAGCGCACCACCCGCGAGAAATCGGCGATGATCTTAAGCCCCCGCTCCACACTGCCCCAGTGATTGTTCGCCAGCTCCAGCACGAACAGCTCATCAAAAATATGGTTCTCCCGCTTCATCTTCAGCGCTCCTTGCTTTGCTTGGTCCTTACTTCTTAATTCCTGATTAAATCCGGTTCAGTCTTAAGCCAGATTTTTATCTCTCGCCATCATTCCATAAAATTAAAAGGTACCCTCACAGCTTTTCCACGCTGCGGCACTCACTATTGAAGACGTCACCGCTGTTGTAGTTATTGCCTTCTGCAGTACCGTAGCCACCGTTTGCCTGATACCGCCCAGGCTGCTCAAGCTTCGGCCTCCCGCCGGGTCTTCAACTGCGTGTACAACCGTCCCAGTCCTTCCTCAAAGGGAGTAAAGACCAGATCCGGCATCTCGGCGTGCAATCGCTCATTAGCCCCGGTATAGGCAAAACCTAAGCCCTCTTTTGCCACCGTGATCCGGCCCACTCCTCCATTTAACCTTACCGCCTGACGCGCAATCTCCACTATTTCGGTGCTTGCATCGGGGGTGATGTTAAGCACATTATGGAACTTGGGGCGTGAGGTGAGAAAGTGCCCTACTATCCTTACCATGTCGTCGGCATAGAGATAGTCAAAGAGCCGGTTTTGCTGCAGCTCAATGGTATGCCCGGACAACACCTGATTTATGCAGTAACTAGGCGGTCTGCTCTCCTTCTCCCCCAGCCCGTAGCAGGCGAAGATATTAAGACAGACACAGTCATCGCGCGGCGCGATTAGCCGCGCCACCTCCACTTTGGATTGCCCGTACAGATCCTCGGGTTGATAACGGCCAATCTCCTCTTCTTTGATCCGCTGCAAATCGCGAAAGCGCCCGTACATGGCCCCCGAGCCGAAGGTGATAACCCGGCAGGAGGGAGCCTTGGCTGAAAGCAGATGGTTTAACATGGCCAGATTGCGCTCTACAGTCTGCGGCTCATCGGCTATCCCGCGCGCTCCGCCGCGGGTGCCGCAGTGCACAATCACCTCACACTCATGCTCCCCTAAATATCGGCACACGGCCTGCCTGTCACAGAGATCAAGCTCAAAAGAACGAGGACAATAAAGCTCCTGCCTCGCCTGCCAGGCACGTTTGAGACAGCCGCCGATAAAACCGCCGCTGCCGGTAAGCAGGATCTTCATGCTCTCAAACTCCGCTTTTTCCCGTCAATCTGCCGCACGGGCACCCTGAGCGCTTTTTACCGGGGCCTGCTGTGCCGCGCGGTGAGTATAGGCACGGATCTGCTCTTTGGTGTAAGCGTGCATATCGACCTTGTCCGCATAGAAGTGCCGGTACCAGTCGGCCGTATACTGCAGCGCCTGCCGCACTTCAAGATAAGGGTACCAGCCCAGCACGGCCGCGGCCTTGTCAATGGCCAAAGTCAGCGCCTCCGCCTCGTGAAACTCATAGCTCTCCCCCTTGCGGATCTCACCTTTGCCGTAGCACTCCCGCAGCAGATCGCACAGCTCTCCCACGCTGTATTGGCACTGAGGCGGAGGTCCGAAATTAAAGCCACTCGCGCACTCCTCACGTCCCTCAAGCAGGGCCTGTCCCAGCACCAGATAACCGCGCAGAGGCTCTAAGACATGCTGCCAGGGGCGCTGCGCTTTAGGGTGGCGCAATACCACCGCCTCTCCTGATTCAAAGGCCCGCACACAATCCGGCACCAGCCTGTCCTCCGACCAGTCACCGCCGCCTATGACGTTGCCGGCCCGGGCCGAGGCCAGTTTAAAAGCCCCGTCATCTCCCAGATAAGAGCGCCGGAATGAGGAGAGCAACAGCTCGGCACAGCCCTTGGAGGATGAGTAAGGATCATAGCCGCCCATAGGCTGCTGTTCATCTATAGGCCTGCCGCTGTCATCATTCTCGTAGCACTTATCAGAGGTAATCGCCACCAGTGCTCTGACCGAGGGGGTATCCCGCGCGGCAAGCAGCACCTTTAAGGTGCCGATGACATTGGTCTCATAGGTTATAAGCGGCTCTGCAAAGGAGCGCTTTACCAGAGGCTGCGCGGCCAGATGAAAGATAAGCTCGGGTTTGAAACTTAAAAAAGCCTGGCCAAGCGCCTTTTCATCACGGATATCCTCAAAGTATTCGCCATCAAGCCAGGAGGAGACTTTGAGCGCCGCATGCAGTGAGGGGGCGGTCTTTGGCTTTAGGGCATAACCGCACACCTGTGCGCCCAACTCCTTTAGCCAGCAGCACAGCCAGCCACCCTTAAATCCGCTGTGCCCGGTAACCAGCACCCGCCGGCCGCGGTAAAAATCAGTCAGCATGGCGTGATGCTCCCAGCCACAGCGCCCAGGGCGCCCGGCCCTGCTGCCACAGCGCCGTCAGATCCCGCTTGTCCTTTAAAGTATCCATGGCATGCCAAAACCCGGAATGCCGATAGGCATTGAGCAGTCCTGCCCGCGCCAGCTCATTGAGCGGCTCCTGTTCGAAGACGCATTCATCGGAACTAGCGATATAATCAAACACCCCGCTCTCGCACACAAAAAAACCGCCGTTGATAAACCCGCCGTCGCCGCGGGGTTTTTCCATGAAGCTGCTGACACGGGAGTTAACGCCGATTTCCAGCGCCCCAAAGCGTCCTGCAGGCTGCACCGCCGTAACGGTGCAGAGCGCTCCTGACTTTTCATGGCAGCTTAACAGCGCCTGGAGGTCCACATCGGCCACCCCGTCGCCATAGGTGAGCATGAAGCGCTCGCCTTTGACGTATTCCTGCGCTCTTTTGATCCTCCCGCCGGTCATGGTCTGCTCGCCGGTAAAGAGCATGGTGACACGCCAGGGCTCGACGCGGGTTTTGTGGATCTCCACGCTGTTATCCTGCAGGTCGACCGTGATGTCTGAGTAGCGGGCGTAGTAATTGATAAAGTAGTCCTTGATGAGATGGCCCTTGTAGCCGGTAAGCACCACGAAGTCGTTAAACCCGAAGTGTGAATAGATCTTCATGATGTGCCAGAGCACGGGCCTGCCGCCAATTTCCACCAAAGGCTTGGGAATGAGGTAGGTCTCCTCGGAGAGGCGGGTACCCAGGCCTCCTGCCAGGATCAGTACTTTCATCAGAGCCTCCTTACAAAGAGAATTTCTGCCAGTCATGGCGTGAGCGCCACAGATCGATGATGATCTGCAAGGTCAGCACCCGATAGAGCTTGCGCCCGAGCAGGAACAAAAGCCGCACCCAGCCTAAGGTGATGCCGCGGGCGTTGTAGACCTCACCTACCCACAGCCGCCACAGACTGTCGCCCACCGGCATGCGGTAATAACGCTGAAAGGCGGTCTCGCGCAGCTCCTTGACTCCAAAACCGAACACCTCCAGGATGCGCGGCCCCTTTTGTTCATCGTTGACCAGCTCGTTTAAAAAGAGGTAGACGGGCTGTTTGAAGTTATCAAACATGTTGACGGCGGCAAAAAAGGGAATGTCCTGGGGGTCCCGGAGCTTGAGCACATAAGGGGAGTCAAACCAGACGCGGCGGGCTAGCTGCAAATCGGTGATGGTGGTGGCTATTTTCCAGTAATCGGCATGCTCGTAATAACAGTTGACCATGGAACGGGCGCGGTTTTTGAGACTGGAGGTCTGACCGCTGTGGATACGGTACTTGACCACGGGACGGTTTAAATAGCCTATCTTGTAGCCTTTGCACAACAGGCTCAGCCACAGCGCCACATCAAAGGTATCGATGTAGGTGTAATTGAGGCGGACACTGCGCATGGCCCGGGTACGGGTCAGATTGGCCGTAAAAGGCAACATGGATTTGCGGGCGATGAACCAGCGGATGCAGTCGGCCTCATCGTTGTCCAAACTGAAGAAATTGCGGGTGGTGAAGAAATAGCGCTGATAGGACTTCAAGTGCCGGTCCACGTACTCGGCATCACCAAAACACAGATCCTTATCGGGATGACGCTTGAAGTACAGCACCAGGGAGCTTAGACAGTCCGGGTAGAGCACGTCATCGGCGCAGAGAGTTTTGATGAACTCACCGCGGGCGGCATCAAGCATGAGCTTGACCATATAGCCGCTACCGGCACCTAAATTGCGTTTATAGCTTAAATGGCGGATACGCGGATCGGTGAAGCTGCGAGCTAACTGTGGGGAATCATCGGTACTGCCGTGATCCATCATGATAAGTTCCCAGTTCTGATAGTCCTGGGCGAGCACCGCGCCCACGCACTCGGTCAGAAACTGCCGGTCGTTGTAGTAGGAGAGCAGGATGGACACCAAAGGCTGCTGTTCCGCCGGGATGGTTTCTTCAAAAAAGGGTTGTTCTTCCGGTACCATGCTCAAAACCTGAAACTAAACCACTCCACCCACTGCCCAGGTGGTGGGGGACTGTGACGATCCTTAGGTAAACACCACGAATACACGTTGCGTGACGGTCGTGCTCAGTAGCAATCTGTGCTTAACTCCTATGTAAGAGGCTGGCACAGGGCCCCAAGATCGTCCCATAACTCGCTAAAATTTCCAGCCGTTAAAACTACCTGGCCTGGGGCGGCTCAGAAGGCCCCGCTCGCATGATGAGACGAAATTTCTCCACGCCACACAACTTGACGTCGGCATTTATTCCTACAAAAAGGTTACAGAGAGGTCGCCTGACTGCATTCTTCAAGGCATTTATCCTTTTTTTCTTCGTCACCTCAGCCCAGTTTCTTTAGTAGCGTACGGTAGCATAGGGGCAATATCACCTTCATGGCCCTAAATTTATCGGCCATATCATACGGTCGCTATGTTACAAGACCGAAGGCTTGATACCGGTGACAATCTTTGCCCTGAGCGCGGTCCTTATTTCCTGATACAAGGGGATCCTGAGCTCCGGGGCACACTCCAACGTGACCACCAGACCATAGGGTACACTCTCTGTCAGATCTGGAGCGTATTCACGACAGTTGACCTTAATCCTGAGCACATCGCCTGGTTGTATCGACACCTGTTTACTCCCCGCGTAAACCTCGTGCTGCACCGTACCACGTCTTACCGTGCTCCAACCGTTTCTGCCAGCACAACATTCGGTACGCCTTAACCTGCCCCACAGCCCCTGCACCTCGGCCCATAGGGCGGCCTGGCGGTAATTGCAGGTCCGCGAAGCGATGGGAGTCAACCAACTTAACGTAACCGCCAGCCTGAAAGCAGCATCACGCTGATTAAGTGACGGCGGCAGAGGCAATTCATAGACAACACCTTCACCATCAGCCAGACGACCATAGCCCAGCACCGTTGCTCGTGTTTGTGCGCACGACATTACCTTTGCCACCTCAGGGACACCATAACCTAGAAATCTGGTCGCTCCGTCTCGACCTATTGTCTCTGTCAATAAACTGCCCAGACTTGTCGCGATGAAATCGCCGTTATCTCCCCAACTGCAACCATGAACCAGCATGCTCTTTAATAACACTGCCTCATGCTCAGCCGCCAGATCTGTACCATACATCTGGCGCAATACCATCAGACATCTCACAGCTTCATGGGTGATCAGAGCCGCGGCATTGCTACTGCCACAGCTGTACCGGGCGGCATTAGTCTGGGATACCTGTCCAGGAGCCGCAGCATAGATCCCCGGCGGCTGGTTTTGCAGCGCAAGACCTGCCCGCTGCACCACATAGTTGCCCCTGCCCTGCCATCTCAAATCCTCTCCAAACATGATTCTGCCGCCTGAGAAGAGCAAATCAGGTTTCACGGCACGGCGGTACCCGCCGCCCAACGCGGAAACCGGACTTGGACGATTTTGGTTGAGTAGACTGAACCTGATGCCTGGGAACTGTACAGGATTAACGGGTGCCGCATCGGCGTGCAATGCACCCACCGTCAGCGCGTTGACACTCTCAGCGGGGGAAAGCAGCCTGCGCGCACCGCGCTCCTTCCAGACAGCCTGTACCAACGCCTGTTCCTGTTGCAGAGAACTGAGTGCCTTAAACTGAGACATTTCCATGCCCAGATCCCATGGCCCGGAGTGGTTACCTGCGCTTATCACAAAAAGAACTTTGTAGCGCCAACTAAGATAGTCCACCATCTGCGCAGCAGGGCTGAGAACATTTTGGAACGGACGCAACCGATCGCCTACGGAGAGATTGATAACTCTCACCCCCGGCGCCACAGCCTTGCCCCAGCTGCCGCTGTCAAACATCCTCCTCACCGCTTCGTGCAACACTTCGGATAGCAACAAGTCCTCCGGCACGCTCTCATCGCGAGGTCGGTGAAATGTATCGTGCGGATCGGGCGCCATGATGGGGCGCACATAAAGAGGAGATGACAGAGCCTCACCCTGGACGTTGAGATCACCATGCACCACCAATGAGGCCATACCGGTGCCGTGTACCTGCTCATCTGACTTGTAGCGGACAGCGAAACCATCGGGGTCGTCTATCCTGATACGTCCTTGCAACAACGTATGGTTCTGCTGCGGAACTCCGTCCAGCAGTGCAACCATCGGCTCCCCGGAGGGCAATGCACGTGCCGCAGCGACACGAACCCGAGTTTGCTCGGTATCACCGCTGTCCATGCCGCCACCGTCAGCAATCTGACCAGACGGTCTTAAAAACCTCAAACTCTCACACTTTACCAGTTCTAACTGTCCGCCCTCCAGAAATTGTCGTGCCTGCATGGCCGGGAGCCGCGCCAACACAGCATGATAGGCAATCTCCGGGTACAGCACCTCCTTTACTACGTCACCCCCACCCTGTCTGACAAGCGCTGCAACCTCGGCAGAGGCCTTCCTTCTGGCATCCTCATCATTTCTGAACCACAGTTCGGCCTCTACTATCACACTCTCTCGGTTTCCGGCAAGTTCGTCCTGCCACACCTCATGAAGTCCTGTGCCGTACAACCGATCGCTCTCATTCCATAGT
This sequence comes from Succinivibrio sp., assembly GCA_017469335.1. GTDB lineage: Bacteria > Pseudomonadota > Gammaproteobacteria > Enterobacterales > Succinivibrionaceae > Succinivibrio. The sequence continues at coordinate 3,131 of JAFUGP010000077.1, read as the reverse complement.
CTGACATTTTTAAGCCGGGTAAAAACCTCTTTTAAAGGTGCCAGGCCGCGTGCCATGCTGAACTTCTCATCCGCCCCATGTTCCTGATACAGACGCCACATCCTGAGCAACTCCTGGAGCGCTTGCTGATTGGACATGATGAGAAACAGCCGTCCTGGCAACGTGTTGCCACGTTTTCGCTCATCATAAAAGTAATCGTCCGGTTCAAGATCCTGCAATTCCTCCTCAGCCAGCCACTCCAACCCCTCTATACGCCTAACCGCAGCCGCGAAGTTTTCTACACTGCCGTAAATCTCCAATACCAGTGTCAGCTCGGGATCGCCGCCCACGACTTTGAGCGCGGCGCTACGACTGCGAAAGCTACCCTCTATTTCTGCAAAGAGGCCATCTAAGCGCCGCCCTTGTTGCCGAACCGAAGGCAGATGTATTTTCCCTCGCCCCGGCGACAGTCGGGATCTTCTGTTCCTGTCTGGTCTGCCGAACTCCAACAACGGCCAATCATCATTCATGCCTCATCATCCTCAGCACCTGCGGTACACCTTATCCTAATCGTTAGCCGCCAACGAGCGCTTGCGCCGCTTATTGTTTGCGGTGCGGCCACGCAATTGGAGAACACGCTCGACAATGTCATCCATATCGCCATCCGGTAACGCCAGAACATACTTGCGGCACACTTCCAGGCCAAATTCCTCGAGCTCGGCAAAACTGCAACCGTCAAGGCGGTCAGAAAGCTCTGCTGAGTCCAGCTGCGGAGCATGCCCGAACCTGCGCCAGAAGTGCTCTGCCCAGGCTCTTCTCTGTTCACGGTTTGGCGCGCTCAGCGCAATCTTTACCTGAAAGCGCCGCCACACCGCCCGATCCAGCATCTCGGGATGATTGGTAGCCCCCACCACCAGCACATGCGAGGGCAGAGAGTCGAGCTGCAGCAGCAATGAGCTGGCGACCCGTTTTATTTCCCCGGTATCGTATTCGTCGCCGCGCTCCTTGCCCAGAGTCTCAAACTCATCAAAAAACAGTACACAGCGCCGACAGGAGGCGTAATCAAACAGGCGCCTGACCCGCTGTGCGGTCTCCCCCAGGTACGCGCCCACCAGTCCTTCGTAGCGCACCACCAGCAGCGGCTCCAGCAGCGCTTCGGCCAACGCCTCGGCCAATGAGGTCTTGCCGTTACCGGGCGGTCCGGTGAACAGCAGCCGGTTGCGCGGCTCCAGATTATAGGAATGCAACAGCTCAAAGCGCTGCTGTTCTTCAACCACTTCAAGGCACTGCGAGCGCACTTCCTCAGACAGCACCAGATCATCAAGACTCTTCTGCGGCATAACCTCGTAAAAAGTGGCAACTGACTGAGCAGAGCCCGGTAGCGTTGCGCCGCGCTCATCAGAGTGTCCCTTTTCTCGGGCCTCGCTTATCAGGGATGACAGCCTGTCGGCAAGGACTGTGTGCTGCATCCGCCGCTCTTCGGCTATTATGGCCTGTGTCACCCGGATGGCACCATCGCGATCGCCGTTAATCCCCGAGCGTACTAAGCCCGTCAACAGATCAGATCTGGCCATTTGTACCTCTCTGCAACCACCTAGATCTCCAGCAGCATCTCCAAGATCAATTTATTTAAAATTCTAGACTCATATCAAGTCCAATCAGGTCGAAATAATCTCAGTTAAGATACAGGTTGCGCATTTCCGTATTTCGGTTGACGCTCTGACCTAGCAGCAACAGAGCCTGCAATACTGTTGACTTACCGCACCCGTTGAGACCGGTTAACAGGTTGATACGGGAAAACTCAAAGCGGGGGCTGTGAGCGAAGCACTTGAAATTGTGCAATTGCAGTGAAGTAATCATGTTTGTCACGCAGAAGCAAGGTGCTGGGAATACCAGTCAATAACGGGACGGGAGAGCACGCCAAAAGAGGACTCGCGGGTCACTCCGGTGAGAAAGACATAGTCAGTGGCGCCGAGGCGAGAATAATCGAGTTTTGCGTCAGCAACCATCCGGCGCAAATCACCCTTTCCACTGTCAATCAGATAGCAGGAGCCTCCGTACTGAATGAAGTCTGGACATGACTTGATGATGTCCAATAGCTGTTTTTCGCACTCAGGGTCGGAGAGATAATAACTGAGATTGTAGATCATGGCTTCAAGGTACTTGTGACTGAATTGAGCAAGACAGAAAAAAACTCGCTCTCTGGCCAAACTATTTTATCAGCAACGATGAATTTGGTTAATAAATTACAAGCCATTTTGCTATCGCACTGGGCCCATTCTCGCAACCGACCTTCGCCTGAAGCGACAGACCAACCTGCAACTATCGCGGTCAGCCATCCCTCCATCGCTTCTTGGGTATATTCACCAAATCAAAGCATTTGACAGCTGCCTCCAGCGTCCTGCCGTCCGGATCCTATCAATAAATCTTCCGTCTTGGGCGGAGGCCAGTTATGCGCACCTATCAGGCAACCGGCGTCACCACGATCAGGTTAGGGCTGATCCAAGCCACGCAACAACATACATTAGGCAGTTTTGTTTTGACCCAGGCTGTGCAGACTTCCACTCTCAAAGCTCGCAGTTTCGGATACTGCACATGACGTGGCATTTGGCAGACACCTCGCCGGGAGATCTTGAGTCACGCACATCCCGGCAGTACGCATATGAAGATAGACTCAGAGGGTCGGTTTCGCCCTAAAAAGAGGTCAGCGACACATTTTACGATTAGATTAAAGAGGATAGTTGGCAGAACTCCAAAGCCTTCACCTAACAGGTGACGGCCTCGTTGAAAATGTAAAGACTAATCGAGAAACTGCCCTACTTAATCCAGCCCTGCAGCTTCGCAACAGGGTAGGTCAGGATGAGCAGGCAGACAATAGATGTTATTACCCCAAGTATCTCCATTTTACATGTCCTCCGTTATGGTACGGATTTTCGCGTATACCTCTAACACGGTCTTAACCTCGGCAATGAAGTATACCGGGTGTAGTCCAAAATTTAGGGTGATTTTTGGGCTTCCGCGGGGGCATCTTCGGGGTGGATGTAACGTCTGACCATACCCTCAACCTCACCCCAGCGCTCGCTCTCCAACATCATCTTTAGTGCAAGCATACACTGTGCCGAGGAAACATACCATCTCATGCCCTGCAGTTT
>JAFUGP010000076.1 GCA_017469335.1 Succinivibrio sp. | reverse complement strand
CGTTGAGACCGAGGAAGCATGGACATCCAAATGCTCTTTCTTTGACAGAGAGAGTCTGGAGCACCATGAAGAGTACCTTGGAAAGCGCATACGCCGGGGATTGTTCAAAACCTCACAAGGCTTGCTGGTAAACGCCGATGTTAACGGCGCTCTAAACATAATGCGAAAGGTATTCTCGGATGTTACCTTAAAAAGTAACTACGGGATAGCGGGCTGCGGGAGCCCGGTGAGGATAAGGGTCTAAAAGCCCTTACCGCTCACAAACCGTCAAATTATTTTGAGACAGCCCCTTAACCGATGTAACCATAACATAGCCATACGATAAAGTGCTTGAAGAAATTTTAAGAGGCCAGGACTCTCTGCTCAAGCAGGGCAAAGCCCTCCCGTATGAGAATACCATCGAAGACAAGGCACCCTCATTGCGGGATGTATTCTTCGGTGACAGCCGTTACGCGCGGCCTTCTGATGATCTGCACAACCTCACCCGTCAGTTGTGCCGTCTGGTCAACAGTGTTGATCCTCTGGCACTGCTCAATTATCTGAGGGCTGCCTGTCAGGCTCAGACGGCGGTCAGTGAATTTGCTTATCTGGCCGACAGCAAGTACGGCTATCATACCCTGGCGCTGGTACAGAGCATCTTGTTTTTGCAGCGCGGCCGGCCGGGAGTGAAAAAGGATCTCAAAAGCCTGGAGCGGATCCGCTTGAAGTCTCTGGCCCTGATCATGGAATCCATGCTGCAGGACCTCGAACACATCAAAAATGAGCGTCTTAAACAAAGTGAAAAAGCCGGCGACAGCCTGCTCTTGACCTCGCAGCTGGACAGGGGGTCGTACGGCCGCAGTTTTCCTCTGATTAAATACCTGACCTCCTGCAGGCTGCTGGCCGCTCAAGCTGACACCGTGATGGAGCGTTATGGCATGAGTACGGAGCAGTTAAGGCGCGCCGCGGACTGCCTGAGTTTGCGCATGCAAAATTACCCCTTTGAAGAGGTCGAATTTTTTGCTTCTTATTTCAGAGCCTTCGGCGAGCGCATCAGAAAAACCGCGGCCAAGATTGCCTACGCCGAAAATGATCCCTTCTATGCCAATTTCCTCATATTGCGCGGCTCCTGGGAGCTGATTGAGGACGAGTCCTTCAGGTACGTGGTTCAGACCATCTACCAATCTCAGACCGCAGACGATGTGGAGGTGGAGAGTTCCGGATTTTCCCCCCGTTTTGCGCAGGCCTTAAGCTGCCGGGTCGGCGGCTGGGAGAGCACCGGCGAGGGCAGATGGCACGAGCAGGAGAGTCTGCGGGCCTTTCGCTCACTGCCGGTTATCAGCAAGCCCTTCATAGAGATCAACGGCAAAATTTACTCCTTTAACCTCTACAACTTCTGCGACGGTTTCTATGATTTTATCCGTCATGACATAACGTCTGATGATTATGATCTGCGTTATCAGTGGAACTGGCGCCAGGGCAAACGCGGCGAGGAACTGGCCGTGCGGGCACTGCGGAAGCTGTTGCCCGGTGCGGTGATTCACCGCAACGTGATCTATGAGATCCAAAACAGTGTCTGGGCCAAGTACGGTCCGCGCCGCAAAGGCGAATGCGATCTTATAGTCGAGTATGGTGACTGCCTGCTGGTCGTGGAGGTCAAGGCCATGAGTCACTCCTCGGTTTCCCCCTTAGAGCAACAGGATGTTTACGCGAATTTGCTCAAAAGAACCATCACCAAGGGGGCAGTGCAGGCCATGCGGGTGATGAAGTACTTAAACAACCGCTATAAATGCGAGTTCTATGAGCTGGGTACCGGCGAGAGCATCGAGCTTAAGATGTCCGACTATCCCATCAGATTGCCGTTGTTGCTGGTTACGGAAAGTCCCACGGCGGTATTAAGTCAGATCAGCCGTTTTCGCGAGGCGGGAGTGGACAGTTCCTGCTCGGTCATAACCTTTGAAGATCTGGAGATTATGTCCTGCCTGTTCACCTCGCCTTTGATGTTCATTCATTATCTGGAGTGCCGCAAGCGGGCCGCACGGGTACGTTCACTGAGCAAGTCAGACGAGAAACTGCAGTTGGGCTGCTACTTTGACTCGGGTGATTACTCCTATGAGCAGCGTTTACTCTATGAAAAGGCTCTGGCCCGCAATTTTGCTCCCGAACCGGACCGTGAGGAAGATGAAGAACATCCGGAAGACAACATTCTCAGAGCCAGTGCCCGTAACAGCCTGGCTAAGTTTTTACAGTACGTTTACATCTGCCAGATAGCTCACGGGAACGATCCTGAGGTCTCAGCGGAGGCGGAGAACGGTGAGGATGGTGAGCAGGATCCGGATCTTGATACCATACTGACCGACCTGAACAAGGAGTTTGAGAATTACCTGTCCGATGCCAAATCAAAAATGAGCCGGGAATTGCTGCAAGCGCTCGAATACCGGGGCGGCTTCCCCAAATATCCTGACGACGTCAAGCCCAAGCGCGAACTGCACCGGAGAATTGAAGAGATCCTGCACTTTTTGGACGGATCCACTCTGCCCTGGCGTGTCAGCGCGGCCTTTGCGCTGCTTGATCAGGATAATGACACTCTCATGCAGCTGGGCCTGGTGCTTGCCCGCTGGCTGGATGACTTCGCAGGCTTGTACGCGGAAAGTGGAGATGGTTTTTCGGTTGCAGAAGAGCATCAAGATACGCAAGACACGGCAGAGCCCACGGCGGCAGATGAACTCGATCTTGAGGAACTTGAACTGTATGATGATCTTGGCGATCTTGACGAACTTGATGATATTGATGATATTGATGATATTGATGATGAGGATTTATATTTTCCGGACGTCTACACGGAAGGTACCATTGAGTTTGTCTTAACTGCTCCAAAGCAGGCAGTGCTCTACCTCGGCACCGCACGCGGGACAGTACTGTTGCTGTGCAGCTGCAGCGCAGACGGTGCAGTAGGTGCATTCTCTGAAGAACTCGCCAAATGTGCCCAGGGGATCGCCAAACGCTACGGCGCTGCCTCTTACACGATCCTGAAGTTAGCTTTTGCTCCGGCGCAGGATGGCTCCTACATCTCCCTTGCTAAGGCTGAGGTGAGTGTGGTGCAGGCCGATTTGTCGGGAGAGCCTTAAAGCGGGGCATGTCCTGAGATGAAAGAAATCTCACGAGCCGACGGTATTAAGGACTTTACAGATTTAGACTACATCTACGTAGACAAGACTGAGTACATCTATACTCTGGTCAAGAAATACAAACGCGTGTTCTTCTCCCGTCCCCGCCGCTTCGGCAAATCCCTGACTCTAAACACCATTGGCACTCTCTTTGAAAAGGGAGTGGAGCCTTATTTCAAGGACACCTGGATCTACGATAAATGGACTTTAGGGCAGTTCCCGGTGCTGAAGCTCAATTTTATGGGCTACTCCCGTACCGAGGTGACCGAATTCAAGCGCAGT
>JAFUGP010000075.1 GCA_017469335.1 Succinivibrio sp. | reverse complement strand
GCGCTTCAAGCAGTACGTCGACAACTCCCAGATAAATGTCTGCCAACCGCGGCCAGGGATGAATTTTGAGGTAACAGGGCTGAATCAGACGTTTGTTGATGTGGTCCAAGCTATGGGCTTTGAGTGGACGCGGTATTACACCGGTCTGACATACGATCATTACCAAGGTCTTTACGGTAGGATCTAAAAATCTGGTTTAAACGCTAGATCGGGTCCTGCAGGGGAGATTATAATTCCGATAATTTACTGCACAATGTCGGCTAAGCAGAGCGATGAGGAGATCCGCGCAGCGCTCATCGCCTCGTTGCGCTACTGGGGCCGTAAATATTCCAACGCAGGCTACGGCAGCCGCTTCTATTTCTGGTTGACATCAGACAGCACCGAGCCCTATGGCAGTTTCGGCAACGGCTCGGCCATGCGGGTTTCCGCAGCAGGCTGGCTGTATTTCACCCTGGATGAAACGCGCCGCATGGCTAGGCTTAGCGCCGAGATCACGCACAATCACCCTGAGGGCATCAAGGGAGCCGAGGCCACGGCCAGCGCTATCATACTGGCCCGTTTAGGCATGACCAAAGCTGAGATCAAAGAGTATGTAGAGAAAGAGTTCGGCTACGACCTGTCCAGAACCTGCGATGAAATCAGGCCTAACTATCATCACGTGGAGAGTTGCCAGGAAACCGTACCCGAGGCCATCACCGCCTTTTTGGAGGGCAGGGATTTTGAGGATGTGATCCGCACGGCAGTATCCTTAGGAGGTGACTGCGATACCCTGACCTGCATTGCCGGCAGTATCGCCGAGGCCTACTATGGCGTGCCTGAGGAACTGGTGGCACAATGCCGCAGGCGCCTGCCTGAGGATCTGTTGGCGGTGCTCGATGACTTCCTGCAACAAAAACCCTCAGACAAACAGTTTTTTCGTGATCCCCAATTGGAAGGCAACGACCTCATCGAGCAGGCCATCAAAAAATACCATGCTGAGCCTTCTGCCGCGCATGAGCAGGCCGTAGTACAGGCACTTAGTGAGCGCCTCAGTCAGGACGGGCATCTCCTGTTCTTGATGGCAGAGCCCGATGAGGCAGGCTCAGATCCGGTCTTTCGCAAGGTTAAAAGTGAAGATGGGACTGAGTTGCCGGCGGCGTTTACCACTCTTACGCAGTGCTACAAGGGCCAATCCGGGCCTTTTGGTGCCACCTTCATCGATACATTGCTCACCTCGTGCCTGACAATTGAGACCCCCGGACTTATCATCAATCCCGGGGGACAGGCCTTCAGGCTGAATGCCGCGCAGATGGTTTCCATACTGCAGTCCTCCGGTCAGGCTGCTGACAGTGTGCCTGAGGAGAGGATAACCCCTGATCTGCTGGAGGATGGCAGTTATTTGAAGCGTACGGTGGACAGCTGCCGGCGCGAATTCTCCGCTCTGAATGTCCTCAGGCTGATGAAGGTGCTGCGTGACAGCTATGTCTGGATCCCCTGTACGGCGACCCTAAGCGAGGATGATTATGCGCAGGTGAAGCGGACCGTGAAGAAGACCCGGCGCAAGAAGGGCGCCAAAGGTGCGGTTGCTACCGGTTTGAACTTTCAGGACAATATCCGCATAGTGCCTGACCTTTTGCAACTAGGTGAGGATTTTCTCTTCCCGGTGTTCAGCACCGCCGAGGAGATGGGGGAGCAATTCCGGCGCAGTTCCAAGGTGCAAAAGCCCTTTTTGGAGGTAGTCACGCTCGCTAAGCACAACCAAAATAAGCTCAAGTGCATAGTGATCAACGCCTTCACCGCGCCTTTCATGCTTTCGCTTGAGTTGTGCGAGACGATCGCGACTATGGCATCTTCTTTTAAGAGTGAGGATAAGATCTCAGATAAACTGGGCATGAATAATCAGTTGGTCATACAAGCCTAGGACCTGATGATCAGGTAGGGCCTGAGCAGAGCGCAAGGTGGGATGGGGTCTGCTCTGAGTATTAAGAGACATCAACTGACCCTTGGGATACTGAGAGTTCGTATACTTATCTTTTTTGGCATGCAGAGCCGAGCAAAGCCGGGGGTCTTCCTTACGTACCTGCGCTGAACGCATTGGCATGAGCGGGGCACAGCAGCTGAGCCTTCGCACTACACGGCGGCCATACGCTGCGCTCACCGGGAAAGCCGCCGTGGATCGAGCGCAGAACAACCTCAGAGCAACTTATCCAGAGCAGGCATCTTCTCCTTCCATCCCTGTAAGTACGCCCAATCGCGCAGCTCAGTAAGGCTCAGATCGGGGTGTTTCTCACCGGTGATTTCAGGATGGATACAGCGCAGAAAACGGCAGAAACCACCCACGCCGAAGACATCGTCCATCACCATTGATCCGTCTGCTGCGGTACAACGCGGCAGGTGTTGATGCGCAACCTGCAACACCGCCTCCTGTTCAGTTGCATCAAGTTCCCGTCCCGTGGCTGTCGACAACACATTTTCCTTGTCGAGGCGGTAGCTTTCGGTGCAGGTGATGGCGACGCGCCAGTTGTCGCCGTAATCATATTGGTAGAGAAGCCACGGTGCGCAGGGCAGGGTGAAAGGCTCATAGCACTCAGAGAGCAGAGGATTATTGAGCACCAGCATACGGGCGAGCCACTCACTGCCAGACAGCGCTTTCTGCCCGGGCTTGAGCAGCAGATCGCACAGCACATTCTCCTCTAGCAGTCTCAGATGCTCATCTGTTACTCTCCAGTAGAAATCGTCATCTAAGTCAGCAGCAACATAGGGTATGGACAGTGATTTCCATTCGCCTTTGCGTGAGTTGTCCTTAATTATGCGCGAGGCGGTTATACCCACCTGATCGACGCTAAAGAGCCGATCTGCCAGGGAGGAACGCTGCTCACGGTACCTATTCCAGGTCAGTCCGGTCTTGGGGCTGATGGCGCTGCGGTAGGGACCGCGATACTTGCTGCGATACCAGGCCCGTTCACTTTGCCCCGCGTAATCGTCATCATAGTAGCGTTCTTGATCCGGCCAGCTGAAAAGCAGACCGTATAGTTGAGTTTGCGCGCTCAGGCTGCCTTCCAAGGTGAGATCGTAGAGCACTTCGGGTGGAAGTTGGAAGTTATGCAGGTGGGAGTGACGCCAGCCAAAAAGACCCTGCAAGACGAAATGCAGTGCGTGCAGGGTGATATCACCGGGCACTATGACCTCACGGCTGATGGCACTCTTTACTTTGCCAAAGTTTCTGAGTGCGTCGATGTCCTTTTGATCAGGGGCCCAAACAAATTCCTGCCAAGGTGCCTCCTGCCCTGTGATATTGGTGTCCAATAGCTCCACATGCAGGGCGAGCGCGGCCGGATAGCAGTCAGGCAGCAGTGCGGCCAGACCAAGATCGACGCCGTCTGCGGCCATCTTTTTGAGCTCTTCAGTCCAGATATGGCGGGGCTTTAAATAGTAGGGGATCTTAGTAGGCAAGGTGCGGTTCTCCACAAGATTTTAGCTTCAGGCGCTCAATCAGCTCACCTTGTGGAGCATAGCACTTGCACTGAGCTTAAGGTACGCCTGTATCGTCTTTTAGATCGCAAAAACCCAATTAGCAGACTTTTGTCTCGCCACAAGAACCCTTGTGCGCCATAATATGAGCACCGCTTTATGCCGTCCAACCTATTGATGTTATCCTCTGCCGGCATAGTTCCCGAGGCTCACCTGCTGTGAGGCCGCCACCACAGTCGAGCAGGAAACTGCGGTGCAACTCCATCATTTGCCGTCAGTCCCACGGACAGGTAAGCTATACTGAGCAGGTAGGCTCAGATGCGCCTTGCGCTAGGTGCTGATCATGGCCGACTGACAGGATAGGCGGCAACCGTAACGTCGCTCGCAACAGATGAATTACTGAGTTCACTCAGAGTTACCGGGTATTCTTAGATCAGAATGATAGTCAGGACGTCTTTGACCTCAAGGCTCTCGACTTATAGGTATGGAACAATTTAAAAGATCTGCCCGAGGGAAGCATTTAATTGGGGGAGCGCCCGGATGAAAGAGATTGCCAGATCTGAAAGCATTGCGAATATAACCAGGAATGATTGCATATATGTAGACAAAACTCAGTACATTCACGAGCTTATCCGGCATCATGATCGTGTGTTCTTCTCCCGGCCCCGCCGTTTTGGCAAGTCACTGACCTTAAACACCATCGGCACTCTCTTTGAAAAGGGAGTGGAGCCTTATTTCAAGGACACCTGGATCTACGATAAATGGACTTTAGGGCAGTTCCCGGTGCTGAAGCTCAATTTTATGGGCTACTCCCGTACCGAGGTGACCGAATTCAAGCGCAGT
>JAFUGP010000074.1 GCA_017469335.1 Succinivibrio sp. | reverse complement strand
GGTGTGGAAGCTAAGCAGTACGCCGATGGTACCGTGGTCATGACCGGCATAACTGCCAAGCTACGCGGCATTTGCGATCAGCTGAACCTGCCCCAGGCCTACCAGAAGGTACCTACGTATGTGCAGGGCAAAATTTAGATTATGTGCTGGAGCACTGCCGCCGGTAGAAATCCTCTCTCCTTATTTGTTTGCTCTAAGGGATCGTAGTAGTAGGATCGCCTTTAGCCCACTGATCTTCCCGAAGCAATCTTCACGATGTAGCTTATATGTCCGGTTCAAAACCTCTGCCCTTTTGAGATGCAGCTGGCGATACTGCAATAAAATTCCCTGCACCGCCCCGATAATTTGTCTTTCGATTAAAATTAACCTATACTTTATTTTGATCGAGATGAGGCAATTGCCATGTACATCACAAGACACCTGGAACAAACCCTGCTTGAGGCCGCAACCCAATATCCGGTCATCATGCTCTGCGGACAGCGGCAGGTTGGCAAATCAACTCTGCTCAATCACCTCAAAGAGCCACAGCGCAAATACCTCAGTCTGGACGATTACCAAGTACTTTCCCTGGCCCTAAGCGATCCCAAGCTGTTCTTTGAGACCTACCCGGGGCCGCTCATCATAGACGAGATCCAGCGTGCACCAGGCCTCTTGCTGGAGATAAAACGTCTGGTCGATGACCAGAAGCTGCGCGGCCAGCCCTGTGCAGGGCAATTCTGGCTGACAGGCTCACAAAAATTCAACATGATGCCGGGGATCACGGATTCTCTGGTCGGCAGGGTGGCGGTGTTAGAACTGCCGGGGCTCTCACGCGCGGAAATCTGCGGCGCCAAGGCCGAGTTGTTCACTCCGGATATTACAGCGTTGCGTGAGAGACTTGACAGCAGAGCACCGTTAGACACAGCTGCTCTTTACGAGAGCATCTTCACCGGCTGCATGCCCCAGGTAGTTACCTCAGAGCTTAAGCCTGACCGCTTTTATGCAAACTATGTCTACACTTACCTAGAGCGGGACGTGCGCGAGATGGGCAACGTTGGCAAACTGCGCGAGTTTTATGTGTTTTTGGCCGCACTGGCAGCCCGCACTGCGCAGGAACTCAAATATGATGAGCTTGCCACCATCGCCGGAGTCTCGGCTCCCACGGTCAAAACCTGGATCTCCGTGTTGGAAGCCATGGGGATCGTGTATATTCTTCCACCCTATGCCAGCAATCTCACCAAAAGACTCATCAAGACTCCCAAACTCTACTTCATGGACACGGGGCTGGTCTCCTACCTGTGCCGCTGGCCGGACTCTCTGACCTTGCAGTATGGGGCCATGGACGGGGCCATCTTGGAGAACTATGTCGTCACCGAGATAGTCAAGAGCTACCAAAATTCAGGGCTCAGGCCTGATCTGTACTACTACCGCGACCTGGAGCAGCGCGAGGTGGATCTGCTTATCAGCAAGGGTGATTGCCTCTACCCCATTGAAATCAAAAAAAACGCCCACCCACACAGTCCGATCCGAAACTTTAAGGCACTGGAGAAGCTGTCTCATAAGGTCATGCCCGGACTGATCATCTGCCTGAGTGACAAGCTTATTCCCAGTTCCAAAGAGCTGTGGCTGTGTCCGGTGGCCGCGCTGTAACCCGCCACAATCCCTGCTATGCAGATAACTCCAAGGCCCCCCTTAAATGAAAAATCCCACAGTGTTCGCTGCGGGATTTGTGCTTTGAGATGATGAGGGAGGGTCAGATCACTTCGAGTCTGCCTTCAATGGCACCGGCCTTATCCAGAGCCTCCAGCACTGACATCAGATCACCGGGGGCCAGTCCCACCTGATTGACCGCGCGCACCAGATCATCGAGCGTGGCGCCGGTATCTAGCTTGAACATGCTGCCCTTTTTCTCCTCGATGTTGATGGTGGAATTGGGCACTACCGCGGTCTGACCGTTGGAGAAACTGTTGGGCTGGGAGACCTGCGGATCCTCACTTACGGTTACGGTCAGTCCGCCGTGGGTCACGGCCACCGGCTTTAACTTGACGTTGCTGCCGATGACAATGGTACCGGTACGGGAATTGACCACAATCTTGGCCAGATCCTCACCCTGGGAGACCTCCAGATTCTCCAGGCTTGCCAGAAACTCCACCCTTCTGGCCGGATCACGCGGGGCGCTGACCCGCACCGAGACGGCATCCTCGGCAATGGCCGAGCCGTCACCGTAGAAATTGTTGATGGTCTGCGCCAAATTTTTGGCGGAGGTAAAATCCGGACGGTTCAAATTGAAAACGATGCTGTCGGAGGTGAGAAAGCTGTTGGGTACCTCGCGCTCGACAATGGCGCCGTTGGCAATACGGCCCACGGTCGGGGTATTGACCGTCACGCGGGATCCGTCAGCGCCTTCCACGCCCAAACCGCCCACTACCAAGGAGCCCTGGGCGATGGCGTACACGTTGCCGTCCACGCCCTTTAACATGGTCTGCAGCAGCGTGCCGCCGCGCAGCGAGGAAGCCTCGCCGATGGCCGACACGGTCACATCGATGGTCTGGCCGCGTTTGGCAAAGGGCGGCAGCGTGGCGTGGATAGCCACCGGAGCCACGTCCTTAATCTTGGGGGTATCCCCGTCGTCCATCTTGATGCCGAAATTGTTGAGCATGGAGCGGAAACTCTGCTCGGAGAACTTGTTGTTCTTCTCACCGGTGCCCGCCAGGCCAACTACCAGGCCATAACCTACCAGCTGATTGTCGCGCACGCCGCTGACCGAGGCCATATCCTTGAGGCGGGTGGCCTCAGCGGTGTTCATGTGCAGCGCCAACAGCGCCGGGATCAGCATAAGTCCGAATTTTGCCCAAACAGTCCTTTTCATCTTTCCTATCCTCCCTCAAGACAGTCTTTGACCGTGCCTTTCCCTTAGTTTAGCCTAACTTAACCGAAGATGTTGAACACACTGTTGAAGAAGCGCGACAGTAACCCGCGTTCCTGGGTGTCGGCGAAGTCGCCGGTGCCGCCGTACTGGATGCGTGCGTTGGCAATACGCTGCGAGGACACGGTGTTGTCGGAGGTGATATCCTCCGGACGCACCAGACCGGTCACCCTCACGTACTCATTGCCGTTGTTGAGCATCAGCCATTTCTCGCCCTGCACCTGCAGGTTGCCGTTGGGGTAAACCTTGACCACGCTCACCGAGATCTGACCGCGCAGACTGTTGCTCTGGGAGGCGTTGGCCGAGCCTTCAAAGCTGGACTCATTGCTCTTGGAGAGAGTCGGGGTCAGGCCCAAGGCGTGAATGCTCTTGCCGCCTAAGGTGATGGCGCCGAAAGAATCGGAGTCTTCTTTGCTCAAGGAGGAGCCCGCGCGCTTCTGCGCCGTGGTGGACTCCTGCAGCACCACCGCGATGATATCACCCACGCGGTGGGCTTTGGTGTCGGTGTACAGCCCGTTGTTGGTATTGTACATATGGAAGATCCCGCCGTCGGGGATGGCATTGGTATAGTCCGGCTCCGGCAGTGCCGGGGCGAAAGCCGGATCATCGGGCTTGGGTGAGAACTGGTCAAACTGACAGCCCTGCAGGAACAACAGCGGCAGCACCCCTAAAGTCACTAACACCTTTTTCATGATATCTCTCCTTTATCCTTACGACGTATCTTCAAGTCTTAAACGTTAGTCCTACACAGCCTGGATGAGCGAGCCCATCATGGAATCCACGGTGGTAAGCACCTTGGAGTTCATTTCATAGACGCGCTGGGCCTGAATGAGGTTAACCAGCTCTTCGGTGACCTTGACGTTGGACATCTCCAGCATGCACTGCCTGACATAGCCCATACCATCCTCACCGCCTATGCCCTGCTGCGGAGCACCGGAGGCGGAGGTCTCCAAGAAGAGGTTGTCGCCTACCGGCTCCAATCCCGAGGGGTTGATGAAGTCGGTGACCGTGATCTGGCCTAATTCCTGGGAGCCGGTGGCGTTGGCAATCACCACTGACACAATGCCGTCACGGCTGACGGTCATGGAAGTGGCATCCTCAGGGATCTGGATCTCCGGCAGCAGCGGGAAGCCCTCACCGGAGGTCACGATGGTGCCTTCCTCGTTCTTGGTGAACTGACCGTTGCGGGTGTAGGCCGTGGTGCCGTCGGGCAGCTGGATCTCAAAGAAGCCGCGGCCCTGAATCATCAGGTCAAAGCTGTTGTCCGTGGTCTCCACGTCGCCCTGGCCGAACTGCTTTTGCACCGCCGTAACTTTGGCGCCGGCGCCTAACATCAAACCTTCAGGCAGGTAGGAGTCCGCGGAGGAACGTCCGCCGGGCTGATTGATCTTCTGGTAGAGCAGATCCTCGAAAATGGCCCGGCCGCGCTTGTAACCTACGGTAGTGGCGTTGGCCAGGTTGTTGGAGGTGACCGAGATGTTGGTCTGCTGGGCGTCCAAGCCAGTTTTGCTAATCCATAATGCCGGAATCATGACACTATCTCCTCTTTTAGAATCCTGTTTTGTTTACTGCAAATTGCGTGCCTAAATTGCTTACATACCGTCATAGGTCATCAGATTACTCTGGGACTGGTCAATTTCCTTGGCTGTTTCCATCATCTTGACCTGCACGTCGTACTGACGCTGTATGCGGATTAGGTTGGTCAGTTCCGCCACCGGATTGACATTGGAAGCCTCCAGGATGCCGCTCCTGACACGTACGTTCTCATCAAACTCCATTGGGTTGCCGTCAATGCGGCGAAACAGCCCGTCATAACCCTTTTCGATGGCCTTGATGTCCGGACGCACCAGCTTGATGCGCTGATACTCTTCCAGGACATTGGAGTCGGCACCCTGCGGACGACCGGAAATCACACCGTCATCGGAGATGTGCAAATCCTCGACTAAGGCCGGCAGCACGATCTGCGCACCGTCCTCATCGAGCACATCCAGCCCCGTGCCGGTACGCAACACTCCGTCGGAGTCCAGACGCAGGTTACCAAAGCGGGTATAGGCCTCGTTGCCCTGTTTGTCGGTCACCGCGATCATGCCCTCGCCGCGCACGGCGATGTCCAAGGCACGATCGGTGGTCTGAATGGGACCGTCATCCATGTTGAACCCGGGCCGCTCGGTCATGGCAAAAGCGCGGCTGGGGTAGGCATCGGCGAATACCGACATGGAGCGGGACTGCTCAAAGTCAGCCTTGAAGCCGGTGGTGTTGGCGTTGGCCAGGTTGTTGCTGCGCACACCCAGGCTGTGAAAGTTTTCCTTGGCGCCTGACATTGATATCCACAGTAACTTATCCATTTCTATACCCTCCGGAAAAGAGTTTTTCCTTGACTGTTACGGGATATGCATGGAGAGTGCCAGCTTTATTTTTATCTTGATTGGCAAAGAATTTTTCAGGTATTTAAGACATGAGAAAGCCGCCTTGCGGCGGCTTTGCCAAAAATATGTCAGGATTGCTGAAGGCCGGGAGTTCCTCAGAGGGCAATCTCCTGCACATCGCTGAGCGCCACATCGCCGTAGCTGATGAGATTGAGCGAGGTCTCCGAGGGAGTGGAACCCAAGGTCACCGAGCCCACGGTGGCGTAGGTGGAAACCGCCAGGCTCTGGGTAGAGCCGTCTTTGGCCACTCCGGTGGCGCGGATGGTGTACATGCCGGCGTTGAGCGGCTCGCCGTCGGCGTCCAGACCGTCCCAGGCAAAGTCCATCTGCCCGTCGCCGGCGTTGGCCTGATAGGCCCCGGCCAAGGTCCCGTCCGGAGAGTAGACGCGGATATTGATATCCGACATGCCGTCGCCGGCATTAATCTTGGCGGTAACCGGAGTCTGACCGTCGTAGAAGGCGGTGTTGCTGTCCACCAGCACCGATCTGCCCACCAGACTGGAGGCCGACAGGGCCGAAGAGGAGGAGATGGCGCTGACCACGTTCTCCATGCCGCTGTTGATGCTGTTGAGGTTGTCCACAATGGACAGCTGCGACATGGTGGTCACCATCTGGTTGTTATCCACCGGCGAGGTGGGATCCTGATTGGTCAGCTGCGTGGTGAGCAGCTTCAAGAAATCTTCCTGATTGAGGGAGTTCTGAGTATTGGCGCTCTGCTTGGCAGTCTCAGCCTTAATGTAGGCTGAGGTCTTACCTATGGAGCTGTAATCAAAATCTGACATGTTCGTTCTCCCAATTTTGCCCCGGCGGCAAATTTGGCCGCCCAGGTACGGTATGCACTGATATATTCAAGATACATGCCAATCTCAGCGCAACGTCGCACAAATATAATTTTTAGCTGATATTTTAAGGTGTAAGCTCACCCATATTCTACCGTATCTGCATGGTTCAGGGCCTGTTGCCGTCTGAAAAAAGCGGCAATACTTGCCGCCTGAGCTAACGGCACCGCGCGGCGGCAAAAGACAGCACAGTCCGGCGCACGGCCACTTAAGCGGGCAGCTGACGCCGCCTCCTTGATTTTTGGTTTTAACAGGAAAAAACAAGCGACAGACCGCGCCGTGAGAGAGCCTGCCGCCAAAAAACAAAAAGGCGCGGATCTGCAAAAATCCACGCCTTGGTTTTGAGATTAAAAGGGAGCTTACATCTGCTGCTGGCCGAGCCTTAAGGTAGCCGAGAGCATACGTTTGGCGTTTTCGGCGATGTTCACCGCGGTCTGATAGGAGCGCTGAGCGTCAATCATATCGGCCATCTCCTCCACCGGGTTGACATTGGGGCGGTAAATGTAACCGTCCTTGTCGGCCATGGGATGGTTGGGATTGTACTCCATAATGGGTGGCGCCTCGGACTCCACGATGCCCTTTAAGCTCACGCCGACCCCATAGGGCTCACCGGTCACCGGATCGGTCTTCTCGCCGGTATTCTGCTCCAGCATCAAGGCCTCATCCATGGCGGCGGCAAACAGCGGACGACGAGCCCGGTAGGTAGTTTCCACCGAAGAGCTGACGGCTTCGGCGTTGGCCAGGTTGGAAGCGGTGGCGTTTAAACGTACCGACTGGGCGTTCATGGCCGTGCCGGCGATATCCAGAATTCTGAAAACACTCATTTTAAAACTCCCTCACTTACAGCTTACATGCTCTGCTGACGCAGCGCCGACATCAATTTGGAAATACGATTGTTTAAGAAGGACATGGTGGCCTGGTACTCCACTGAGTTGTTCACGTATTTCATACGCTCGGAGTTAACCTCCACCGTGTTGCCGTTGCCGGTGTCGGCCTGATAGGGCAGACGGTATTTCAAGGTCAGTTCCGGATCATCTTGGAGTGCCGAAGCATCCATGTGATACTTGGAGGTGGTAACCATCTCGGGACCGGTCTTGATCTCGTGCAGCGAAGCCTGCTCTTTTAAGGCCAGTTTGAAATCCAGATCGCGGGCCTTGTAACCCGGGGTATCCGCGTTGGCCAGATTGCCGGCCAGTACCTCGGCCCGGTTGTTCCTGACCAACATGGTGTGCTGGTGGACTCCGAAGACACTGTCAAAACTGATAGCCATGATTGAAACCCTCTGTGTCAAAAAATTGTTGAACACGTTCTGCAGGGTATTATGCAGAAATAATGCCAACTCTTAGGCTGGCATTATTTACTGTTAAATCATGAAATTAATCAGACGCCTGGTTTCTTGCGGTAGATGATGCCGGGGTGGCAGCGCACCATCTCGAACTTGGAGGCCGCGCCTGAGAGCGACTCGGTGGAGCCTAAAATCAGGTAACCGCCTTCATTGAGGCACATGGCAAACTTGTTGAGGATGGAAGTCTTGACGTCGTTGGAGAAATAAATGAGCACGTTACGACAGAAAATCACATCGAACTTGCCCATCAAGGCGAAGGAACCCAGGAGGTTCATGGGTCTGAAAGTCACCATGGACCGTACGCGGGTATCCACCTGCATCATGTTGGGATCGCGGGTGGGTTTGAAGAATTTGGCGCGACGCTCAGCTGACAGACCGCGGGAGAGAGCGTGGGCGTCGTAAAGTCCGGAGCGGCAGTGGGCAAGCATCTCGGCGGAGAGATCCGTGGCCACAATCTGAATGCGGCTGGGGTCGATATGCACCATACGGCCTAACTGCTCGAGCACCACCATGGCTATGGAGTACGGCTCCTGCCCCGAAGAACAGGCCGATGACCAGATCTTGACATTCTGGGGATGCTTTAAGGCAATCTCGGGGAGAATGATATTCTCCAACGCCAGATAGGGATAGGTGTCGCGGAACCACAAAGTCTCGTTGGTGGTCATCGCGTCGATGACCTCATCACGGGCCTTGGCATTGGTACCGTCCACCGCCATGTTAATCAGTTCATCTACAGTGTCGACATGGAACTTGTGCAACAGCGAGGTCAGACGGCTGTTAACCAGATATTGCTTGTTGCTGCCCAGCACGATACCGCTGTTCTCTTCTAAGAAAGCCGAAAAACGGCGGTACTGCAGATCGGTCACCCCCTGTCCCTCGGCAAGCTGCACATGATGTTCCTCAGCGCCAGAGGCGGGAGTGAAATGGGAGGCCGGAGCGGCGGCTGCCGGCGTGGCCGGATGCAAAGCGGAAGCTGCACCGGCAGCAGGTGCGGCAGTCGTGGCCGGATGCAACGGCGAGCTGCCAGCCACCCTGCCGCGCATTGAGGCAGTGCTCTGCTGCGAGCGCAACATGTTAATGGAGCTTTTGATGGCCGCCAGACGCGATGTAGTATCGTTGAATTGGGTGCACTTGAGGTTAAGTGAGGCAGCTCCGGTATTAAAGGAGTTAAAACCCGGCCTGGAGGCCGCCGTAGCCGCAAAAGCGGACGGCTTGGCCTGATTACTGGAAACGAACGGATCCTGACGGTTCACCGAGCTGGGTGTCACCGGAGAATATGGAGCCGTGCTCTGCACCGACACAT
Organism: Succinivibrio sp.; assembly: GCA_017469335.1. GTDB lineage: Bacteria > Pseudomonadota > Gammaproteobacteria > Enterobacterales > Succinivibrionaceae > Succinivibrio. The sequence goes on along the minus strand of JAFUGP010000074.1, from coordinate 9,834 downwards.
TCGGCGAGGTGGTCTTAAACAGCGAGGATCGGGGAGTAAATCCCGTACCCGCAGCCGGCCGGCTCAAAGATGAATGCGTGGGGTTGACCGGTTCGGTCCTGACATGCCCCGAGCTTAAGCCGGGCTTAGCGGTACCGCTGTCATCCGACTTCTTATCATCTTTATGGAATATAGAGAAAGCCATCTCAGATTTCTTAACCAAAAAACAGCCGCGCCTTGAGCGAGGCTGCCAAATTTACTGTTTGCTTATCCGGCATTGCATCAGGCCGACTGCTGGTTCTGGGCAATCGGATTCTTCATTATTATATCCGCGCCCGAGACGCCTGAATCGACTATGCCCACGGCTTTTTTGACCGCGTTGGCCAGCTCGTCCGGATTGAATTTCGGGATAAAGCTGTTGGCACCGGCCTTGCTGACCATGCCCAGATTAAAGACGCCGGACAGCGAAGTGTGCAGGATCACATAGAGATCCTTGAGTCGTGAGTCCTGACGAATATTGGCACACAGGGTGTAGCCGTCCATCTCCGGCATCTCCACATCGGAGATAACCAGTTTGATCTGCTGGTTAACCGGTCCCTTGTCGGCCATCTCGCGCAGTTTCTCAAGCGCTTTCTTGCCGTCGCTAGCCTCAATCACATCAATGCCCAGCTGGGTCATGGAGGACTTGACCTGTTTACGCGCCACCACGGAGTCATCGGCCACCATAATGACAACCTTGTTCTCCTTGGCCTGCTTGGCAAAGGCCTCAGTCTCGGTATCACCGCTTTCTGCCATGTAGGTCTTGATCGGCGAGATCTCATCTAAGATCTTCTCCACATCCAGGATCTCGACCAACTCATTGTCGATCTCGGTGACAGCCGTCATGTAGTTGGAATGTCCGGCCCCTTTCGGCGGAGGCATAATCTTGTTCCAGTTCATGTTCAGAATACGCTCCACGTTGGACACCAGGAAAGCCTGGGTCGAACGGTTGTATTCGGCAATGATGATGAAGGATTTTTCAAGATTCGTGGTGGGACGTCCGCCAATGGCCATGGCCAGGTCAATCACGGAAATGGTCTGTCCGCGGATATGTGCCACACCTACTACATAGCGTTGCAGTTTGGGCATAATGGTAAGCCTCGGGCACGGCAGAACCTCACGCACTTTGAACACGTTGATACCGTAGCGCTGTCCTAAGCCCGAAAGCTTGAACAGCAACAGTTCCATGCGGTTCTGACCAACCAGTTCGGTCATCTCATTGACCGAATCCATTACGCCTATCATTTCGTATTTCCTCTTTACGGCTGCTGACGGGTGTCAGTCATGCAGACTAAGACATAGACCCACGGCTTAGCATACAACAGCTTACCATTAAACACTGATATTCAAAGCAGATCTGCGTGCAAGCTCACATACAAACCATTCACCTGCATGATTTTTTTAAACGCCACGACTCAGACTAGGGCCTGAGGCAAGTCGCTAAACCTTCACATCAGTGCATGATTTTCGTGAGTACCGGGGAAGATATTCTGCACATATTTTGTTCGATATTTTAGCATTAAGTCTCCCGCGGGCGTGGTGAATTTTGCCAGACACCACTATGATTTGCCGCAATTTTTGTGTCAGGTACGCTAATTTTGAGATCTGCGGCAAAGAAACACAACCTCTGCTAAGGCACCCGGGCCGCGCACGGTTGCAACAACCACCCTGCCCACCCGCGGCCTGCGGCTTGGCAGGCTGCGACCGGCACCATACTTGCTATAATGTTCAGGCGGTGTTGAAAAACCGACAGCGTATTTTACTGACAGCAAGGTAAGTTCCACATAAGACATGGCCACATTTCTTAAACAGGCCGCGGTTGCGGCGGCAGTTTGGTGTCTGGGGCTTGCCCCCGTACAGCCTGCCGGGGCCACCGAGCAGGAGGCGGCCTTTCTACGCCACGTCGCAGAGCAGTATATGCTCGCGCAGTTTCCCACCGAGCGCGACGGCGTGCGCATTCAGGTCAAGGCCGGGGTTATCGATACCCGCAAGGATTACGGCGGCAAATGCCCCGGGTATCTCACCGCGCAGCTTCAGGGCTCACGCATCACCGAAAACTCCAAGGTAAAAATTGTCTGTAAGGATCAGAAGCATCCCTACAGCGTCGTCGTGCCGGTCACGGTCAAGCGCCAGCGCCTGACCATGGTGGCCGCCGAGAATCTGCCGCGGGGTACCGTGCTTTCAGAACAGATGCTAGAGGAGGTCTGGCTGGACGAGAATGCCATCACCCCCGGTACCGTCAATGAACGCCTGGCGGTAGTGGGCAGTCGTCTCAAGAAAGATCTCAAGGCCGGCGACACGCTGCGCAACGGCATGTTTTGTCTGGTATGTAAAGGAGATACGGTCTCTTTGGAGGCCAACAACGGCAAACTTTCGCTAAAAACCACCGCTGAGGCTGTAGAAGACGGAAATTTGGCCGATAATATCCGGGTGAAGAACTTAAAGAGCAAAAAGATCATCTCAGCCAGGGTCACCGGCGCGGGAACGGTCTCAGTGCAATTTTGAAAAAAACAGGTAAAAAAGGCCTAAAGGATTTTAGTGAGGCTCCGTTAATAGAAATATAGAAAAGGCTCGCGAGTTTCCGCGCAGCCAGGAGAGAAGATTGAGGATACCATCATGGCAATAGACATTTTGAGCGACCGTTCGATGAACGTTGTCAAAGATTCCGTTGCCTCCAGCAAGTTGGCAGCGGCAAGCAATAACGGCAAAGCCGTCGAAACTGCGAAACCACAAAGCGGTGCGGAGATCCGTCCGGATGCGGTGATGCTCACGGACAGCGCCAAGAATCTGGCCAAGGCCACCGCACGTGCCAGAGCCTCCGAGGGCGTGGACAGCGCCAAGGTGGAGAAGCTCAAGCAGTCCATCAAGGACGGCAACTATAAGGTGGACTACCACTCCGTCGCCTCCAAGATGATTGATGCTGAAGACGAATTAAGTTCAATCTTCGGCTAGACCGGAGATGGAACACAGGACTGACTTAGTGCAGGAAGTCAGTCCCCGCCAAAATCCCCTTTTTCAAGGGGATTTTTTTTGCCCTGAGGTACTGTACGCCCAAGTTTGGGCGTTACGATGCCAGCTGCATTGCCGCGGCGATGATCTGTCCGTTTTCAGCAGCGCTCTCCTCGGTCTTGTCATGACCGAAAACGTCCTCCCCTAAGCGTCTGACGTACTCACGTTCCACCTTGTTCAGGCGCGAGCCAAAGCCCAGATCGACTGCCTCCAGCGGCGAGAGATCGGGAAATGATTCCAAAAGTCTGCCGATGCGGATGAGAGTGCGGGTGGAGAAGGGCGCCCCCAGCTGCACCTTACCCTCCTCATCGGGTGCCCCCACCCTTCTTATCTCGGCGGCAAATCGCACCAGGCTGCCGATGAGTGCGGGAGCAAGCGTCGGAGCATTCTTTTTTAGGATGCTCGTCTCCACGCGGGTGGAGGGGTAGTTGAGTTCCACAAAACGCCAGCGATCCAAAAAGGCCTGATTGAGCAGCCTGGCACCGCTGTAATAGCCCAGACTGTCTCCCGATCCCTTGGTATTTGCGGTGGCCACGATTCTGAACATGCGATGAGGCCTGATCAACTCGGCGTTATTGGCCACAATGGTCAGGGGCTTGCCCTCCAGCACGTCGTTTAAGGCCGCCAGATCCCCAGGAGCCATGAGGTCGATCTCATTTAAAAGCAAAATCTCCCCGTAAATCATGGCGGTGACCAGAGGACCGTATTCGTAGACCAGCTCACCGCGCCTTAAGGTGGCATGTCCGATGAGATCGGCACTCTCGCTGCGGCTTGACAGGGTAAGCTGTTCCACGCCCCAGCCTAAGCGTGCGGCCACCTGCAGCACCGCCGAGGTTTTACCGCAGCCGGACGGTCCGCTTAGGTAGAGGCAGTCATGCAGAGGGCAGCCTAGGTACATCAGTATATGGTTGAGGAAGTTAAGCTCGAACACATAGTTGGGATCGATTACCGGAATATGATCGCGAATACGTTCCTCCGGGGCCTCCATCTCCTTGATTTTAAGCTGACTGCAATTGAAATGTTTGTGTAAATCGATGGTACGGTTATTGTTCATGATCGAATCTCTAATCTCCTTTTTTGGCTGAAAATGGTGCGGCGAGTGAAAGAGCCACGGGACGCACCGCAACTTTGGCTCCTTATGTCTGATTGCATGGGGTTATGAAGAACAACTCTCAGCTCATTCCCTCGGCTAAAACTCCACTGCGGCCGCCGGGATCTCCTCTTGCTGAGGCGGCGCGACCTGAGGCTGAGACTGGTTAAACTGGCCGCTCTTTAACTGCTGGGACTGCACCGCCGACATGAGTTGAGGGGAGGCCTCCTGGTAGAGCTGCTCTACGTTGTCGGCATCCACCTCGGTGATGTGGCGCACCACACCGGGCTTGGTCTGGCTCTTGATGAGACGATGACGCAGCCTGCCGCTGATGAGCAGACGGTTGCCGGGGATCACCAGGTCGCGGCCCCGCGTCGCCATCTGATGGGCACCGTTGTCGCGCAGCACGATATGATGATATTCATCATGATTGCGCTCCCCCTCGGCGGTATGCCACAGTTCGCTGGTCATGAGCTCAAAGCAGATCATCTCGCCGCGCTCGGTGCTGACATAACGGATATTGTCCTGCGCGGTCACCTTGCCGCACAAAAAAACGTAGTTGTTAAGGTCCATGATTAAATCTCCTGTATGGAACTAAGAAAAGGCCGGAGGTCTCAGAGCCTGCTTGGAGCAGCCCTGCCCCCGACACGGCACGCATCATAGCAAACATTTTTTTTAATGATTTTGGGGTCAGGAGGGGTCAAAAACACGAATTTAAAAATTTTGCGGAAAATTATCTTTATGAAATTAATGGATTATTTCTCCCAAAAAACAGTCCTTACGCCCTCATAATGAAGTTTTGCTCCAGAAGGCTTAGCTGCTTTGCCTCTCGAAAAAAAAGATCAAAAAGGCCGCACCCTGGGGGTACGGCCCTTGATTTTGAAGCTTTTTGGAGCTTGGAGTACTTAAGCGGAGATGCTGACCCTCATCGGGCCGCGCGCCGTGGTATTGCCCTTGCTGGTATAGGTCAGATTCATGGTGGACTGATCGCGTACCTTCATGAGCAGTGAGGACATACGTCTGGTGGTATTGCTGCACAGCTCCAGCAGTCTGCCATTGGCATCGTTGGTCTTCTTGCAGGTCAACAGGGATTCCTTGATGGCCTGCATCCTGTCGGCAAAGGTGGTTTTGAGCTGGGCGCACTCCGGATGCAGCTTGATGCGCTGATCATTGCTCTGCAACCTCACCATGAGGGTGGATTTTTCCTTGCTTACCAGTCCCAACTGCTTCATATCACGCTCGCGCAGGGCGCGGCGCTCTTCCTTGAGTACCCTCCCTAGTAACAGCAGGATCTCGTCTTGCTCATTCAAAAACTCCACCAGGGGTTTGACCTGGCGCTCGTTGACGCGCACCGGTCTGAACATGTTGCGCTGGGCATTGGGATTGGGCAGATTGGCATTCATTTTCACTCTCTCCTGTAATTTTAAAAGCTAATACCTTACTTGACCTCAGAAAGCACCGCGCATTAAGTACATGTCATAGAGCACGCGGGTATCCAGTTCCACCTCGGTGACATAGGTATTGTCCAGCGGGAACTGCCTGATGACCCTCGCCCCCTTCAGAAAGCCCTCCACCTCAGTCTGTACCGCGTCGACATTTTGACGGGTATTGTTGAGAGTGGTGCGCGTCTTGATGTACATGCCGTTGACCTGCTCGTTCAGCTCGCGGTAGGCCTCCATCTTGGAGGCCCGCATGGCCTGGATCTCGCGCTCGGCAAAGGTGCGCCCTGGCTGTTTGGAAATGACGGAGTAGCCGCTGGCCCTCAGGACGGGGAACTCCGCGGGCTTGTTCACCCCGGTATCGGTATAGGTGAAGTTGCGGGTTATGGAAGTGCTGCTGCAGCCGCTTAAGGCCACAGCCAGAACCACTCCTGCACATAAGACTCTCAGTTTCATAACTCTCTCCTTGCTCCCGTCTTTCTCTGCCTGGCAGTGTCAAAATTATTGCTTGATGCGGGAGTACTGATTGGCATCATGCACATCCCGTACCAACCCATCGTTGTAGAGGTAGGAACCTGCCGGATAGATAACCGGAACCTTGCCGGAGGTACCGAATTTCTGATACCAGGAACGATCGTCGTTGTTCTGATAGAGGTACTCGTCGTAGTTACCCATGGAGGTGCCGCCGGTGCGGGCCCCGTGCATGTAGTACTTCTTCCTCAGGTTGGGGCTGGAGTGCAGACGCTCGTCTATCAGCTGTTCCTTGCTCTTCTCACCGTCCTTGGTGGCAGGATACTTATAGTCGGTGTCGTAATAGGGCTGACCATAGGAACTGCTGCCGGCGTAGTAGCTGCTGCCTGAGGAACTGCTGCTGTATTTGCTCCCTTTCACCGGCTTGACATCCGCGCCCTTATCACCCGGTGCCGGCATGGTATAAGTAAAGGAGTAAGATGTCACACCGTTCATGGAGCAGTTTTTCTTAGCCGTCCTATAGCAGTCCGGGAGCAGATGATAAGGAATAAAGCCGGTGGCGGAGCCCAATACCGTCACATTGTTCATGTCGATGACACGGGCCACCAGCACCACCCCCTTGTCGTTGCGGGTAATGGTGCCGCCTAACACATGCTGTACCATGGCCTGTTTGGCAATCTTGCGCCAGTTGCGCGAGTAAATGATCTCGCCTTCCTCCGTCACCGAAATATGACCGGTGGTCTTGAACTCGGAGACCGGCACACTGCGGCGGTCCAGTTCATGCACGAACAGTTCACCCAGCTCCCTGCCCAAGTATCCGGCGTCTTCGTAGGTATCGGTATCAACGAAGGAGGTCACGGCAATTTTGGGATATTCCGGACGCTGGGCCGTCAGATAGCCCTGAGCCTCGGCCTTCTGCAACTCCTCTTTGCGCAGATTGGCCGACATGGTGGCGACCAGCATATCCGCCATCTGCGAGGAGACCTTGGAGATCTCCATGCCGCTTAACTGGTAGATGTTGTCCTTGCCGGTTTTCTTGCCGTAAGGGGCAGGATTTGCCGAGCAGGCGGCAAGTCCCACCAGGGAACTCAGGCATAACACCGCAATCAGATATCTCTCCATCTTAAACCCCTTTTCTTTGTATAATCAGCTGTAAAGACCCGCCGTAGCCCTGAGCTGTCTCAAGTGACGCCGGTACTGACACGGTACAAATAATGCAATAACAGTGCCAGAACATCAAACTGACAGTTTTCTGTCAGCGCCAACCTTTCAAGGGGAGATCTTATGAAAGCGCAAAAATATCTCAGCTTAGCACTGCCTGCTCTGGCGCTGTGGAGTTTGCCGGTACTGCCGGCTGAATGGTATACCGCCACCGGTACGGCCGCCATCGTGGACGGTGTGGCCGCTGCCCGTGAGGAGGCGGTCAATGACGCGGTGCGCAACGTGCTGCTGCAGGCCGGAGCCACCATTGATATGGAAACGCTCTACAGCGACGGGGTGATGGTCAAAAGCGATCTGCACCTGCGCAGCAACAAGCCCATCCGCAAAATAGATGTAATGGAGGAGGAGAAAACCGCCAACCGCATTACGGTCCGGGTAAGAGTGCTGGTCGATGAGAAGCGCATCGAGCGCTGCGCGATGAACTCCCTGCGCAAGATCCTGCTGCCCATAACCTTCCGCTACAGCGATCAGCGCGCCTATCAGTCCAGCGCCGGCATTGAGACCATAAATGAGGAGCTTGACCGTCTGCTGTTCTCGCAGTTAAAGGAGATCCCTTCCTTAATGGTACGGCCGGCCTCCAATGTCCGTCTGTCCGGCATAGGCGAGAATTATCAGGACAATTCCGTCAATGCCCGCACCCAAGATGATCTCAGAGCCATCGCCAACCGCGACGGTGCGCAGTACGTGCTGGTGGGGATCATCAATTCGGTGGCCGCCTCCGAGGTGGGCAACATCTTCACCAAGCCTTTTTACGATCCCACCCGTACCATCGACTTTTCGGTGAGTATCTACGAGGCCAGTTCCGGGGATCAGATATTCAACAAAAACTATGCAGGTGAAGCTGATTTCCCCTTTAAGCAGGGTCAGTTTATCGACCTGCGCTCCGATCGCTTCCGCGGTTCAAGCTATGCCATGCGAGTGAGGGATCTCTGCGACAAGGCCGCCAAGGATATCATGATGGCCATGCAGTGTCTGGCCCCGTCCGCGCGCATCGTGGAGGTGGACAACGATGACTTCATCATCGACATCGGCCGTGACTCGGGCATAGCCCCAGGTATGACCTTCACCATCGGTCAGACCAGACAGCCTGGCAATGCCGCCTACAGCGATCGCTACGCGCGTATCGATCACACCGAAAGTCTCTACCGGGTCACCGAGGTATACGCCCACTCGGCGCGCCTGCACCCGGACAATCTGCGCAACAATCTCATAAATATCCGTGTCAACGACGTGGTGGTGCTCACCAAGAGGGAGCCTGAGGAGCACTGAGCATCTCTTGCCCGGGGCCTGCGGCCCCGGTCCAAGATCCCTGGCAGAACCCCTCTCCATGTAACGTCCCGATCTGGTATATCCGCAGGCATGGTAGCCATTACTTTTGATGTTTTAACGATGAAGCTTAAGAACGTGTGGTTGCCGCGGGAGCGGAAGAAAACCCGCTGCAGCGTTATGCTCGGGCGAATGCTGCAGCATAGGCAGAAATAAAAACACCGCAGCAAGATTGCAATCTCTTTACTGCGGTGACTCCTATTTCGGACTTATTGGCTGCCGCATAGGAGACTCGAAGCTAAACCCAACAAAGGGCCAGCTTTATGAAAACATGAAGAGGAAAACAGAGTCCAGGTATCGTCTCTGATCTGGCGCACGGTCGTAAGTCAAGGCACTAGGGGATTTGATCGACAGATACTAGGTTTTTCTGCACGCACTCGATTCCTGCGAAAATCTCTGCATAACGAGAAAGGCGCTGCATGCTGAGCAGGCAGATCCCAAGGTGAGGATTGTACTGACCAAGAAGCAACTGGCAGAGCAGATCTGGAAACGCTCAATTACATAGCGGTGCCTAAGACGAACAGCGTACTCAGAGACAATGAACTGAGCAGCATTCGAATGCAGGATTTAAGAGTCCGGAAAAAACGCAAGAGTAAGCGTGCTGTGATGGATGAATTGTTACCGTGCTGATTTGGGATCCGGAACAAGTGCAGCATCTTCGACCTGACGTAAAGATTTGTATAGATCTCTGCTCAAGTTTGCGGCATCACGCCTCAACGCCAATTTATCATCGCGCGGAGTCCTTCTTTGAGGATAATCAAGTGTGCCGCCAAAAGACAAGCACATGCGGCGGTAACCTTGCGCCAATAGGTCAAGATTAAACATCGTACTTACCTCCAAGGAAGTGCAGTAAGTAGATAGTAGATCACAATTATCTCGGGTGCGCTCTAGCTAAATTCCCCAGGGCGTACGATCGTAATTTCAGGGGTATTCGGACTACTATAGCATATTAGTTATATTCTATAAGAGTTTACTTGAAAAATTGGAGGAGGTGTATTATAATATATGGCATAGTCCTAATACGTGCAGGAGTAAGCCATGCAGCCACCTAAACCCAACCTCGCCGACTACCCGGAAATACCCCCGGGTTGTCTTACCAACTACAACGAGACACACAAGCTGTTTCAGGTCTACCGCAATATTAGAGTGGTAGATCCTAAGACCGGAAAAAGGAAGGGCAGCCGGGAGACCATCGGCTCCATCAGGGGCAATGTCTTCAAGATAAGCAGCACCTATGCCTTAAAGCTCAAGAACCAGGAG
>JAFUGP010000073.1 GCA_017469335.1 Succinivibrio sp. | reverse complement strand
ATGGTGATGCCGGGCGACAACACCGACATGACGGTGACCTTAATCCACCCGGTGGCCATGGCCCAGGGCGAGAGGTTCGCCATCCGCGAGGGCGGCCACACGGTGGGCGCCGGTGTGGTGGGCTCGATCATCGAGTAATCACTGCCTCGTAAAGCTCAATTAAAGCTTGAGAAAACCCCGCAGCCATGCGGGGTTTTCGCCTTTATGGAGCCATTTTGTCTTGATCTTGAAGAGGTCCGGCTCCGGCCCTAGGTTTGAGCGTGAACCACAGGCTTTTTTCTGTTAAGATAGCCCTCAATTTCAATCTTCATCCATCTTTCTGCTACCCCCCATGTGCGCATTGAGAGTCGGCATCGATATAGGTTCTACCACCATCAAGGCGGTAGTGTTGGACGAGAGCGGGAGAGTGCTCCACGCTCAGTACCGTCGTCATCTCTCCGCCGTGCAGCAGGCGCTCACTGAGCTTACCGCCGAACTCAAACCTTATCTGTCTAAGCCCTATACCCTGGCGGTGACGGGCTCAGCCGGCATGGGCATAGCCCAACGGGCCAATGTGTTGTTTCTGCAGGAGGTGGTGGCCTGTGCCGCCGCAGTAAGGCAGTACCTGCCTTTGACCGATACCGCCATCGAGTTAGGCGGTGAAGACGCCAAGATCACCTATTTTGCAGGCTCCTTGGAACAGCGCATGAACGGGGCCTGCGCCGGCGGCACCGGCTCCTTCATCGATCAGATGGCCACCTTGCTCTCCACCGACGCGGCAGGACTTGACGCCTTAGCCGCGCAGGGCAAGGAGCTCTTTCCCATTGCCTCACGCTGCGGCGTGTTTGCCAAGACCGATGTGCAGTCTCTCATGAACGAGGGCGTCAGCCGCGAGGATCTGGCCCTGTCAGTACTGCAGGCGGTGGTAAATCAGACCATCACCACGCTGGCTCAGGGCAGGCCCATCAAGGGCAAGGTGGCCTTTTTAGGCGGTCCGCTGCATTTTCTGCCTCAGTTGAAAAAACGTTTTATCAAAACCCTGGGGCTTAAGGCTGACGAGGCGCTGCAGGTGGACAATGCCTGCTATTTTGTCGCCTTGGGCGCGGCGCTGTGTTCGGCGGAAGGCCGCACCTTCAAGAGCGCGGAGGAGCTTGATTATCTTATCAGGGCTCCGGCGGCCATTCCCTTTACCATGCCCGCCGACCCGCAGGCCGTAGGCAGCGCGGCCCTCACGGCAGCCACGCTGGAGCCTTTGTTTGATAACGCTGCCGCGCAGGAGGCCTTTTTGGCGCGCCACCGGCGCGACTGTGTGACACGTGAGGCCCTGCAGGATTACCGCGGAGCGCTTTTTCTGGGCATAGACGCCGGCTCCACCACCACCAAACTCGCGCTCATCGGTCAGCAGGGTCAGCTCTTGCATACCATCTACCGCAGCAATGCCGGCTCGCCGCTGCATACGGCGCTCACTGAGCTAAAAGAGCTCTACAGTGTGCTGCAGGAAGGGCAGCAGATCGCCTGCACCTTGGTTACCGGCTACGGCGAGAGTCTCATCAAAGCCGCGCTGCATGCCGATCTGGGCGAGGTGGAGACTTATGTGCACCTGCGCGCGGCCCGGGAGTTCTGCCCACAGGTGAGCTTTGTGATGGACATCGGCGGGCAGGACATGAAATGTTTCTATGTCCACGACGGTGCCATCGGCAATGTGATTTTAAATGAGGCCTGTTCGGCCGGCTGCGGCTCCTTTATCGAGACCTTCGCCAAATCGTTGGGCCTGGGGGTGGAGGAATTCGCCGCACTGGCCCTGCAGGCCCGCGCCCCGGTTGATCTGGGGACACGCTGTACCGTGTTCATGAACTCCAAGGTCAAGCAGGCTCAGAAGGACGGCAGCGCGGTGGCGGATATCTCGGCCGGCATTGCCTACTCGGTGGTGAAAAATGCCCTCTTTAAGGTCATGCAACTGCGCGAAGTGTCGCAGTTAGGCGAGCACATCGTGGTGCAGGGCGGCACCTTCCGCAATCAGGCAGTGCTGCGGGCCATGGAACTTATGACCGGCAAAGAGGTGATCTGTCCGGATATCTCAGGTCTCATGGGGGCCTACGGCGCGGCGCTGCTTGCCCGTGACAAGGCATCTGCCGGGCAGGTGTCGAGCCTCATCAAGCCTGAGGCGCTCAATTCCTTTGAGGTCAAGACCAAGACCTACCGCTGCAAGCGTTGCGGCAATGCCTGCGCCATCACCATGCAGCGTTTCCCCGACGGCGGCAAATTCTATACCGGCAACCGTTGTGAGAAAGGTGCCCCGGGGGCGAAGAGCGCCGACGATGAGCTTAATATCTACAGCTATAAATACCGCCGGGTCTTTGATTATGAGCCCCATCAGGGGGCGCCGCGCGGCGTGCTGGGTATCCCCCGGGTGCTCAACATGTATGAGGATTACCCCTTCTGGTTTACGCTCTTTGACACTTTGGGCTTTGAGGTACGCCTGTCCGGGGAATCATCGGCCGCGCTGTATCACAGCGGCATGAGTACCATTCCCTCCGATTCCATCTGCTACCCGGCCAAACTGGTGCACGGGCATATCATGGATCTCATCGAGAGCGGGGTGAAGACCATCTTCTATCCCTGCCTGCCCTATAACATGCGCTTTGACGCTCAGGAAGCCGATAACCATTTCAACTGTCCGGTGGTGGCCTCCTATCCCGAAAATATCCGGGGCAATATGGATATCTTACAGGAGCGGCGCATCAGGTTCCTGCAGCCTTTTCTGCCCATCGACAGCCCCCGCCGGCTGGCACGGAGGCTGCGCACCGAGTTGAGGGATCAGGCCATACAGGTGGGGCGCCGTGAGCTCATCAAGGCAGTGCGCGCGGCCTATGCCGAACTGGAGCGCTATCGCGCCGCTGTCAGGGCGCGCGGTGAGTTAATTCTCTCCGAGTTAAAACGCACGGGGGGCAACGCCATCGTGCTGGCCGGGCGTCCCTATCACATTGACCCGGAGATCAACCACGGCATCCCCGCCATGATCAGCTCCTACGGTCTGGCCGTGCTCTCCGAGGACGCGCTCTACCACCTCAAGGTGGCAGCCTCCCGCCGCGGTCTGGTCAATCAGTGGAGCTATCACGCCAGGCTCTATCATGCCGCGCAGTACACCGCCGAGCACCCGGAGCTCTCGCTCATACAGTTAAGCTCCTTTGGCTGCGGCCTGGATGCCATCACTACCGATCAGGTCAAGGGGATACTGGAGGATCATCGCCGCATCTACACCATGATCAAATTAGATGAGGTGTCCAATTTGGGTGCGGCGCGGATCAGGCTGCGCTCTCTGCTGGCGGCGCTCTCCGAGAAAAAACCGCCGCACTTTGAGAGCATCACCTATGTGGAGCGTCCGCACTTTGTGCATGAGTGCGGCGAGGGTCAGACCATTCTGGCTCCGCAGATGCTGCCTTTGCACTTTGAGCTTTTCAAGGAAGTGCTGCATCATTACGGTTACAACGTGATCATTCCCGAACTGCCGGGGCAGGGGGATATCGATCAGGCGCTGCGCTATATTAACAACGACATGTGCTATCCGGCCATCGTGGTGGCGGCGCAGATGATCAAGGCGCTGCGCAGCGGACGCTACGATCCCGAGCAGAGTTCCATCATGCTCTTTCAGACCTGCGGAGCCTGCCGGGCCACCAACTACATCAGCGTGTTGCGCCGGGCTCTGCATGATGCTGGTTTCCCGCAGGTGCCGGTGTTCGCGCTCTACGGGCTGGACACGGACGATTTCAAGCTCACGCTGCCCATGTTCCGCGACGCGGTCAAGGCTTCGGTGTATGCCGATCTGCTCATGGGACTGAAAAACCGCGTGGAGCCCTATGAACAGGAGGCTGGGGCGACGCAGCGTCTTACCGAGAAATGGCTCAGGCTCTGCGCGCAGGAACTCACAAAACCGTCATTGCTCTCCTACGCCCGGCACATCAGGCGCATGGTCCGCGATTTCGAGGCACTGCCCATCGACGAACAGGCGCGCAAACCCAAGGTGGGCATCGTAGGGGAGATTTTGGTCAAGTACCATCCGGTGGCCAATAATTTCTTAGAGCGCGTGCTGCTCTCCGAAGGAGCCGAGGTGGTGATGCCGGAGTTTCTGGATTTTATTTTGTACCTCGCCGGCGACAACATTATCGAGCATGATCTGCTCTCCGGGCGCTGGCGTGACAAGACGGCATCCTTGCTGTTCGTGCGCGCGGTGGAGCGCTATCGCAAACCGGTGACCAAGGCGCTGCGCCGCTCGCAGCGCTTCAGCCCGCCCAGGAGCATCAAGGAGACGGCGGCTCTGGCCTCGCGGCATGTTTCCTTGGGCAATATGGCCGGCGAGGGCTGGTTTTTAACCGGGGAGATGGTCAAATTGATTGAAAGCGGGGTGGAGAACATCGTCTGCCTGCAGCCTTTTGGCTGTCTGCCCAATCACATCACCGGCAAGGGCGTGGTACATCCTCTGCGCAGCAGTTACCCCCAGGCCAACATTGTCACCATTGACTGTGATGCCGGTGCCTCCGAGGTCAATCAGTTAAACCGCCTCAAGCTGATGCTTGCCGAGGCCAAACGGCGTCGGGACGCAGACTGAGCTCCCCCATTCAATTACCAATATCTCAAACCGTTCCTGCTTGATACAGGAGCGGTGTCCGCGCTATGATGAGGTCAGGTAAGGCGCACATTTCTGAATTGTTGTTGTCTGAGTGAATAAATCAGTTGTGGATGAGGTTGTGAATGGATAGTCAGGAATTGAGAGAGCTGCTGGCAGGCGGTGAAACCACCACGGTGCAGTTCCAAGAAAACCTTCCTGATACAGACCGAGTAGCCGCTACTTTGTCCGCCTTCTCCAACGGTGAGGGCGGAGTGCTGATTTTCGGCGTCCGCGTTGCGTCAGGTGAGGCAATCGGCCTTGATGACGCCCAACTGGAGGAAATTTCCCGTGTCGTAACCGCTACTGCCGCTTGTGGCGTTCATCCGGCAGTTACCGTAACCCCAAATCGCGTGCGGGCAGGTACCAAAACGCTGCTGGTTTTCAGGGTTCCCCCGGGGTGCAGGCTGCCATACATGGATGAGAGAGGCAACATCTGGGTGAGGCAGGGAGCCGGGAACAGACGCGCCGTGGGTGTCAGGGATATCTCCAGACTGTGCCGGGTCGCTGGCTACTTTCGGCCGGATTCCAGTGTCGTGCCCGGCAGCGGCACGGCAGATCTCGATCTGGCTGCCGTAAGAAGCCTGGTGGAGAGCTTAGGGCAGCTTGCAGCTAAGCTCCCTTATGATCAGTTACTGCGCAGGCTGCAGATTACTGACGCTGCAGGACGCCTTACTCTGGCGGGATTGCTGTTTTTCGGTGTTAAGCCCCAGAGGTTTATCCCCACTTTATCCATCAGGGCCACGCGATTTGCCGGTAACGAGGCTCACCGCAGCCACTGCCTTGAATGCAGGGATATTTCAGGCAACCTGCCCAGGCTTTATAAGCGCGGGCTTGCGTGGTTGAAGTCCTGCCTGAGCCTGCCGCAAAGCGGGCAGCGTTTGACCCATGAAGGAATTTCTGAGCCCCCGGTGCCGGAAATCGCAGAGTTGTTGCAGAATGCTTTGGTGCATCGTGATCTGCTGCTGCCTGAACCTGTACAGCTGTTGGTTTTTAACAATCGTGTGGAGATTGTCAGCCCCGGCTGTATCGCAGGCGGCTACAGAGTAGACGAGATCTCAATGGGCTTTTCCTGGCCAAGAAATCACCTGCTCTACAGCTTCAGTGCCAGATGTCTGCCTTTCAACGGTAAGGGGTGTGGCTTGCTGCGGGCGCGGCAGTCTGATTTCAAGGTAACCCTCACGGATGACAGAGACGGCAATCAGTTTACCGCCTGCGTCTTTCGCCGTGAAAACGCCGTGCCTTTATCTTAAGCTCAGTCTCGGTACGGTGACTGGCCAAAGGCGGTTTGTATAGCCGATGCCCGTGGTACTCTGTCCTGAAGCTGAGGCTGCAAGCCGGAGTCCAGGGCATGACGCATTCTCACCTCTGCCTGCAGTCCGGGTCTTTTTAACACATGATCTGACCATGTCCTGAGGCGGTCCGCCCTTTTGGCCGCCCCCAGGGCGCCAAAAAGTGCGATAATACGCAAACTTTAAACTGTGGAATTCTGCGCCTTGCAGGAAGTGGATGTTGTTTTTATGAGCACTTTAGATGAAACTCGGGAGGCTGCGCTGGCGGCCGTCAATGAGGCCCGCGATCTGCAGACGTTGGATAACGTCAGGGTCACCTATCTGGGCAAAAAGGGTCTGTTCAGCGCTTTCATGAGCGAGCTGGCCAAACTCTCCAAGGAAGAGCGCCCGCAGCGCGGTGCCGTGATCAATGAGGCCCGCAGCGCCGTGATAGCTGCGCTCGAAGTGCGCCGTGACAAATTGGAGCGCGAGGAACTGGAGCGGCGTTTGAACTCGGAGCGGGTGGACATCACACTGCCGGGGCGCCGCCTGGAGAGCGGTAATCTTCATCCTCTCTCCCGCACCATCGCGCGCATTGAGGAACTGTTTGCCTCCATGGGCTTTGAAGTGGTGGGCGGTCCTGAAATAGAGGATGACTATCATAATTTCGATGCTCTGAACCTGCCGCCTAATCACCCTGCGCGCGCCTCGCATGATACCTTCATGCTCGACAACGGACTGCTGTTGCGCTCTCAGACTTCCTCGGTGCAGATCCGCGTGATGGAACAGCGCAAGCCTCCCATCCGCATCATCGCCCCGGGGCGTGTGTACCGCAACGACTACGACATGACTCACAGCCCCATGTTTCATCAGTGCGAGGGACTCCTGGTGGAGGAGCATACCTCCTTTGCCGAGCTTAAGGGCGTGCTGCATGATTTTCTGCTCAATTTCTTCGAGGAGGAACTGGAGGTAAGATTCCGTCCCTCCTATTTCCCCTTCACCGAGCCCTCGGCCGAGGTCGATCTGCGCCGCAAGGGCGGCAAGTGGCTGGAAGTGTTAGGCTGCGGCATGGTGCATCCCAACGTGTTGCGCAATGTGGGCATAGACACCGAAAAATATGTGGGCTACGCCTTCGGCATGGGCATTGAGCGCCTCTCCATGCTGCGCTACGGGGTAGGCGACCTAAGAGCGTTTTTCGACAACGATCTGCGTTTTTTAAGTCAGTTTGCCTGATCTCCATCTCCCCTTTGATTTTGCGGTAACAAGAAAATGAAAGTAACTAAACTGTGGCTTGATGAGTGGGTGCCCAATAAGCTGAGCGCCGAGGATGCTGCCGAGAAGCTGACCATGGCCGGATTGGAGGTGGACAGCCTGAGTGCCCCCTGCGGTGAGTTCAGCAAAGTGGTGGTGGGCAAGGTACTTGAGTGCTGGCCTCACCCCGATTCCGATCATATGCATGTCACCAAGGTGGACGCCGGCACCGGCGAGATTTTACAGGTGGTATGCGGCGCGCCCAACTGCCGGGAGGGACTTAAGGTCTGCGTGGCGCTGGAAGGGGCGCAGGTGGGGGATCTGAAGATCACCAAGGCCCAAAAGCGCGGTGTGGAGTCGGCGGGCATGCTGTGCTCCTACAAGGAGCTGGGTATGGCCGAGGAGTCCGACGGCATCATTGAGCTGCCCGAGGATGCTCCGCTGGGCGTGGATGTGCATGAGTATCTTAAGTTAGACGACCGCATCATCGATATCGACCTCACCGCCAACCGCGCCGACTGTCTGGGCGTGTGCGGTATCGCCCGCGAGCTGGCGGTGTTGACCGGACAGAGTCTGCGCTACCCGCAGGTAACGCCTGTTCCCGCCGCAATTGAAGAGATTTTTCCCGTACAGCTCAATGCTCCGCAGGCGTGCCCGCGTTACCTCGACCGGGTCATTCGCGGCGTCAATCAGAAAGCCAAAAGTCCGCTGTGGCTGACCGAGCGGCTGCGCCGCGCCGGTTTGCGCTCCGTCTCGCCCATCGTGGATGTGACCAACTATGTGATGCTGGAGTACAGTCAGCCGCTGCACTCTTTTGACCTTAATAAACTGCATGACCACATCGTGGTGAGAATGGCCGGTGAGGGTGAGAAACTCACCGTGCTCTCCGGGGAAGAGCTTTCCTTAAAGAGCAATACCCTGGTCATCGCCGACTCCCAGGGACCGGTGGCTTTGGCCGGTATTTTCGGCGGCCTTAACTCCGGCATAAGCGACGAGACCACCGATGTGCTGCTGGAATCGGCCTTCTTCAGCCCCGATGCCATCAAGGGACGGGCCAGACAATATGGCCTGGATACCGATGCGGCGCACCGCTACGAGCGCGGGGTCGATCACGACAACCAGCGCCGGGCCATGGAACGGGCCACCGCGCTGCTCATCGAGATCGCAGGAGGCAGCGCCGGCCCCGTCAATGAGGCGCTGTGCGCCGAGCAGCTGCCGCAGCATGCGCCCATTGAGCTGCGTTACGCCAAACTCAGCAAGGTCTTAGGCGAGGAAGTGCCGCAACAGCGGGTGTTTGAGATCTTAGAGCAGTTGGAGCTTCATCCGCAGCAGACTGATCTTGGGGTGCGCTGTGTCAGTCCTTCCTTCAGGTTTGATTTGGGCATTGAGGAGGATCTCATCGAGGAGGTGGCCCGCATCTACGGCTACGACGTGATCCCCAATGCCAAGGCCTGCTCAGAGCTGCGCATGCTGCCGCGCCGGGAGGAGCGCTTAAGTGAGCTGACGCTGCGTCAGAAAATGTGCGATTTAGGCTATTTTGAGGCCATCACCTATTCCTTTGTCCACCCCGACCATACCAAGGTGTTCTCGGCTCTGCCTCCCGTGATGCTCACCACCCCCATCTCCCCTGAGATGTCGGCCATGCGCACCTCGCTGTTGGCCGGCTTAAGTCAGGCGGCGCTGTACAATTTAAACCGCCAGCAAAAGCGCGTGAGGCTTTTTGAGATCGGGCTTACCTATCTTGGCGATAAGCATGCCGAGAACGGCGTACGCCAGGAACTGAGCCTGGCGGCCATCGCCACCGGCGAGGCCCACCCCGAGAACTGGGGACATCAGGCACGCGCGGTGGACTTTTTTGATGTCAAAGGCGATGTCGAGGAGCTGCTGTCGCTCACCTGCCGTGACGATGTGGACTTTGTGCCCTCAAAAGAGCCCTTCCTGCACCCGGGTCAGGGGGCGGATATCCTGTTGGGCGGACAGAGAATAGGCGCGGTGGGCATGCTGCATCCGCTGGCCTTAAAGGCCCTGGGACTCAAAGGCAATGCCGCGGTGCTGCAGCTTAAGCTCGAAGCACTGCTTGACCGTAAACTGCCGGTGTATCAGGCGCTGTCGCGCTACCCCTCGGTGCGCCGGGATCTGGCCTTTTTGCTGCCTAAGAGCGTGAGCGTCAAGGAACTCTCGGAACTGCTGCATGAACGCGGCGGGGCACTGGTGCAGGAGCTGCGGGTTTTCGATGTCTTTGAGGACGAAAAATTAGGCGATCGGCGCAGCGTGGCCGTGGGGCTGACCTTGCAGAATAAAGAGGCCACCCTGCAGGATGCCGAGGTGGGGGCGCTGGTGGAGAGCCTGATTGCGGCCGCGCAGGAGCGCTTGGGCGCCGTGCTGCGGGCTTGAGAGGTGCATGACCATGGATGAGCAGACTCAGGTACCGCAGGAGGGCCGCTCTCAGGCTGCGGGCGGCAACATGAAAAGCATTGAACGCGGCTTTGGCGAATTAGAGCAAATAGCGCGCAGCTTGGAGAGCGGTCAGCTGCCCATTGACGAGGCCATTGCCGCCTATTCGCGCGGCATGGAACTGGCCCTGGAGTGCAAGCGCACTTTGGATAATCTCGCGCAGCAGATCACGGTGGCGCGTGAGCGTGCCGAGGCGGCCATGCAGGAGACCGGCGGGGTCCTGGACGCCCCCGCCCCCGAGCTCTGATCAAGGAACTGTGAGCACATGAGCTTTGATGAGTATGCCACTTGGGTGCGCGAGCGGGTCAATGCCTTTATGCAGAGGTATCTGGCCAAACTCGATGCGGAAGCGCCCGCGCTGTGGGAGGCCATGTCCTACGGGCTGACGCTGGGTGGCAAAAGGGTAAGACCGCTTTTGGTCTACGCTGCCGGAGCACTGGCGGGTACCGCTCCGGAAAGTCTTGATTATCCGGCGGCGGCGGTGGAGTGCATCCACGCCTACTCGCTCATTCACGATGACATGCCCGAGATGGACAACGATGTGCTGCGCCGCGGTCAGCCCTCGGTGCATGCCAAGTTCGGGCCGGCCCTGGGGCTGCTCTCAGGCGATGCCCTGCAGGCTCTGGCCTTTAGGTTTTTAAGCGATCCCGTCGCGGGTCTGAGTGCGCAGGCGGTGGTGAGACTGTGCGCTTTGCTCTCCGAGCTGAGCGGTTACGCCGGCATGTGCGGCGGGCAGGCCCTCGATCTGGAAGCCGAAGGAGTGCCTGTTGCTTATGAGCAGCTGCGGCTTATCCACGCCAAAAAGACCGGTGCGCTCATCCGCTGCGCCGTGCAGTTGGGCTATCAGAGTACCCCGCAGTTCTCACCGGACGTGGCCAAGGCTTTGGATGACTATGCCCGCTGCTGCGGACAGGCCTTTCAGATCTGGGATGACGTGCTCGATGTCATCGGCAGCACCGAGGTACTGGGCAAGCAGGCAGGTCACGACGAGGCCGCGGGGAAGAGCACCTACCCCGCACTCCTGGGTCTTGATAAGGCCCAAGAGCTGGCACGGCAGTGCGTGGAGGAGGCGCTCGCGGCCCTGCACAGGGTGCCTGGCGATACCAACGTCTTAGAGCAGTTCGCCCGGTTTACCATCGCACGCGATCACTGAGCTGGTTAAATTAAACAGAGGCACTTGCCTGAACAGGCAGCGTCGTCACACGGAGAGGGCATGGACAGTACGGAGAATTTGCTCGACGGCATTCACGGCGCCGCGGATCTGCGGGGGCTGAGCGTTGAGCAGCTGGAGAGACTGTGTGCCGAGATCCGCACCTATTTAATCGATACCGTCAGCAAGACGGCCGGGCATCTGGCCTCGGGCCTGGCGGTGGTGGAGCTGACCTGCGCCCTGCATTATGTCTTTGATACCCCGGAGGATAAAGTCATCTGGGATGTGGGCCACCAGGCCTATCCCCACAAGATCATCACCGGTCACAAACAGGAGCTGACCACGCTGCGCCAAAAAAGCGGTCTGCACGCCTTCGTGTGGCGCGGCGAGACCCCCTATGACGTGATCAGCACCGGACATGCCTCCACCTCGGTGGGCTCGGCGCTGGGTCTGGCGCTGGCCTATCAGCGCCGCAACCTCAACCGTCAGGTGGTGTGCGTCATCGGCGACGGCGCCATCACGGGGGGTGCCGCCTTCGAGGCTCTAAATCACGCCGGCTCCATGGCAGATCTGAATTTGCTGGTGATCCTCAATGACAACGAGATGAGCATTACCCGCAACGTGGGCTCGGTGGCGCAGCATCTGGCCTCCGTCATCACCAGTCCGCACTATGTCAAGCTCATTGAGGGCGGGCGCAAGGTCTTGAGCAAACTGCCGGCCATTCAGCAGCTGGCCGCCCGCGCGCAGGAGCATGTCAAAGGCATGGTGATGCCAGGCACGCTCTTTGAGGAGCTGGGCTTTAATTATGTCGGCCCGGTGGACGGCCACGACCTCAAGGGGCTCATCAACCTTCTGGGCAATTTAAAGAAGATGGGCGGATTGCAGTTCCTGCATGTGGTCACCACCAAGGGCAAGGGTTATGCGCCGGCGGAGGCCGATCCCATCAAGTACCACGGGGTACCGCCCTTTGACCCCCACACCGGCATCGACAGCAGCGTCACGCCCGCCGACAATTCCTTTTCGGCCGTGTTCGGACGCTGGCTGTGCGACCGCGCCGAACTTGACGAGCGTACCGTAGGCATCACCCCGGCCATGAAAGTGGGCTCGGCCATGCTGGAGTTTTCCAAACGTTTCCCGGAGCGCTTCTATGATGTGGGCATTGCCGAGCAGCATGCCATGGTGTTCGCCTCGGGCCTGGCCGCCGGCGGCCTGCGCCCGGTGGTCAACATTTACTCCTCCTTTTTGCAGCGCGCCTATGACGGGGTGATTCATGACATGGCCATCCAGGATCTGCCGGTGGTGCTGGCGGTGGACCGGGCCGGCATTGTCGGTCCCGACGGACCCACTCATCAGGGCGCCTTTGACATCGCCTTTTTGCGCACCGTGCCCAATTTGGTGATCATGGCCCCCGCCGATCGGGAGATGATGTACCGCATGCTCAATACCGCCTACAACCTGCATCATCCCGCGGTGGTGCGCTTCCCGCGCTGTCAGGGCCGGGGCAGCTTTGAGGGTTTGGGCAGCGAGCAGGTGGTGGCCGTGGGCAAGGGCCGGGTGCTGCATGAGGGACATGACATCGCGGTGGCCGTCTTCGGGCCTTTGGCGCTTGATCTGCTGCCCATGTGCCAACGGCACGGCTATACCCTGTTGGACATGTGCTTTGTCAAACCCTTTGACCGCGAGCTGATTGCGCAGAGCGCCGCGACACATCGCCTTATCCTGACCGTGGAGGAGGGCGCGGTGGCAGGCGGCATCGGCGAGGAGATCGCCGCCTATGTGGCCGGCAGTCCCTACCGCAGCTGCCTGGTTTTAAACGCCGGACTGCCCGATCGCTTTATCATGGAAGATACCCGCGAAGGTATACTCCACTCGCTTGATCTCGACGCAGAGGGCATTGAGCGGCTGCTGCAGCAGCACTCGCTGCTGTTCAATCATACCTAAGCGCCGCGGCAGAAACTCCCTTTTGTGGCATTTTCGGAGGAACACCATCATGCCGTCATTTGACATTGTCTCCAAAATAAAGAAAGACGAACTGCAAAATGCGGTGGAAAACACCCAGCGCGAGCTGGCCAACCGCTACGATTTCCGCGGAACCGACTCCACGGTGGAACTGGACAAGCAGACGCTGGCCGTCAAACTCAACGCGCCCGAGGAGTTTCAGATCAGGCAGATTGACGAGATTTTGCTGCAAAAGCTCAGCAAACGCGGCCTGGACATGAAGTCGGCTTCCTTAGGCGAGGTGACGCGCTCGGGCAAACGCAGCCTGCAGCAGGTCACCTTCAAGGAGGGCATAGACCGCGATCTGGCCAAGAAGATCATCAAGGTGATCAAGGACGCCGGCTTAAAGGTCGATGCCAAGCAGTATGACGATGCCGTGCGCGTCACGGGCAAGAAAAAGGACGATCTGCAAAGCGCCATCGCTGCGGTGCGCGCGGCCTCTCTGGAACAGCCCGTGCAGTTTGAGAATTTCAGGGACTGATTATGCGCACTTTGGCAGTCGGGGAGACAGCTGTGCCGCAGGAGGCTCCCGCGCCGCTGGTAAGGCGCATTTTCTCGCGCCGCATGGGGATCTGCGTGGCGCAGGGCTTTGTCTCGGGACTGCCTTTGTATCTGCTGCTGACCCTGGTCACGGCCTGGCTGCGCAAGGAGGGGGTCGATCTCAAGCTCATCGGGCTGATGGCGCTGTTGATGGTGCCCTATACCTGGAAGTTTGTGTGGGCTCCGCTGTTGGATCGCTTCTCGCTGTTGGGGTTGGGGCGCCGCCGCGGCTGGATGCTGCTCTCGCAGCTGGTGCTCATCGCCGCCATCTGCCTGATGGGGCTGTGCCGGCCTGCGCAGAGCATGGGCACGGTGGCGCTGCTGTGCTTTGTCGTCGCTCTGGCCTCGGCCACGCAGGACATCGCCCTGGATGCCTACCGCCGCGAGATCTTAGTCGATGAAGAGCTGGGGCTGGGCAACTCGCTGTTCGTCAACGCCTATCGTATCGCCGGGCTGATCCCCGGCGGGCTGTCGCTCATCCTGGCCGATTTCATCTCCTGGAGTGAGGTGTTTGTCGTCACGGCGGCGTTCATGCTGCCGGGAGTCATGGTCACGCTGCTCATCCGTGAGGTGGAGAACAACGCCGCTCCCCGTACTTTATACGCCGCCGTGGTGGAACCCTGGCGGGAGTTCATGCAGCGCGCGGGTTTTAAGCATGCGCTGCTTATCGTGCTCTTTGTCTTTCTCTACAAGGTAGGCGATTCCATGGCCACGGCGCTGGCCACGCCTTTTTATGTGGATTTGGGCTATGAGCTCTCCACCATCGGCATCATCGCCAAGAACGTGGGGCTGTGGTCCATGGTCGCAGGCGGCCTGCTGGGCGGGATCTGGATGCTCAAACTGGGCATCAACCGTTCGCTGTGGATCTTCGGGGTGGGACAGCTCATCACCATTCTGGGGCTCGCGGTGCTCGCGAAGGCCGGAGAGAGCGGGGTGCCGTCCTTGTGGCTGTTCTCGCTGGCCGTGGGCGGCGAGGCCCTGGGGGCGGGCTTAGGTACCGCCGCCTTCGTGGCCTTCATCGCCTCCCAGACCAACAAGGCCTATACCGCCACGCAGTTCGCGCTGCTCACCTCGCTGTCGGCCGTGCCGCGTACCTTCTGCAACGCCCTGACCGGTTACATCGTCCATTACCTGGGCTGGACGCAGTTTTTTTTGCTGTGCATGCTGCTGGCCGTGCCGGGCATGCTGCTGCTCTTTAAGGTCGCCCCCTGGTCCGGCGCCGTTATCCAGGTAGGCGACGGACACAACAGGGTAAAAAACACTCAGTCCTGAGCGCTGTCCACTCTCAATCATGGCGCCGGGACAAGAGGGTTAGTTTAGGCTAACTTGCTGTTTATCCACGATCTTAAACCCCAATCTTAAGTTTCTGACTGAAAATCAACACCCTGCAAATCCGCCCGCGTTGTGCTTCACTCAGGTCGGTGACTTTACCCGCCGACGGGGGTGCCGCGGAGGGTGTTGCCCCCCTGCCGCAGGGTACTGAGATCAGCCATGCCCAGTGTCGCAAAATGACAATGCCGCCTGACAGCGCCTTGAGGGTGAATGTTACAATTCAGGGGATTAACTGTGTCTTTCCCAGTTTGGGAGCGGCACGTGGTCTGTTGGAGACGTGCTCTCCCTAAATTAGCTTTATAGTTTGGAACCGTCTAGTATATGATTAATATCAAAAAAGGATTGAATCTGCCTATTGGCGGCAAGCCTGAGCAGACCATCAGCGACGGACCGGAGGTAAAACACGTAGCCCTCATGGGCTGTGATTACATCGGGTTGCGTCCGTCGATGGCGGTCGAAGCCGGGCAAACTGTCAAAAAGGGCCAGGTTCTGTTCGAGGATAAGAAAAATCCTGGAACGAAATTCACGGCCCCGGCCGCCGGTACGGTGGTGGCGGTCAACCGCGGCGAGCGGCGAGCTTTCCAGTCGCTGGTCATCGCCGTTGACCCCAAGGGCAAAAGCCAGAACTTCAAGCGCTACAAACCCGAGGAACTTCTGGGCTTAAGCTCGCAGGACGTGGCCGAGGAGCTGGTGGAGTCCGGCATGTGGACCGCCCTGCGCACCCGCCCCTTTGACAAGATCCCCGCCGTGGGTACTCTGCCGCATTCGCTGTTCATCACTGCCATGGACACCAATCCTCTGGCCGCCGACGCCAAGGTGATCATCGATCATGACGCCGAGGCTTTCTTAAACGGCGTCAAGGTGTTGAGCCGCCTGGGCGAGTTCAAGGTCTACATCTGCAAGGACGAGCGTTCGCTGCCCTCCATCAGTCTGCCCAATGTCGAGGAGAAGGTCTTCATCGGACCGCATCCGGCCGGCCTGGCGGGCACCCACATCCATTTCCTGGACCCGGTCTCCGAGAACAAGACGGTCTGGCACATCGGTTATCAGGACGTCATCGCCATCGGCCATCTCTTTGCCGACGGCGAGTACTATAACCGCCGCATCGTCGCCCTGGGCGGTCCCAAGGCCAAGAACCCGCGTCTGGTGAGCACCCTGCAGGGCGCTTCCATCGAGGAGCTTACCCAGGACGAGTACGAGCGCGCACCCAGCGGTACGCGTGTCATCTCCGGCACCGTGCTCTACGGCTACAAGTCAGAAGGTCCGTTCGCCTACTTGGGACGCTATCATCAGGCGGTGGCGTTTTTGGAGGAGGGCGACAAGAACGAGTTCTTCCTGGTCAACTGGATGGGCCTGGGGTTGCACCGTCATTCGGCCACCCGCGCCTTCCTTTCGGGGTTCATCAAACCCTCAACCTACACCTTCAACACCGCCTTAAACGGCGGCCCGCGTCCCATTTTGCCCATAGCGGCCTACGACAATGTGCTGCCTTTGGATATGGAAGCGGTCATGCTCATGCGTGCCATTGACATCAATGACACCGATCAGGCCAAGCTGCTGGGCATCCTGGAGCTGGGCGAGGAAGATGTAGCGCTGTGCACCTATGTGTGTCCGGGCAAGATCGACTACGCGCCGCTTCTGCGCAGAAGCTTAACCAAGATTGAAGTGGAGGGTTAAGCATGTTATTGAGTTTATTAAAGAAGTTCTCGCCGTTGTTCACTAAGGGCGGCCTGCTGGCGTGGTTCTACCCGCTGTATGAAGGCACCTTCACCTTCCTGTACAGCAGCGGCCGGGTCACGACGGGGCGCACCCATGTCCGTGACTTCAGCGACTTCAAGCGCATCATGATCCTGGTGTGGCTGGCCGTCTTCCCGGCGATGTTCTGGGGCTGGTACAACGTGGGCAATCAGACCGTGACGGCCATTGCCTCGCTGCCTAACGCCGCCGAGATTGCCGAGGCCTCCTACCGCTTTTTCGGTCCCGACTGGCACTATGCCGTGGCCAAGCTCTTAGGCGCAAGCTTAGGTGCCGACGCCGGGCTGTACAGCAAGATGCTCATCGGCGCGGTGTACTTCCTGCCCATCTATGCGGTGGTCTTCGCCGTGGGCGCTTTCTGGGAGGTGCTGTTCTGTTTGGTGCGCCGTCATGAGATCAACGAAGGCTTCTTCGTGACCTCGGTGCTGTTCGCCCTCATCGTGCCGCCCACCCTGCCGCTGTGGCAGGCTGCCTTGGGCATTTCCTTCGGCGTGTTAATCGGCAAGGAGATGTTCGGCGGTACCGGACGCAACTTCATCAACCCGGCACTGTGCGGCCGCGCTTTCCTGTTCTTCGCCTATCCGGCCTCCATCTCCGGCACCAACTGCTGGGTTCCGGTGGACGGTTACTCCGGCGCCACCCCGTTGGCGCAGTGGGCCTCAGGCGGTGAGGATGCCTTAGTCGACGCCGCCGGCAACGCCATCACCTGGATGGATGCCTTCTTAGGCAACATCCCCGGGTCCATGGGCGAGGTCTCGACCCTCATGATCATCGCCGGAGCCGTGTTCATCCTGGCCACCGGGGTGGCTTCTTGGCGCATCATGGCCGGCGTGCTCGTAGGCGCTTTCCTCACCTCCTTCCTGTTCAACAGCATCCACTCGGATACCAATTACATGTTCTCCATGGGCTTCCATTGGCATCTGGTGCTGGGCGGCTTTGCCTTCGGTCTGGTCTTCATGGCCACCGATCCGGTGTCAAGCGCCTTCACGAACGGGGGCAAGTGGGCCTTCGGCCTGCTCATCGGGGTGATGGTCATCCTGATCCGCACCGTCAATCCGGCCTACCCGGAGGGCATGATGCTCGCCATTCTGTTCGCCAACTGCTGGGCACCTCTGTTTGACTACCTGGCAACTTCGCGGAATATAAAGAGGAGACGCGCCCGTGTTAAAGCTGAATAAAGATTCCGTACTCGGTACGTTTGCAGTCATAATTTCGTTCTGTCTGGTGTGCTCCGTGCTGGTCTCCATGGCGGTGGTGGCCTTGAATCCCTTCAAGGCGGCGGCCATTGCCGATGATCGTCAGAAGAACATCATCAAGGTCTCCGGCTTTGAGGTGGAGGGTAAATTAGCCGACACCTACAAAAAGCACATCGAGGCCCATCTCATCGATGTGGCCACCGGCGAGATCGCCGATGAGGGGTTCACCGAGGAGCAGCGTGACGCCTACAACTTCCAGTCTCTGGCCAAAAAGCCCGATTCCTCGGTGCCCATTCCCAAGGACCAGGATTTGGCAGGTATCTTAAGGCACTCCAAGCTCATGCCGGTCTACTTCTCCAAGGATGACGAGGGCAACGTGGTGCGCGTGATCCTGCCCTTCTACGGTCAGGGTCTGTGGTCGACCTGCTATGGCTATCTGGCGCTTGATCCCGCCGACGGCAATACCATCGAGGGCATCACCTTCTATGATCACGGTGAGACTCCGGGCTTAGGCGGTGAGATTGAGAACCCCAGGTGGCAGCAGCAGTGGGTCAACAAGAAGTTCGATGACGAGGAGGGAAATTACAAGTTCCGCATCCTCAAGAACCCCGATACCACGGGGCCGGGCAAGGACTTCGAGGTTGACGCGCTCTCCGGCGCCACACTCACCACCAACGGTGTGGATCACTTCACCCACTACTGGTTCGGCGATGCCTACAAGCCGTTCCTGGCCAAATTAAGAAACGGGGAGATCATTAATCATGAGTGATAACGTAAAGATCCCTGGAGCCAGGGAAAGTCTGCTCACTCCGATCATTGCCAACAACCCGATCATGGTGCAGGTGCTGGGCATCTGTTCCTCGCTGGCAGTGACCTCAAGCATGAAGACCGCCTTCGTGATGGGGCTGTCGGTAACCGCAGTTACCGCCATCTCCAACATCGCGGTCTCCTATGTGCGCTCGCTGATCCCCAGCTCCGTGCGTATCATCGCGCAGATGACCATCATCGCCTCTTTGGTGATCCTGGTCGATCAGCTGCTGAGGGCCTTCGCCTACGACCTGTCCAAACAGCTGTCGGTGTATGTGGGCCTCATCATCACCAACTGTATCGTGATGGGGCGTACGGAGGGCTTCGCGCTGAAGTACCCGCCGCTGCAGTCCCTGATGGACGGTCTGGGCAACGGCCTGGGCTACATGCTGGTGCTGTGCATCGTGGCCACCATCCGCGAGATCTTCGGCTCGGGCACCTGGTTCGGGCTGACCGTGCTGCCCACCGTCAACAACGGCGGCTGGTACGTGCCCTGCGGACTGATGGTGATGCCGCCCTGCGCCTTCTTCCTGGTCGGCGGCCTGATCTGGCTGGTCAAGACCTTCAAGAAAGATCTGCAGGAGCCGCGTGAGTATGACACCCATAGGGAGGATTACTAATCATGTTGCAGCATTATCTTTCCCTGCTCGTTCAGAGCATTTTCATCCAGAACATGGCCCTGGCCTTCTTCCTGGGCATGTGTACCTTTTTGGCCGTGTCCAAGAAGGTCACCACCTCGGCCGGTCTGGGTGCTGCCGTGATCATGGTGCAGGTGCTGGCCGTGCCGGTCAACAATCTGATCAACACCTATATCCTCAAGGCCGACGCGCTCATGCCGGGGCTGGATCTGTCCTTCTTAAGCTTTATCACCTACATCGGCGTCATTGCTGCTCTGGTGCAGGTGCTGGAGATGATCCTGGACAAATACTTCCCGGCGCTGTACTCCGCACTGGGCATTTTCCTGCCGCTTATCACCGTCAACTGCGTGATTTTCGCCGGTGTGTCCTTCATGGTGCAAAGAGAGTATGACTTCGCCGAGTCGGTGGTCTACGGCTTTGGTTCGGGCGCGTCCTGGGCCATCGCCATCGTGCTGCTGGCCGCCATCCGTGAGAAACTCAAATACTCCGATGCGCCCGGCGGCCTGCGCGGCCTGCCCTTGACCTTTATCACCGCGGGACTGATGGCCATCGGCTTCATGTCCTTCTCCGGCATTCAGTTATAGGGGGTGGCCTAGATGTTAACCATATTAGCCGGCGTGGTAATGTTTACCCTTATCGTCGCCGTTCTCGTAGCAATCATTCTGGTCGCCAAGCGCTACCTGGTACAGTCAGGGGATGTCACCATCGGCATCAATGACGATCCCAGCTTAGCGCTCAAAGGCAAGGCCGGAGGCAAGTTGCTCAACTGCCTGTCGGATAACGGGGTGTTCGTGTCCTCCGCCTGCGGCGGACGCGGCGCCTGCGGACAGTGCAAAGTCCAGGTAAGCTCGGGCGGCGGCGATGTGCTGCCGATTGAGTACTCACACTTCACCAAACGTCAGATCAAAGAAGGCTGGCGTCTGGCCTGTCAGGTCACGGTGAAGAATGACATCAACATCAAACTCCCGGCCTCGGTGTTCGGCGTGAAGAAGTGGGAATGCACCGTGATCTCCAATCACAACGTCTCCACCTTCATCAAGGAGCTCAGACTGAAGGTGCCCGAGGGCGAGGAAGTACCGTTCCGCGCCGGCGGCTACATTCAGATTGAGGCTCCGGCTCACACCGTGTACTACAAGGACTTCGACATCGAGCCGCAGTTCATGGGAGCCTTCAAGCATTTTGGCTTTGACAAGTTGGTCTCGAAGGTGGACGTACCCTCCATCAGGGCCTACTCCATGGCCAACTATCCCGGTGAGAAAGGCCTCATCATGCTGAACGTGCGTATCGCCACGCCGCCGCTCAACAACATGTCGGCCCCGCCGGGCATCATGTCCTCCTACATCTGGAGTCTCAAGCCCGGCGACAAGGTCACCATCTCCGGTCCTTTCGGCGAGTTCTTCGCCCAGGAGACCGACAACGAGATGGTGTTCATCGGCGGCGGCGCCGGTATGGCCCCGATGAGATCGCACATCTTCGATCAGTTAAAGCGGCTTAACTCCAAGCGCCGTATTTCCTTCTGGTACGGTGCCCGCTCGCTGAGTGAGGCGTTCTACGTCGATGAGTTTGACCAGCTGGCCAAGGAGCATCCGAACTTCACCTGGCATCTGGCGCTCTCCGATCCGCTCCCGCAGGATAACTGGACCGGTCTGACCGGCTTTATCGCCAATGTGCTGTACGAAAACTACCTCAAGGCGCACAAGAATCCTGAGGACTGCGAGTACTACATGTGCGGCCCGCCGATGATGACCAAATCCGCGGTGGACATGCTGCATTCGCTGGGTGTTGAGGATGACAACATCTTCTTTGACAACTTCGGCGGTTAAACACAGTTAATCATCACGACCCCGTTCCTCTCTTCAGGAGCGGGGTTTTTCTTTTTTAGGACACAAAAAGATCGCCTGCCATGAAAAAGAAAGAATAAGCAGTTCTAAAATAGGGCAGGATTGACGGTTGTTTTTTCAGCCGGGCGGCCGTGAGTGGCCGGATTGCGCACACCGTCAAGTGGAAAATGGGAAACCTCAAATTGTGAGCACCAAGATCTCTTTTTGCCCCTGGCTCAAAAGTTCGCTGCTGTGGTGCGCCGTACTGCCTGCGGCTCTCTGCCAGGCAGCCGTGCCGATGTGGGAGACGGGCGAGCTGAGCTATCCGTCCGGCGAGGCGGAGGTGTCGGCCTTTGTCAACAGCATTGATGATACGCAGCTGCAGCTGGTGCTCTGCGCCAAGGACAGCGGTTACGCCCGGCGCCTGACCTTGCTGCTGCCGCAGAGCGTGCCGGACGCGGTGCTGAGGTTGGAGCTTAAAGCCGACGATCTGCAGATCACCCTTTACGGGGAGTTAAGCGGCAATTCCCTAGAGCTCAAGCTTGATGAAGAGCTGCTGTTGAAACTCTCGCACAGCCAGACGCTCAGTCTTATTTTCACGCCCGAGTGGGCCGCCAGGCTGGGCATCCCTGTGGTGTTGGACATTCCCATGACCGGCGCCGATCTGGTGATGCGCGAGGTTGCCTCGGAGTGCACGGCGCTGTGTCTGCAGCGCGGTTATCAGTGTGAACGCAAGCTGGTGTCCTCCCTGTTGTGGCCGGCCGATCACTTTGCTGCCTACAACGTACCCCATGCCGACATTGACGCCCTGTGTACCAGGGATTCAGGCGGCGAGCGCTATGTCTTCACCAACTCCCCGGGCTGCAAGGTGGCGCTGGACAGGTTCTATTTGGGGCACGGCGTGGGACCGCTGTCCTTTCTCTTTGAGCTCTTCTCCAGACGGGAAGGGCCTTTTTATGCCTATGAGGAAGGCTGGAACAAGACGGTGGATCTAGCCCCCTCTGGTCCCTTCAAAGAGCAGCTCTACGCTCGTGATCAGGAGTGGTATCTGCTGTTGTACGCCCTAAGCGGCACGCGTGATGTGGCGGAATTCCCGGGCTCTTTTTATAAGATCAGAAACAGTGAGACTCCCAGCGGCCCCTATATCTACGATCAGGAACAACGCTACGAGCTGGAGCTGTTGAAGTACCAGGCGGTGCTGCAGACCCGTCTTAAGGGGGTACCTCAGACTTTAAAACAGTATGACGAGACCTTAAAGCACTGGGGCAGTTTTTATCGGGAGTTGGTGGAGATCCTGCCGCAGGACAATCAGATCCAGGCTCTGCGTCCGGTTATTTTCCGCACCATGCTGGAGCGTCTGTGGAAATTGTCCGGCCTGCCTGAGCGACCGAGCTTTGACCTCAGACAGCGTTTTGTGCAGGGACACGGCGGCCACACGGTCAGCGGAGCACCTTTGGAGGAGTTGTGCGCCGTGTTCGAGGGCAGCGGCGCTCAGGAGTACTTTCATGCCTCAGAGGACTGCATTGCAGCAATCCACAGCGGGCTGCGCAGCCGCGGCCTGACGGGCGCGGCAAGTTTTACCGAGCTGCAGGGCAGGTGGCAGGATTTTAGTCAGGCCTGGCAGCGCTCGGTGTTCGCCCCCGCTCCCGTCAACGAGCGTGAGGCCGGAGGGAGTTGGTCTGCATCCGCAGAAGAGGATAAATTCGCTCCCACCCCGAGTGCTCTGCAGCTGCCGCTGCTCTCGCTGTACCGGATCTACGGCTACGGTCAGTATCTGCAGCAGCGCCAGTGTCTGATGAGCCGGGATAATGATATCTGCGCCTTCGAGACGCAGCGGGCGTTGCAACAATACGAAACCGCACTGGAAAACTGCCTCAAATCCTTAGGGGCAGTCTCCGCCGCCGATCGCGGAACCTTAACTGAACTAGATCGCGGGTGGCGCGCCTATTATGCGGCGTTAGAGCGCTATACCGCCGAGCTTGAGGGGGCAGGACAGACAGAGCAGTGGCGCGCTCAGTTCGTGTTAGGTCTGGCGGCGGTGCTGCAGACTCAGGTGCTGTTGAATTTGAATTACTACCGCGAGGAACTTCCCTCTGCAGAAGAGCTCAGCGCGCCGCCTGAGACACGATAATCTCCCCTGAGCAAAAGCCCCGCCACAGCGGGGCCTGCAAAGATGAAAGGCAGCACGCTTACAGCGGGGCGGCCGCCTCGTCTTGGGCCTGACGCAGCAACTCGTTCAGGCCGACCTTGGAGAGGGTCTTCTCGTCGACATGCTTGACGATGATCGCCGCGTACATGGAATATTTGCCGTCCTTGGAGGGCAGATTGCCGGCCACCACCACCGAGCGCGGCGGTACCTTGCCGTAGCTGATCTCCCCGGTGGTGCGATCGTAGATGCGGGTGGACTTGCCGATGAACACCCCCATGGAAATCACCGAGCCTTCACCGATGATGCAGCCCTCGACCACTTCGGAGCGGGCACCGATGAAACAGTTGTCCTCGATGATGGTGGGACCGGCCTGCACCGGCTCCAACACGCCGCCTATGCCCGCGCCGCCGGCGATGTGCACGTTACGGCCTACCTGGGCGCAGGAGCCCACGGTGGCCCAGGTGTCCACCATGGTGCCGGAGCCCACGTGGGCGCCGATGTTGACAAAGGAGGGCATGAGCACGGTGTTGGGCTCTAAGAAGCTGCCGCGGCGCACCACGGCGCCGGGGCATACTCTCAGGCCTTCTTTTTGGAAGCGCTCCTGCGTGTAGCCGTCAAATTTGAGCGGTACCTTGTCGTAATAGGCCCCGCCGGGGTACTGGGTAATGACATTGTCATGAATGCGGAAGGAGAGCAGTACCGCTTTTTTGATCCACTGATTGGTGATCCACTCGCCGTCGGCTTTCTCGGCCACTCTCAGCGAGCCGTCATCCAGTCCGGCGATAACCGTCTCGATGGCTTCTTTTACTTCCTCGCTCACGCTCTGGGCCGTGATGGCCGAACGGTTCTCAAAAGCCTCTTCAATGATCTGCGAAATTTTCTTGTCGCTCATAGTGTTGTTCCTAAATGCCCCAGGTTGTGCGGCGTGCTGCCCAAAGCCTCGCACAGTCTCTGGTAAAGCTGTTCTTTTTTGCGCGAATTAAGCGGTTTGCCCTTGACGTCGGTGATCGCGAAATAGTCATCGGCCCGCTCGCCGGTGGTGGTGATGCGTGCCGCCGAGATCAGGCAGCCGCACTGTCCTAAAGTAATGCCGATTTTAGCCAATAGTCCGCGGGTGTCAAGAGTGGAAATCTCCACGCTGGTGTAATTGCTGCTGCTCCCGTCATTGAAGGTCACCGTGGTGGGGATGCCGAACACGTTGGGTTTGTTCGGCGCGGGGATGTCCTGCAGGGAGGCACCGTGATGCAGCATCTCCAGAATGGACAGCCTCAGTGAATGCAGCCGGTCGCTGTCCAAGCTGGCACCTTTGGGAGTCTGGAACTTGATGGTGCACAGCTGATGACCGTCGGCGGACAGAAAGACCTGAGCCGAGAGCACGTTGAGTTTGCGCAGGGTCATGGCGGTGGCCACACAGCCGAAGAACCCCGGGACGCTGCGCTGATTCCACAGCAACAGCTCGGTGCCTATCTGATCCTGCTGAGAAAACAGGATAAGCGGGCGCTCGTGGTGGTGATAGCGCAGAATATTGCGTACATGCCAGATGATGTCGTCGGCTGAGTAATGCAGAAAATAGCGCACCGGCAGCAGGTCAAAAAAGCTCTGCAGCTGCTTCTGCCCGAGACCTAGGCAGCGCTCCAAGACCTGCTGCTGTTTTTCCTTGGCGCGCAGGGTGTGATTGTGGCGGCTTTCGCCTCCCTCATGCAGCAAGGTCAATGTCGCGAGGTAGAGCTGCTTGAAGATGCTGTCCTTCCAGGAAGACCATTCATGCTCGTTGGTGGCGTTGATGTCGACCACGGTCAGACAGTAGAGCAGGTTTAAGTGCTCCTCATCTTCCACTAAGGCGGCGAATTTTTCGATGACCTCAGGATCGCTTAAATCGCGCCTGGTGGCGGTGGTGGCAAAATCCAGATGATGGGCCACCGCCCAGGAGACAAGCTCGGTCTGATAGGGAGCAAAGGCATGCAGCTGACAGAAATTGGCGGCCTCCTGAGCCCCGAAAACGGCGTGATGGCCGTTTCGGCCCTTGGCGATATCGTGCAGAAAGACTGCCGTCAGGAGCAGTCCGGGCTCACCCAAGAGGTGGTGCACCTTTCTGAACTGGGCAAAACGCGGATCCTTGCTCTTGGTCAGTTCGTCGATGCTGCTTAGAGCGCGTATGGTGTGTTCGTCCACCGTATAGAGGTGGAACATGTCAAACTGTGTCAGTCCTTCGATACGCTGCCACTGCGGCAGGTAGGCGGAGAGAACACGGGTGCGGTGCATGGCCGGCAGGGCCCGCTGCACGTCGGCGGGGTTTAAAAGCAGCTGTTTGAACAGCTGCCGGCACTGTGCCGATTCCACCAGATAGTATTCCAGCTCGTCGCGGCTCTCCCTTAAGGCACGCAGGCAATTGGAGTGCAGTTCATGCACCTCCGGGGTGGCGGCGATGGTGGCGAAGAGGCTGATGATCTTGGTGGGATCGTTGCGGAAGAGCTCGGGATCGATAATGTCCAGGTACTGCCCGCGTCGCACGAAAAAGTCATTTAAAAACACGGGCTCGCCGCCGGCTGCGCAACTGCCGCCTATGTCAATGCCCAGCACCTGCAGCATCACATAGTTATAGGAACTCACGCGGCGGCAGATGCGGTAGAGCGCGCGCATCATGGTCTCCACGCTCTTGTTGCCTTCTTTTGGATCATAGCCTAAGAGCGCGGCCACCTCCTTTTGCAGATCCAACGAGAGGCGGTCGTGTTCGGAGAAACAGTGCAGGGCGTAGCGCAGCTGAAAGAGAAAATCGCGGGCCTCCTTAAACCCCAGGTACTCGCTCTCGGAGAGGAGATTGGCGCGGGAGAAATCTTCAGGGGAGTGAACCTTTAAGTGCAGCGTGGCCACCCACTGCACGGTCTGCAGATCGCGCAGACCCCCGGGGCTGTTTTTGAGGTCCGGCTCAATGGCGTAAATGGTGTCACGAAACTGGTGGTGGCGCTGTACCTGCTCGGCGAGTTTGGCCTGAAAAAATTTTTCGGCCGACCAGCTGTCGTGCTCCTCCAGAGTTCTAAGCAAATCCTCATAGACCGCAGCGTTGCCGGCGATGAGATGTGTTTCCAGCAGGTTGGTGCGCACCGTGATGTCCGCCGCCGCCTCCACGATGGTCTGGGAGACGGAGCGCACCGCCGAGCCTAAGTGCAGCTTGATGTCCCACAAATATGAGATGAAGGAGGAGATGCGCTCCTGCAGCAGGGGATCCTGAGGATTGTTGCAGACCACGAACAGATCGACGTCCGAGCCCAAAAACAGCTCCCGCCGTCCGTAGCCGCCCACGGCCACCAGGGCCAGATCCCCTTCCAGGTCAAGGCCGAAACTCCGATACAGCCGCAGCAGCACCGAGTCCATAAAATCGCTGCGGCAGCGCAGCAGCGCCCCTATCTCGCAGCCTGTGCCGAAACGGTCGGCCAGGTAGTCCTTATGGCGCTCCAGCAGACTGCGGCAGGCCTTGACATCGCGCAGGTTGCAGTTTTCCTCGTCAAAGGGCTTGTCCTGCTCGGGGGAGGTATATAGCGTGCGCCGGGGGACACAGATAGGCTCAAACATCGCGCGTCTGTCCGGGACTTGGGAGCTAGTGTTTGGTCAGGTTCACCACATGCTGCGGTATTTTTTCCTCGCCGCGCAGCGTGAGGATCTCGCAGCCGTCGGCGGTGACGGCGAGGGTATGTTCCCACTGCGCCGAGGGCTGGTGATCGGCGGTGGTGACGGTCCAGCCGTCCTTCTTGCTGATCTTGCACTTCCAGGTGCCGGCGTTGATCATGGGTTCGATGGTAAAGGTCATGCCCTCCTGCAGGATGACACTTTGCTGATTGCGGTAGTGCAGCACCTGGGGATCTTCGTGGAAATGGCGTCCGATGCCGTGGCCGCAGTAGTCCCTGACCACGGAAAAACCGGCCTTGTCGGCGATTTTCTGGATGGCATTGCCGATCTGCGTAAGATCGGCCCCGGGATAAACTTCCCTGATCCCGGCGTAGAGGCACTGCTGTGCGCACTCGCAGAGCTTGCGGCTGCGCAGAGAGGTCTCGCCGATGATGAACATCTTGGAGGTGTCGCCGTGCATACCGTCCTTGATGACCGTGATGTCAACATTGACGATATCCCCGCGCCGCAGTCGGTGTGTGCTGGGAATACCGTGACAGACGACCTCGTTGACGCTGATGCAGGTATAGCGCGGATAGCCGTGATAGCCCAGATCGGCCGAGACGGCTCCCTGCTTTTGAATGTAGTCATTCATCATCTCGTCTAGTTCCAAGGTGACGGCCCCGGGCAGCATATGCGGTCCGATGAACTCCAGCACACCGGCGGCGATACGCCCGGCCTCTCGCATTTGGGCGATTTCCGCAGCTGACTTCAGCGTAATATCCATAGCATCCTCAATTGAGCTGACTGCATGAAAACCAAAGGGATCACAGCACAATTCCATGATCCCTCAAAAAAGCGCGGCAGGGGGTGATTAGGTGAACGCTTTGCAGATCTTTTCGGCCACTTCGGCCTTGTTCATGGTGTAAAGATGCACGCAGCGCTGCCCCTGATTGCGCAGATCCTCTATCTGGTGCAGGGCATAGTCCAAGCCGGCCTCACGCAGCGAGAGCTGATCATCCCCGTAGCGCTCGAGCAGTTGCCCAAGTGCGGCAGGAATGGCGGCCCCGCACATGGAGGTCATGCGCTCTACCTGTTTTTTATTGTCCACAGGCAGGATCCCGGCCCTTACCGGCACGCTCATCCCGTGCCTTTGCAGCTCATCGTAAAAGCGGTAGAAAGAGCTGTTGTCAAAAAACAGCTGAGAGATGAGGGTGTCAACCCCGCACTTAACCTTGTGCAACAGCGCGGCTATGTCGCTCTCCCATGAGGCGGCCTCCTGGTGTTTTTCGGGATAGCAGGCGGCGTAAATCTTAAAATAGTCCCCGTAGTGCTCGCGTATAAAGGTGATAAGCTCGCTGGCATGGGCAAAATCGCCGCTGCCTACCGCATCCTCGCGCAG
Source organism: Succinivibrio sp. (assembly GCA_017469335.1). GTDB lineage: Bacteria > Pseudomonadota > Gammaproteobacteria > Enterobacterales > Succinivibrionaceae > Succinivibrio. The sequence goes on along the minus strand of JAFUGP010000073.1, from coordinate 39,660 downwards.
GTCCCCGCGCAATGCCAGCACGCGGTTGACACCATCTTCCTTAAGATGGTCAAGCTGCGCTTTGGCCTGTGCGCGGGTCAGATAAATGCAGGGCAGATGGGCGGTGACCGCACAGGAGAGCTGGGCGCGGCATAAGGCAATGAGCGCCGCGGCACGTTCATGGATCTGCTCGCCTGCTCCGCCGGCACCGCGGGTGACGCTGATGAAGTCAGGCTGCAGCGCCCCCAGGCGCTGCAACACGGGCGCAAACCGATCCAGATCTCCGTCTTTGGGGGGAAAGACCTCAAATGACCAGTCTGAATTCACGCTCATCGCCTAAAGACCCTCACGCACCTGACGGGCAGCGGCTACCAGGTGGCGCAGGCTGGGCTCGGTTTCCTGATTGCCGCGGGTCTTGAGGCCGCAGTCGGGGTTGACCCAGACTTTTTCCATCGGCAGCTTGGCCAGAATACGTTTTAAGACGGCCACTATCTCTTCCACACTGGGGATGCGCGGGGAGTGAATGTCGTAAACCCCGGGTCCCACCTCGGTCTCGAAGTGGGCCGCCTTCAGGGCGTCCACCACGGTCAGATCCGAGCGGGAGGCCTCGAAGGTGATGACATCGGCATCCATATCATCAATGTCCTTGATGATGTTGTTAAATTCGCTGTAGCACATGTGGGTGTGGATCTGCGTGGTGCTCTTGACGCCGCTTGACACGAAGCGGAAGGCCGGGATGGCCCAGTCCAAGTACTCGCTGTGCCAGTCTTCCTGACGCAGCGGCAGTTTCTCGCGCAGCGCGGCCTCGTCTATCTGAATGATGCGGATGCCGTGAGCCTCGAGATCCAGTACTTCCTCGCGGATGGCCAGCGCCAGCTGCATGGTGCTGTCCTTAAGCGAGATGTCCTCACGCGGGAAGGACCAGTTGAGCATGGTCACGGGGCCGGTGAGCATACCCTTGACTATCTTCTTGGTCTGACTCTGGGCGAATACCGACCATTCCACCGACAGCGGTCTGACCCGGGCGATGTCGCCCCAGATGAGCGGCGGTTTGACGCAGCGGGTGCCGTAGCTCTGCACCCAGCCGTTCTGGGAGAACAGATAGCCGTCAAGTTTTTCGCCGAAGTACTCAACCATGTCATTACGCTCGAACTCACCGTGCACCAGCACGTCCAGACCGATGTCCTCCTGCAGTCTGATGCAGTCGGTGATGTGAGAGCGCAGGGCCTGTTCGTACTGCTCCTGGTTCAGGCGGCCGTGCTTGAAGTCAGCGCGCTCCTTGCGCACCAAAGCGGTCTGCGGGAAGGAGCCGATGGTGGTGGTGGGCAGCGGGGGCAGCTTAAACTCTGCTTTTTGCAGTTTCTGCCGTTCGACCCGTGCGGGGGTACGGTGAAAATCCGCGGCACTTACCTGTGCAAGTTTCTGCGCCACCTGGGTGTTGGGGGTGAAACGCTCACCCGTAAAGAGCGCCGTATTGTCCCTGAAGGCGGCCACGGCGCCGGGATCGGCTGCGGCGGCAAGCGTCTTGAGTTCATTTAACTCGGTAAGCTTCTCGCAGGCAAAGGCAAAATGTTTCTTAATCTCCGCACCGAATTTGCTCTCCTCGCTTAGGCTGAGCGGTACGTGCAGCAGTGAGCAGGAGGAACTGAGCACCACCTCAGAGGACAGGGAGCTTAAGCGGCGCAGCGTGTTCAAGGTGTTCTCGTAGCGGTTGCGCCAGATATTGCGGCCGTTGACGAGACCGGCGAAGAGCACCTTGTCCTTGGGCAGCGGATCGCGCTCTATGAGCTCAAACGAGCGCCGGCCTGCCACAAAATCCAGTCCTACGCCGTCAAAGGGCAGCTTGAGCGCCACCTCGGCGTAGCTGTCGCGGATGTCGCCAAAATAGGTCTGGCAGAGCACCTTGAGGTTGCCCTTGGCCGGGAGTATGGCGATATAGAGGCTGTGCAGCAGCGAAAGGTCGGCGGGGGTGAGATCGGTGACCAGGGCCGGTTCGTCAAAGGAGATCCAGGCGGCCTTGCCCTGTAATTTGGAGAGCAGCTGCGCGTAGGCGTCTGCCAGAGCGGCACTGAAATCTGCCGCTTTCTTGGTTCCGGTGCAGTGGGCGAGCTTCAAGAAGGTGAAAGGACCGATGAGATCCACCCGGAGCGCGGCCTTGACGGCGCCTGTGGCCTCCTCCAGCTGGGAGAGCAGATTGTCGGCGTGCAGTGTCACCTGCATGCCGTCTTCGAGCTCGGGCACGATATAGTGATAGTTGGTGTCAAACCATTTTTTCATCGACAGCGCCTTGACATCGCCGGCCTGGCCCTGATAGCCGCGGGCCATGGCAAAGTAGGTTCCCAGATCGTTTAAGTTCAGGGCCTTGTAGCGCTCCGGTACCAGACCTAAGAGCAATACTGTGTCCAGTACATTGTCGTATAAGGAAAAATCTCCCACGGGGATCAGATCCAGACCGCTTTGTTCCTGCAGCTGCCAGTGGGCGATCCTGAGCTTGCGCGCCTGCTCCAGGAGTTGTTCGGCACCGCTCTCGCCCTTGAAGAACGATTCGGTGGCAAATTTGAGTTCGCGGTGCAAGCCGATGCGGGGGAAACCTATAACTGTCGATTTCATAATGTCATGTGAGGCATCGCCGGGCACTTCTCTCTGAAGAAAACCCGCAGACGCCAGCTCCTGTTTAAGATGAAAAAAGAACCCCAGCAGGCTCAAGCCTCCGGGATCATGAGTGCCGCATGCGGCACGGATGAAATTATAACAAAAAGTGTCAAAGTAGTTTGAGCCGTTCCGGGCGGGCCCCCCCGCTGCTGCCTGTAGGCTCAAGGCGGGGATGGTGCGGTGTCGTGAAAAAAACGCACGGCGTGATATAATACGCGCCCGAGACGGCGGCGGACCTGGGGATTTTGAGTCAGATTCAAATGAACGCGCCCGCAGCCTTATTTGGCAGCTTCAGGGGTGCCCACGGCGCTTTGCTGAAGTTTGAGTATTATCAGGAAAACACACACTGTCCGGTTACGGCAGAACCCGGGTGCCTTAACAAGGTCGGTTTGCCGCGGCGGTGGAGGCTTAACCCTTTAAGAGGAACAATCTATGTCTACTGTTTCCATGCGCGATATGTTGCAGGCTGGCGTGCATTTTGGTCACCAGACCCGCTACTGGAATCCGAAGATGAAAGAGTACATTTTCGGAGCGCGCAACGGCATTCACATCATCAATCTGGAGAAAACCGTGCAGTGCTTCGACGAAGCACTGAACTTCCTGAGCAGCACGGTGGCTCATCGCGGCAAGATCCTGTTTGTCGGCACCAAGCGCGCCGCCTGCGACAAGATCGGCCCGGCCGCGCTCTCCTGCGGTCAGTTCTACGTGGATCACCGCTGGTTGGGCGGCATGCTGACCAACTGGAAAACCGTGCGTCAGTCCATCAAGCGCCTGAAGGATCTGGAGACCCAGACTCAGGACGGCACCATGGACAAACTCACCAAGAAGGAAGCACAGCTGCTGACGCGCGAACTCTCCAAGCTCAACCGTTCCTTAGGCGGCATCAAGGACATGGGCGGTCTGCCCGATGCGCTGTTCGTGATTGACGCCGAGGTGGAGCATATTGCCATCAAGGAAGCCAACAATCTGGGTATTCCAGTGGTGGCGGTGGTGGATACCAATTCCGACCCCAGCGGCGTGAGCTACGTGATCCCGGGCAATGATGACGCCATCCGCGCGGTGGACCTTTATCTCAAAGGTGTGACCGATGCCATCAACGCCGCCCGTGCCGAGCAGGTGCGCACCGGCGAGGAAGAGAGCGCTGCCGTAGCCGAGCCTGCTGCCGACACTGCCGCGTCAGCCCCCGAGGCTGCCCCCGCCGAGGCCTGAGAGCCCGGCATCTGATGTCAATAGGGCACGCACAGTCGTGTCTGTCACCCTTATACATGTCAAGGCAGGTTATCCTGCCTTGTTTTAGAGAATTGCGAGGAAAAAATCATGGCCAACATTACCGCTGCTATGGTTAAAGAACTGCGTGACGCCACCGGCGCCGGCATGATGGACTGCAAGAAGGCCCTCATTGAGGCCGACGGCAACATGGAAGCCGCCATCGATGCCATGCGCAAGAGCGGCGCCGCCAAGGCTGCCAAGAAGGCCGGCCGCACCGCTGCCGAGGGTATCATCACCATGGCCCGCGACGGCAATAAGGTGGTTTTAGCCGAGGTCAACTCCGAGACCGATTTCGCGGCCAAGAACGAAGAGTTTCAGGCCTTTGCCCAGAAAGTGGCCGACATCGCCCTGAAACTTACCACCGCCGATGTGGATAAGGTCAAGAGCGCCGACTACGGCAACGGCTCGTCCGTGGCCGAGGCCCTGACCGCGCTGGTTTCCAAGATCAGCGAGAACCTGCAGCTGCGCCGTCTGGTCTACGTTGAGGCCAAAGAGGGCGAAACTTTGGGTATCTACATCCACTCCAACAAGAAGATCGGCGTGGTGTCGGTGCTCAAGGGCGGCGACGAGACCCTGGCCAAGGACACCGCCATGCATATCTGCGCGCAGAAGCCGGATTTCGTGCACCCCGAGGACGTGTCCGCCGAGGTGGTGGAGCGCGAGCGTCAGGTGCAGTTGGAGATTGCCATGCAGTCCGGCAAGCCCAAGGAGATCGCCGAGAAGATGATTGCCGGCCGCATGAAGAAATTCACCGGCGAGGTTTCCCTCACCGGACAGGATTTCGTCAAGGATCCCTCCAAGACCGTGGGTCAGCTGCTCCAGGAGCACCATGCCGATGCCGTGTCCTTCAAACGCATTGAGGTGGGCGAGGGCATTGAGAAAAAGAGCCAGGACTTTGCTGCCGAGGTGCAGGCCCAGGTTCAGGCGGCCGCCCGCTAGTCTGGCGTGGCCAACGTTGTGAGTGAAGTTGTCTTAAGGGGGAAGCTATGGCTGTTGATGAGAGCCTGCGCCGGGTGCTGTTGAAGCTCTCCGGCGAGGCCTTAGGCGGTCAGGAGAGCGTGGGCATTGACCCGCAGGTGCTCGCCAGGACAGCCTCTGCCATCGCGGAGATCCATAAGCTGGGCGTACAGACGGCTCTGGTGATAGGCGGCGGAAATTTGTTTCGCGGCGCCACGCTGCAGGAGGCCGGGTTTGACCGGGTAAGCGGGGATCAGATGGGTATGCTGGCCACCATCATGAACGGTCTGGCCATGCGTGAGGAGCTCAAAAAGCAGGGCGTGCCCTGCACGCTCATGAGCGCTTACGGCCTGCCCTCGATCACGGTGCAGTACTCGGCTGCCTTAGGCCGTGAACTGCTCTCAAGCGGCCAGGCGGTCATAGTCTCCGGCGGCACCGGCTCCCCCTTCTTCACCACCGACACCGCCGCAGTGCTGCGCGCGGTGGAACTGAAATGTTCTCAGGTGCTGAAGGCCACCAAGGTGGACGGGGTCTACAGCGCCGATCCGCTCAAAGATCCTTCTGCCCGGCGCTACGAGTATCTGAGCTTTGACGAGGTGCTGTCCTTAAAGCTTAAGGTAATGGACCTCACAGCTTTCGCCCTGGCCTCGGAGCATAATATGCCCATCAGGGTGTTTTCCATGAACAAGCCAGGTGCTCTGGCCCGGGCCGCGCTAGGTCAGGACGAAGGCACCGTGGTAGGCTCCGGGGCTTGAATACCGTCTGACAGGACACGAATACTACAGAGGAGAGCTCATTATGCTGGCTGATGTGAAACAGGATGCCGAGAAGCGCATGCAGGGTGCGCTGGACTCGCTGGACAAAAGACTTGCGAAAATCCGTACCGGACGGGCCCAGCCGGGGCTGCTGGACGGCATCATGGTGGAATACTACGGTTCGCCCACTCCGCTGCGTCAGGTCGCCCAGGTAAATGTGGAAGATGCCCGCACGCTGAAGATCAGTGTGTTTGACCGCAACGCCATCAAGGATGTGGAGCGTGCCATCCAGAAATCCGATTTGGGTTTAAATCCGGTCGTGGCCGGCACCGAGATCCGCGTGCCGCTGCCGCCGCTTACCGAGGAGCGCCGCAAGGAGCTGGTCAAAATAGTCAAAGGCGAGGTGGAGCAGTGCAAGGTCGAGGTGCGCAACGTGCGCCGCGACGCCAATGCCGCCTTAAAGGATCTGCAGAAGAAAAAAGAGATCTCCGAGGATGAGGAGCGCGGCGGCGAGGAGCAAGTGCAAAAACTCACCGACGCCACGATCAAAAAGGCGGATGAATTCTTTGCCGCCAAGCAAAAAGAGCTGATGGAGGTCTGAGTCCTTTTTAGATGAAGGATCAGCATCTTAAAGCAGCATACTCCGTCCTGCCGCATCATGTGGCCATCATCATGGACGGCAACGGACGCTGGGCGCAGGCGCGGGGCCTGGGGCGTGTCCTGGGACACAGGCAGGGTGCGCTGGCCGTCAGAAGAACAGTTGAGGAGGCGGCCCGTCTGGGGATCGGTATCCTGACCTTGTTCGCTTTCTCCAGCGAGAACTGGAAAAGACCGCAGGCCGAGGTGCAGGCGCTGATGAGTCTCTTTGTGCGCACCTTGCGCTCAGAGCAGGACAATCTGCGCTCTCATGACATTCGCACCCGCGTGGTCGGTGATGTGGCCAAATTCCCGGATAAACTGCGTGAGGCCATCACTGAGGTTGAGGATGCCACAGCCTCCTGCGGCGGCATGCGTCTGAATATCGCGGCCAACTACGGCGGACGCGCCGACATCATGCAGGCGGTGTGCCGCCTCATGGCAGAGCACAGCGCTCTGGCCGCTCCGCCCGACGAGGCAGTCTTTACCTCTCTGTTGCAGGTGCCCGAAGACGTAGATCTCATCATCCGCACCGGCGGGGAGAGGCGTCTGAGCAATTTTCTGCTGTGGCAGGCGGCCTACGGCGAACTGTTTTTCTCCCCCACTCTCTGGCCTGATTTCGGAGCGGACGATCTGCATGAGGCGTTGCAGTTTTTTGCCTCGCGCGAGCGGCGCTTCGGCATGACCTCGGCTCAGGTGAGGGGGCACCGAGAATGAGGCGGTGAGAGCAGGGGGATACGCCCCGAAGTTTCAAGGAGGATGTGAGAGTGCGAACCAGAATCATCACGGCCGTGGTGCTGCTCTCGGCGGCCATGTGCTGGCTGTTTGTGGCGGACTATGCCTTCTTTACCATGGGCGCGCTGCTCATTTACATGGTGGGAGCCTGGGAGATGGGACCCCTGCTCGGATTTAAGAGCAAAATTCCCTTCCTCATCCTGGCCACTGCCGCAGCCTGCGCACTCTTTATCGTCGCCCCGCCGGGGGAGTTCGTTTCAGGCGGGGGGATCCCCTCTTTCGTCTATGCGATCATTGCCTCGGGCATGCTGGTGTGGCTGGGGTGCATCCCGCTGGTGCTGCAGTATCCCAGATGGCTGGGCTGGCATGAAAACCGCATCCTGACGGCTCTCATGGGGCTTTTGATGCTGGTGCCTTTTTTAGAGAGCCTGCTGGTGCTGCGCAGTTTTCTCTACCACCGCGAGTTTTACCGCGGTGCGCTGGTAGTGCTGTCGGTGATGGCGCTGGTGTGGTGCGCCGACAGCGGCGCGTACTTTTGCGGCCGTTTCCTCGGCCGTACCCCCATGTTGCCGGCGGTCAGTCCCAAAAAAACTCTGGAGGGTTTGTTAGGCGGTCTGGTGGCCGGCGTGCTGGGACTGTACATCTTCACCAAACTGCAGTGGTACGGCAACTATGCCGAAAATACCCAGGTGCTGATGTTTTCCGGGATACTGGCCATCATTTTTTCGGTGGAAGGTGATCTGGTGGAGAGCATGTTAAAACGCTTAGCCGGTATCAAGGACTCGGGCAAAATCTTCCCCGGGCACGGCGGGATGCTGGATCGCATTGACTCGCAGCTGGCGGCACTGCCCACCTTTATCTCCTCCTACTGTCTGCTCAACTGGATCCTGCACTGAAATGACGCGTCAGGTAGTGTTGTTAGGTGCCACCGGCTCCATCGGTCAAAGCACCCTGGAGGTGTTGCGCCGCAACCCCTCCAAGTTCACTTTGGTGGCAGCCGCAGCCTGCTCGAACGTGGAGGCCATGGTCAGTCTGGCCGAGGAATTCAAGCCTCAGATAGTGGCGCTGGCCGATGTACAGGCAGCCTCAGAGCTCAAGGATCGTCTGGGAGCGCTCAAACTGCGCACCGAGGTGGCCTCAGGTTTGGACGGGGTACTGGAGGTCGCCGCCGCTGCCGAAGGCGCGGTGGCGGTGGCGGCCATTGTGGGAGCGGGCGGCCTAAAACCCATTCTGGAGGCGGCAGGCAGGGGCTGCACCATAGCCCTGGCCAACAAAGAGGCGCTGGTGATGTCAGGGCAGCTGTTCTTTGCCGAGGTGCAGCGCGGCAAGGCCCGGGTGCTGCCGGTAGACAGTGAGCACAGCGCCATTTTCCAGTCCCTGCCCGAAAGTGCACAGCAGACCCTGGGGCACTGCGATCTGGAAGGCTGCGGGGTGCACCGCATTCTGCTTACCGGCTCGGGCGGACCGTTTTTGCATACTCCCCTGGAGGAACTCCCTCACGTCACTCCGCAGCAGGCCCTGCGTCACCCCAACTGGTCCATGGGCCCCAAGATCACGGTGGATTCTGCCACCATGATGAACAAGGGACTGGAGTACATTGAGGCAAGATACCTGTTCAATGCCGCGCCCGAGCAGGTGGAGGTGCTCATTCATCCCCAGTCGGTGGTGCATTCGATGGTCAGCTACCAGGACGGCGCGGTGCTGGCTCAGCTGGGACTTCCTGACATGAAAACTCCCATAGCCAGGGCACTGGCCTACCCCGGACGGGTCGCAAGCGGGGTGGCGCCGCTTAATTTTGCCGCATTGGGGGAGCTTAGTTTCTGTGCCCCGGATCTGCGGCGTTTTCCCTGCCTGAAACTGGCCATGGAGGCCTCCGTCACCGGGCAGAGCGCCACCACCGCCCTAAATGCCGCCAACGAGCAGGCCGTGGCCGCCTTTTTGGCGGGCAAACTGCCCTTTGACGGGATCTGCAATCTGTGCCGTCAGGTGGTGGAGAGCCTGTACCGTCACGAGACTTACAGCCTGGAGGACATCATGAGTCTTGATGCCGAGGCCCGGACATTGGCGCTGCGCTTGCTGGAGAAATGCTGATGCTCTCGGTACTGTGGGATCTGCTGTGTTTCCTGGTGGCTTTGGGCATTCTGATTGCCGTGCACGAGCTGGGTCACTTCACACTGGCGCGCGCCTGCGGCGTCAAGGTGCTGCGCTTCTCGCTGGGGTTTGGACGCGTCCTGTGGTCCCGCACCGGCCGTGACGGATGTGAGTACGCGCTCTCCGCGCTGCCTTTGGGGGGCTACGTGAAAATGCTCGGCGAAAACGAGCCGTTAAAGCCCGGCGAAATCCCCGAGGAGGGCTCCTTCAAGTCCAAGTCCCCATTAAAGAGGGGCCTGATTATTGCCGCCGGACCGCTGTGCAACGTGATTTTGGCGGTGCTCCTCTATACCGGCATCAACTTAGGCGGCATCCAGGTGGTCAATCCGGTGGTGGGTGACGTGGTGCCCGGCTCGGCGGCGCAGCAGGCCGGTTTTGAACTGTATGACCGCTTACTTGAGATTGACGGCAGAGAGGTGAATAACTGGCAGGACGTGCTGATGGAACTGGTCGCCTTGACCGGGAAGGACGCAGTGCCGGTGACGGTCGCCTCGGAGCTGGGCCAGGGCGCCAGGCGGCAGCTTAACCTGGATCTCTCGGCCTATGAATTAAATCCCCGCCGCGATCCGCTGCTGACTTTGGGGTTAAGGCGCTGCTTGGGACGGCTGGAGAACGTGGTGGGAGCGGTGCAGGAGCGCTCGCCCGCCGCGCAGGGCGGTCTTAAGGCGGGGGATCGCATCATCAGCATAGACGGTACTCCCACCCCCACCTGGTACAGACTGCAGGCGGCGATTAACGAGGGTACGGGGCAGATCGTCAGACTGGTGGTGGAGCGTGAGGGCAAGCTCTATGAGAGCGAGGTGGTGCCCACCGTGCAGTACAACAAAAAGTTAAAGCGTCCCCAGAGGCTGTTGGGCATCTCCGCTGACTTTCAGGAGATCCCGGGACTTGTCGAAGAGGTGAAGTTGCCCCTGCCTGAGGCTTTTACCAAGGGGCTTAAGGATACTTACCAGATGTCCAGGCTGGTGCTCTCGGCCGCGGTTAAAATGCTGGACGGCAGCATCTCGGCCGAGAACATCTCAGGGCCCATCGCCATTGCCCGGGGGGCAGGGCAGAGCGCCAGCGTGGGTTTCGTGTTTTTCCTAAGTTTTTTGGCCGCCATTAGTGTAAACTTGGGTATTCTGAATTTACTGCCCATTCCCGTTCTGGATGGGGGGCAGTTGCTGTTTATTGTCTACGAGGCCCTGGTAGGACGTGCACCCGGGGCTAAGGTGCAGGTGATCCTGACGGGGATGGGATTGGGCATACTGCTTACGCTGATGGCGCTGGCGGTATTCAATGATCTCAGGGCCCTGTAGGGTGCCGGGATTAGTTTTTAGGTGCAGTTTGGTTTTGAGTGAGCGGGCGTCCAAATGAGATTTGTCTGTGAAGATTTTTCTAGCAAAGAGTGCCGTGGGTGGGGACGGGCAGTCCTGAGCGCGCGGCGGTGGCATGACACGAAAACACATCGCTCCGGATGCAGTAAGACCAGGGCGCGTCTGGCCGCCTTGCTGATGGGAGGGGCCCTGTTGGTGACGCAGAGCGTCGCCGGTGCCGAACTCATCAGCAATATCGAAATTCACGGCTTAAACCGCGTCAGCCGCGGCGCCGTGCTGCTGGCACTGCCCATCCGCCCCGGCGAGGCTCTCACCGATGAGAAGGTAACCCAGGCCATGCGCCAGCTTTACGCCACCGGTGATTTTGAGACCGTCCAGCTCGCCCGCGACGGCGAGACTCTGATAGTTGAGGTTCAGGAACGTCCCACCATAGGCAGCGTGGAATTTGCCGGCAACAAGCAGATCTCCGAGGAGGCTTTAAAGCCGGTCATCGAACAGCAGGGACTGCGCCCGGGCGAAGCGCTCAATGTCCAGACCCTGACGGCCATCAAGCAGAGTCTGGAGGATTTTTATCACGGCGCGGGCATGTATCAGGCCAAGATCAACACCGTGCTGACCAAACTGCCGCGCAACCGGGTCAATGTCAAGCTGGAGTTCTATGAAGGCGTGCCCGCCGAGATCCAGCAGATCAACATCGTGGGCAACAAGGCCTTTGACGAGGAGGTGCTGCTTGCGCAGATGCAACTGCGTGACGATCTGCCCTGGTGGAATGTTTTTGGGTCGCGCAAGTACGAGAGCCAGAAACTGACTGCCGACCTAGAGGCGCTGCGCACTTACTATATGGACCGCGGATATGTCAAATTCCGCATTGACTCCACCTCGGTGGAGATGACTCCCGACAAGAAAGGTCTTTATCTGACCATTGTGGTGGACGAGGGCGAGCAGTACACCGTGGGCAACACCGCCATCACCGGCAATACCCTCAAGTACGGCGATCAGATGCAGTCTCTGGTAGACTTGCAGCGCGGTGAGATCTACTCGCAGCACCAGGTCACCGCCGTCGAGAATGCCCTGAAGGATTACCTGGGCAAGTATGGTTATGCCTACTCCAACGTGCGGGCCTATCCCATCTACAATGACGCCGAACGCACTGTCGATCTCAATTTCAACGTTGAGCCGGGTTCGCGCGTTTACGTAAGTCAGGTGCTTATCAAGGGCAATACTCAGACCGACGACACCGTGGTGCGCCGGGAGATGAGGCAGATGGACGGCACCTGGCTTTCCAACGAGGCCATGGACACCTCCAAAACCCGCTTAAACCGCACCGGTTTCTTTGAGAAGGTCGACATGCAGATCCAGCCCACCGGCACCACCGGGGACGTGGTGAATCTTGAGACCACCGTCAAGGAGCAGCCCACCGGGTCCATCTCGGGAGGTATCGGTTTCGGCACTGACTCGGGCATCATGATCCAGGCCTCCATCTCCCAGAGCAACATGTTCGGCTGGGGCACTCGCGGCGTGATTTCGGCCTATGAAAACTCCTACCGCAAGCACATGGAGGTCTCTTACACCGATCCCTACTTCACGGTCGATCAGATAAGCTTGGGCGGCCGCGTGTTCTACGATAACTACAGCGGCGATGACGACGACGTGGTCGATTATGACAACCGCTCCATCGGTTTTGACATTTTCTCGGGCTACCCCATCAACGAGAACTGGAGCATCAACTATGATGTGGGCTTAGAGCACAATACCATCAAAAACCGCGGCCCGCGCTTTGCCCAGGCCGAGCGCTTCTGGTCTCAATACGGCAAGACGGATCGGCGCGGCAAGTTTCTGGATTATACCTTCTCGGTCACGCTCACCCATAACGCCTTGGACCGTGCCGTGTTCCCCACCGCGGGCAACAAGCAGGTTCTGACCGCCATGGCGACCATTCCCTCGTCGGATACCCAGTACTACAAGCTCATCGCCGAGACTTATCACTATCTGCCTTTTGACCGTGAGCATCTGTGGGTGTTCAGTTTGCGCGGTCGCGTGGGCTTCGGCGACGGCTACGGCAACAAGAACGGCCAGCGGCAGCAGCTGCCTTTCTACAACAACTTCTATCTGGGCTCCTCACAGTGGCTGCGCGGCTTTGATCACAACAGCATCGGTCCCAAGGCCCTGTACTGCTCCAACGCCTCCTGCTCCACGGCCAACGAGTCCGACAAGGCGGTGGGCGGCAACGCTTTCTGGGCCGGCTCGGTGGAACTCTTTGTACCGACCCCGTTCGTGGCCGAGGCCTACCGCGCTCAGGTGCGCTCTTCCTTCTTCTATGATGCCGGTGCCCTGTGGGACACCCGCAGCAACAATTATCCCATCAAGTACGACGATCCCGGTGAGTACCGCAGCTCCGTGGGCGTGGCTCTGACCTGGATCTCGCCGGTGGGACCGCTGTCCTTCTCGCTGTCCAAGGCCGTGAAGAAGTACTCGGGTGACGATACCAGGATGTTTAACTTCAATATTGGTGGAAGTTTCTAAATTTAGGAGTTTGCAATGAAAGCCAAATTAATGCTCGCCGTGGTTGCGGCGCTGTCCGCTCTTTCGCAGCCGGCGTTAGCCGAGGATCAGGCCCCGGCGGCGAGTGCCGCCATTCCGCCCATCGGGGTCATCAACGTGCGCTATGCCATGCTCACCATCCCCCAGGCCAAGGATGCCGAGGCGGCCTTGAACAAGGAATTCGGGCCTAGGGAGGAGGAGCTTAAAAAACTCTCTACGGAGGGTCAGGCCCTGGAGAAAACCCTGCCGGGGCTTAAGGGCGACAAACTGGTGGAAACGCAGCGCCGCCTAGAGCAGATGCAGGCCGATCTCAACTTCAAGTCCCGAGCCCTGCAGGAGGATTTCCAAAAACGCGGTCAGGAAGAGCAGCTGAAGATGGGCAAGCTCATTCAGCAGGCGGTGGACAACATCGCCAAGGAACGCGGCCTGGTGTTGGTGCTCAAGGGCGAGGCGGTGGTCAATGCCGCGCCGGTGGTGGACATCACCAAGGAAGTGATTGACCGCGTCAGCAAGCAGCATAAGGATGCGGGCAAGAGCTCGGGCAAGGGCACAGGCAACAGCAAAGGTAAGTAAGCATGCGTTTAGAGGATATAGCCAGTCACCTGGGCGCGCAGCTGCGCGGGGATGGCAGCGTCGACATCGTGCGCGTGTCCAACCTTGAGACCGCAGGTCCCGATGAGATCAGTTTTCTCTCCGATGAGCGTTACCGTGAGGCGCTTGCCAAGGCCCGGGCAGGTGCGGTCATCGTCAGGGAGGCAGATGCCGAGCATGCCACGGGCAATGTGCTCATCCTGCCGGATCCCTATGTGGGCTTTGCCAAGGTCGCGCAGCTGTTGGACAAGACCCCGCCGCTGGCCACGGGGGTAAGCCCTCTGGCCTACGTGGATCCCACCGCCACGCTGGGGCAGAACGTGGCTCTGGCCCCCCACGTTTTCGTGGGGCCGCACGCGGTGATAGGGGATAATGTGCAGCTGGCCTCAGGCGTAAGCATAGGACAGAACTCCCGGATTGGCAGCGGCACCAGGCTTTATCCCAACGTCACGGTCTACCACGACGTGCAGATAGGACAGAGCTGTCTGATTCAGTCTGGAGCCGTCATCGGCAGCGACGGCTTTGGCTACGCCAACGAAAAGGGCACCTGGCTGAAGATCCCGCAGACCGGACGGGTCATGATCGGCTCTCATGTGGAGATCGGGGCCAACACCTGCATAGACCGCGGCGCGCTGGACGATACGGTGATTGAGGACAACGTGATCATCGATAACCTCTGCCAGATCGCCCACAACGTGCGCATCGGCAGCGGCACGGCCATTGCCGGACAGACCACCATCGCCGGCTCGGTGACCATCGGGCGTTACTGCATCATCGGCGGCACGGCGGTGCTCAACGGCCACATTAAGATCTGTGACGGCGTGACGCTTACCGGCAACACGGTGGTCATGCGCTCCATCGAAGAGCCCGGCACCTATTCGTCCGGCATTCCGTGCCAGACCAACAAGGAGTGGCGTCTGACCACGGCCCGTTATCTGCACTTGAACGACCTGTATCGCCGGATCGGCAAGATAGAGCAGAAACTCAAGGGTTTGCTGCCTGTGCGGGCAGACAGTAGCCAAGAGCCCAGTTAACAGGTAAAATGTGCGCATAAGCTGTAGAGGTGTATCAAATGACTGATGCGGTAACCGAGGGAGCGCATGTGCTGAACGTTGAGCAGATCATGGATCTGCTTCCGCACCGTTATCCCTTTTTGATGATTGACCGGGTGGTGGATTACAACCTCACCGGTGAGCACAAGACCTTGCGGGCCATCAAGAACGTGTCGTTCAATGAGCCCTGGTTTCAGGGACATTTCCCCGGCAAGCCCATTTTGCCCGGTGTGCTGATCCTGGAGGCCATGGCTCAGGCTACCGGAGTGCTCGCCTTCACCATGGTCGGCAAGCCCAATCCAGGCGAGCTCTATTACTTCGCCGCCATCGACAACGCCCGCTTCAAGCACCCGGTGGTGCCAGGCGATCAGCTGGTTATCGATGTCGAATACTTCAAGGAGAGACGCGGCATCGCCTCTTTCCACGGTGAGGCTTCGGTGGACGGCAAACTCTGCTGTGTGGCCGATCTGATGTGCGCTAAGCACTAATCTTCACAAGTTGCAGGAAAGGACATGAGCTCGAACAGCGCAAAAGTCGATCCCACCGCTAAAATCGGCGCGGATGTTTCGCTCGGTGAAGATGTGGTGATCCACGAAAATGTGATCATTGAAGGAGAGGTAAAAATCGGTGACGGCACCGTGATTGAGCCCTTCTGCGTGATCCGCGGACCCACCACCATCGGCAGGCGTAACCACATCTATCAGTTCTGCTCCATCGGCGAAGGCTGTCAGGATCTCAAGTACAACGGCGAGCCCACTACCTTGTCCATCGGCGATGACAACGTCATCCGTGAGCACTGCACCATGCACCGCGGCACCGTGCAGGGGCTCAGCACCACCATTGTGGGCAACAACAACCTGTTCATGGTCAATACCCATGTGGCGCATGACTGCCGCATCGGCAGTCACTGTATCTTCGCGAACAACGCCACCTTGGCCGGACATGTCACCGTGGATGACTGGGTGATTTTCGGCGGGCTGGCGGCCATCCATCAGTTCGGCCGGGTGGGCTGTCACGCCTTCATAGCCGGCATGGCGGCGCTCAATATGGACGTACCGCCTTATGTGATGGCGGCCGGGCATTATGCCAAGCCCTTTGGCATCAACAAGGTGGGTCTGCAGCGGCGCGGCTTTACGCGCGAGACCATCAGCGCCATCTTCAAGGCTTATCACGCCATCTACAAGGATCATCACACCATCGAGGAGGCAATCCCCGTATTGGAGGAAATGGCGCAGCGCGAGCCGGCCATTGAGCCCTTGCTGTCTTTCCTCAGGGAAAGCGGTCGCGGGATCATCAGATGAGCGCCGAGCGCAAATCTCATCTTTATGCCTTGGTGGCCGGTGAACTCTCGGGCGATGCCCTGGGGGCCGGCCTGATGCGGGCCATCATGCGCCGCGATCCGGAGGCTTCCTTCATCGGCATCGGCGGACCTAAGATGATACAGTACGGGCTCAAGTCCCTGTACCGTATAGAAGATCTGGCGGTGATGGGCTTAACCGAGGTCGTAGCTCACATCCTGCCCATTTTGCGGATCAGACGCCGTCTGGGCAAGACCTTGCTGCATGAGAAACCCTGCGTCATGATCGGCATCGACGCCCCGGATTTCAATCTCACCTTGGAACGGCGCTTAAGGCAGGCCGGTATTCCCACGGTGCACTACGTCAGTCCCTCGGTGTGGGCCTGGCGGGAAGGACGCATCAAGAAAATCAGTCAGGCCTGCGACATGGTGTTGGCTTTGCTGCGTTTTGAAAAGGATTTCTACGACCGCCATCAGCTGCCCTGCACTTATGTGGGTCATTTCCTGGCCAATGCCATTCCCATGGAGAACGATGTGGGTGCGGCGCGCGAGCGCATCGATATCTACCGCACCTCGGTGGACCCCATCAAGTTGCCGCAGACCAAGATCATGGGGGTGCTGCCGGGCTCGCGTGCCTCGGTCATTGCCCGTATGCTCCCGGTCTATACTCAGGCAGCGCGTCTGATAAGACAGAAGATGCCAGATACCGTGTTTGTTTCCACCGTACCCACCTATGAGCTCGCCTCGCAGGTCAAGGATATCTGGCTGGACAACGCCCCGGATCTCTCCATCACGGTTTACGTGGGCAATACCCGTGACGTCATTACCTCCTGTGACGCGCTGCTTTTGACCTCCGGCACCATCGCCCTGGAGACCATGCTGCTCAAAAGGCCTTTCTGTGTGGCTTACAAGGTAAGCTCCCTGACCGCGGCCATCGGACGCAGACTGCTCAAAATCAGAACCTTTTCGTTGCCCAACTTAATTGCCGGGCGCACCATAGTCAAGGAGCTTATCCAGGATGATTGCACTCCGCAGGCCCTGGCCGAGGAGATGTTCTCGCTTTTGAACTCAGATAATTTGTTGATGAAGCGAGATTTTGAGCGCGTGCACAACGCCATGAGCTGCAATTCCGATGAACTGGCCGCCGACGCGGTGTTTGAAGTGATCAAAAAAGCCCAGGCCTCCCGTGACGCGGCAGCTAAGGTTGGTGTCGGTCGAGATGGCGGGGAGGGGCGCTTTAAGAATGACATCGAGCCTGAGATCACGCTGCCTGCTGCGGACGCTGATCTGGGCAGCAGCAAGACCGAGCCTAAATTTGGCAACGTCAGGCAGCTCTGATACCGAGTGCCGCACTTGTCTGAGACAGGTCCGATTCACACTTTTCACTCCCCCAATTTCAATTGATTGCCCCCCAAGGTACTGTCCATGCCGCTGTTAGCTTTTACCTATCCTCTTGATCCTGTCTCTTTTCTGGTATGCGGTGCCGATGAGGCCGGTCGCGGACCTCTGATGGGAAACGTGGTAGCCGCCTGCGTGTTGCTCGATCCTCACAGGCCTGTTGAGGGGCTTAATGACTCCAAAAAGCTTACGGAGAAAAAGCGTGAGGCACTGGAGCCAGTTATCAAGGAGCAAGCCCGCGCCTACGGGGTGGGGCAGTGCACTCCGCGGGAGATTGATTCACTCAATATTCTGCACGCGGCTCTGGAGGCCATGCGGCGGGCCTATATGACCATGGTACAGACCCTGGGCCGGGATTGCGATCTCATGCTGGTCGACGGTAATCGGATCCCGCCGCAGCTGCCGTTGCGCGCTCAGGCGGTGGTCAAGGGCGATGCCAAGGTCGCCGAAATAGCGGCAGCCTCAATTCTGGCCAAAGTGGAACGTGACCGGCAGATGTATGAGCTTGACAGGCAGCATCCCGAGTACGGTTTTGCCAGGCATAAGGGTTATCCCACCAAGGCGCATTTGGAGCTGTTGCGCACGCTGCCCCTGTTACCTGAGTACCGTCTGAGCTACGGTCCGGTGCGGGAGCTGGCCGTGGAGCGCGGCATTTTGGGCGGCACGGACGCCCATTAGGCTCTAAGATAGGGCGTTGCAAAGCAAAGCGCCGGCACAAAGGCACGGCGCAGTGAGGAGAAGGACGGCCCCGCAGGCTGCGGGATTGCGGCTATTTTTTGATGAGATGAGCCAGTTTCTTGGCGCACTCCGGGCACATGGAGCCGCCGATGGCCACACAGCGATCGCGCACGCCCAGTACCAGTTTGTCCATTTTGAAATGGTAAGCCTCAAACTTGATCACCTCGTCAACCACGCAATTGCCGGCGGCAATCGTCTGTACGCCGCACAGGGACTTGTCGTCGAAGTGATAGCCCTGCAGATCATGAGTGGCGCCGAACAGATGCAGCTGTGCTCCCTCAGTCTCACGCTGAAGTTTGTAGGCATCCCTGATTTCATCGGACATTTCTAAGCTCCTTTGCAGTTAAATCCTTGAGTTTTGGCAATCTATGCTCCGGCAGAGAGTTACTGTCAGCACCGGTGAGGTATGAGTTTAGCATATTGACGCTACTGATGGCCGTGCGCTCGGGCACGCTGTGTGAGCAAATATGACGTCTTGCTCATGGCATTTTCCGGCCTTATGTAGTAAATTGCCTGCATGCGTTTTCACTTGCAGTACGCCTGAGTGTACTGCACCACAGGAGGCAGCATCAGGCGGGATAGTCCCGAAGCCTTGATGCTGTGATAGTTAATGAGCAACGCCATAGAATACCTGGAATTCGAGCGCCCCATTGCCGATCTGCTCGCGCATATCGAAGAGCTCAAGCGCCTGAGCGCCACTGTGGGTGATGTGGATATCACCAAAGAGCTCGAGTCGCTGCAGAAAAAGAACGTCGCGCTGACCAAGAAGATTTTCGCCTCGCTGACTGCCTGGCAGGTATCCCAGCTCTCCCGTCATCCCTTAAGACCCTATACCCTTGATTACGTGGGCCGCATGTTCACGGATTTCCGCGAGCTGCACGGCGATCGGGCCTTTGCCGATGACCGGGCCATCGTGGGCGGTCTGGCCCGCTTAAACGGGCTGCCGGTGATGGTGATAGGTCAGCAGAAGGGGCGTGACATCAAGGAGCGCACCCTGCGCAATTTCGGTATGCCGCGTCCTGAGGGCTATCGCAAGGCCATGCGTCTGATGCGGATGGCCGAGCGTTTTCATATACCGGTGGTGACCTTCATCGACACCCCCGGGGCCTATCCCGGCATCGGCGCCGAAGAGCGCTCACAGTCGGGCGCCATCGCCGAGAACTTAAAGCTCATGTCAGATCTGCGCGTGCCCATCATCTGCACCGTGATTGGTGAGGGCGGCTCCGGCGGGGCGCTGGCCATCGGTGTGGGGGATCGGGTCAATATGATGCAGTATTCGACCTATTCGGTCATCTCCCCGGAGGGCTGCGCCTCCATTTTGTGGAAGAGCGCCGATAAGGCTCCGCTGGCAGCCGAAGCGCTCAATTTCACCGCCGATAAGTTAAAGTCCTTAGGGCTGATTGATGCGGTGGTGGAGGAGCCCTTAGGCGGGGCCCACCGTGACTACGATGCGGCCGCGGAGGCCCTGAAGCTTAAGATTTACGGAGATCTTACCGAACTGCTGAACCTGCCGTCTGACAGGCTCATCGAACAGCGTTATCTGCGTCTGATGAAGTACGGATATTGTTAGCGGCAAAGGCGCGGGAGCTAGTGGATGAGCTGGCCTCGCGCATCAATCAGGCCGTGCCGGGCACCGCGCTGGTGGTGGGTCTCTCCGGCGGGGCCGATTCCACTTTAGCCCTGTTGGTGGGCTGTGCGGCGCGCACTCTCTTTGGGTGCGCTCTTTCGGCGGTGCACTGCATCCACGGCTTGGACGCCGATGATCCTCTGTGGCTGGCCCATTGTCAGGAACTGTGCCGCAAGCTTAAGGTGCCGCTTACCACTCCTAAATTGCATATCGTCTACGGCCACGGGGTATCTCCGGAGGATGCCTCCCGTCAGGAGCGCTATCGCGCCCTGTTAAGCGCCGCTCAGGGAGCTGCGCTTCTGCTGGGCCATCAGGCCGATGATCAGACCGAGAATGTGCTGTTGATGTTAAAGCGCGGCGCGGGACCGGGCGGTCTCTCGGGGATGCGCGAGGTGACTCATGATGCGCGGGGCGTTATTTTAAGACCTCTGCTGGGTCTTGATAAGGCACAGATCGAGGAGATCCTGCAGGCGCTGGGCTATGACTTTGTCTATGACATCTCCAACAGTTACTTAAAGTTTGAGCGCAACTTTATCCGCCTTAAGGTACTGCCGCTTTTGCGTGAGCGCTTTCCCGGCATTGACGGCAGTCTGCGGCGCAGTGCCAGATTGTGCGGTTTTGAGCATGAACTTGCCCTGCGTCAGGCGCGCGCGGCTGCGGCACAATGCGTGGACTTTACCAAGCGTACCCTGTCCCTGACCACAGCACCCTTAGATGACGAACCCCTGTTGCTGATGCTGCTCAAGCTCTACTTGGAGGAGGCAGGTCAGGACACGGTCTCCTATAACACCCTGCAGGCCGCGCTTATCCTCTGCCGGGGCAGTGCCGATCAGCACACCTCACTGAAGATAGGGTCTTTGTTTTTAAGACGCTTCAAAAACCGGCTCTATCTTGTGGCGGGATACCGGCCGCCCCCTCCCGGCCGCTACAGACTGCAGGCAGGGGAGAGTCTTACGCTGGGAGAACTGCGCTATACCCTGGTGGCAGTAAAGGCTGCTGAGGGGAGCGCTGTCGCGCCCGGAACCTTGGAGCTTTGTTTTTACACCGACACGCCGGAGGTGATGCTGTGGTTTGGGGCTCCGGGCAGCTTAAAACTGCATCCTCAGACCCGTGTGCACCCCCGTGAGCTCAAAAAGCTGTTCGGCGAGTACGAGATCCCCTGGTGGGAGCGCGCCAAAGAGTGTGTTATCGAGGATACTCACAGCGGCGAGGCGCTGGCGTTGGGGCAGAGCTTTGTCACCAAAAAAGGTAGCGAGCCCAGGCAGTGGGCCTTGCGGCTTGAAATTCAGCCTAAATAGGCTCACAATCGCAGATGATGCCGGTGGGCATGCCTGCCCGGCAGCAGTGCGGATATCGCTGAGGGAACAACATGATTAACATGCTCAAAATGGTGCAGGAACTTGCCGCAGCATCACTTAGGTGGCAGACACTGGCGCTGGGGCTGTCTGTGGGTGTATCAGCGCTGAACGCTCAGGCGGTAGCCGTAGAGGAGGTTGACGAGAAGAAGCCTCTGTATGCCTACTACTATTCAATCACCGACCCCTTTATCAATAATTTCAACAGTATCTTAGAGCGTATCGGCGCCGAGAACGGTTATCAGCTCACCTACATCAACGGCAGTGACAACTCCCTGTTGCAGCGCTCGCAGTTGCGGGAGTGTTTTGACGCTAAGCGCTCGCTGATCCTCAATTTGGTTGATACCCATTACGCCAAGGAAACCATCGAACAGTTGCGCAGTTACGGCGGCAGGGTGGTGTTTTTCAACCGTATCCCCGAAAACTCCACGGTCACCGATTACCCGCGGGCCTTTTATGTGGGTACCGACCCCCTGCAGGCAGGGGTGATGCAAGGCGAGATGGTGGCGGAGTTTTTCAAGGCTCATCCCGAGTATGACAAAAACCATAACGGCAGGATCGATCTGGTGCTCATCAAGGGCGAGGCTATTCATCAGGATACTGATGCCCGCAGCAAACAGGCTCTCAACACTCTGGCCAGTCACGGCATCGAGTTCAACAATCTGCAGAGCATTTACGCCGACTGGAACTATTTAAAGGCCCGCACTTCCCTCAAACGGGTGGTTGAGCGCGAGGGCATTGAGAATATTGAGCTGGTGCTCTGCAATAACGATTCCATGGCCTTAGGTGCCATCAATGCCCTGCAGAGCTTAGGCTACAACAAGGGCGAGCCCAGCCGCTATGTCCCAGTGTTCGGCATCGATGCACTGCCGGCGGCGTTGGCTGCCATTGATAACGGTATGCTGACCGGTACGGTCAAGACCGATATGGAACTGATGGTGAGCACCATTTTCAAACTGCTGACCTCTACCTCAGATGACCATGAGCAGTTGGAAAAGCTCATCGGTCTTGAGATCATCAACGGCTACGTCAATATCCCCTTCAGCAAGGTACTGGCAGAATTTCCGCCCGCCCGGCAGAAAACTCAGGACCAGTAGCCCCGACCCAGGCCCAATTCCAGGGCCGCAGCAGCACTTAAAGGAGTCTGAGAATGACTCCTTTTCCATTTTATTTTTTATTATTTTCAAGTGGTTGCAGAAGAGTGCGGAAGATTTTTATTTGGAGGTGTTGCATGTGGCCTACTCTTGAGTTAGCATATGCTAATATGAGTTACCTAAGACTAACTTTGGTTCTCCGAAAGTAGTTGCAAGCAAATTCTGGTGGCTCTGTTGCATGTGTGAATTAGGTGCACAACCTATATTGTGTGGCGGCTTGGGAGCGATCCCACAGCCGTCTTTTTTTGCCAAGATCATCCGCTTTGAGGCATAAAAAATCCCGCCTGGGCGGGATTTTGGGGAGGGCAGAGTGAAAACTCAGCCCATGGCCTTGACCAGAGCGGAGAGTTTGCTCTTGTGACGGGCGGCCTTGTTCTTGTGAATAAGACCCTTGCCCACGCTGCTGTCGAGCACCGACTCGGCGCGGATGAAGGCAGCCTTGGCAGCCTCTTTGTCGCCGGCGGCGACGGTCTTGATGACATTCTTGATCATGGTACGCATCTTAGAACGCCCGGCGACATTGCGCTGACGGGCCTTCTCTGCAATTACCACGCGCTTCTTGGCAGATTTGATGTTTGGCACTTGCGGCTCCTAAAATCTCTTTTGAACTTTGTTTACTGAGCAATCTTGCATCACGGGAAACCACGTGGTTTCTGAGCGCAATATTCTAGCATTTTTTAAGGCTTGTGTGCACACAAATCGCCATTTGCGAAAATGGCATTCTAACCCTTTGAAAGAGTTTGCTTTTGTTCGAGCGTAACAACCTCCTGTCCCCGTTCTTTTTCCGTAAAAGAACCAAACTGAGCTATAATATGTCTCTGTTTTCGTAGAGACGGCAAGGTTTGGGTTATGCGGCTGGTCAGGCACCTTAACGATTATCACCCTCAAGGTCCTGTGGCGCTGGCCATCGGCAATTTCGACGGTGTGCATGCAGGACACCGGGCGGTGATAGCGCAGATGCTGCAGCAGGCCAGTGCGCAACGCTGCAACGGGGCGGTGCTCATCTTTGAGCCGCAGCCACTGGAATATTTATGCCCCACACCCCCGCAGCGGCTTTACTCCCTGCGTGACAAATTAAGCTGCTTTGCCGCCCTGGGTGTGGATCTGGTGTTCTGCCTCAAGTTTGACCGCGCCTTAAGCTCTTTGGAGCCCGAGCGTTTTGTCGCAAAGCTCTTGCACGAGCGTCTTGATGCATGCAGCGTCACCGTGGGCAGCCGCTTTAACTTTGGCTACCTAGGACGCGGGGATTATCAATGCCTGAAGGATAACTGTGCCGTCTATGGCATCAGGACCTTGCAGGTTACGGAATGCCTGTGGCAAGGGGAGCGCATTTCCAGCAGTCTGCTGCGCTCCCTGCTCTCGCGAGGACAGCTTGAGCAGGCCCGCGAGCTGTTGGGAGCTTACTACAGCATCAGCTGCCGCGTGGGCCATGGGGACGGCATCGGCCGGCAGTTGGGATTTCCCACGGCCAATCTCATCGTGGGGCGGCGTTTGCGCACGCTGCGCGGTGTGTTTGCCGTCTTGGTCGCCGACGAGCAGGGGCGGGTGTATGAGGGCATGGCCAATGTGGGCGTGCGCCCGAGCGCGCCGCATCCTGAGCATCCGGTGACCTTGGAGGTCAATTTGTTTGACTTCCAAGGCTCGCTCTACGGAGCGCATTTACAGATTTACTTTGTGGCCCGGCTCAGGGATGAGCGGACCTTCGCGGCTTTGGATGAGCTGACGAAACAACTGGAACATGACCGCAGTGAGGCGCGCGCGTTGCTGTCGCGCTGCGCTGGGGTCGGCAACCTGGCAGGAACTGACTGATGGCTGACTATAAGAGTACCTTGAATTTACCCAACACCGAGTTTCCCATGCGCGGCAATCTGGCTCAGCGCGAGCCTGTGATGCTCAAGGACTGGGAGGAGCGTGAGCTCTATAAGAAGATCCGCGAATCCCGCCGCGGCTGCGATACCTTTATCCTGCACGACGGCCCGCCCTATGCCAACGGCAACATTCATATCGGACACGCCATCAACAAGGTGCTCAAGGACATCATCGTCAAATCCAAGACGCTGAGCGGTTACGACTCTCCCTATATCCCCGGCTGGGACTGCCACGGGCTGCCCATTGAGGTCAAGGTGGAGAGCATGGTGGGCAAGCCCGGGCAGAAGATTGATGCGGCCGCTTTCAGAGAGGAGTGCCGCAAGTACGCCCAAAGCCAGATTGACGCTCAGCGCAAGGATTTCAAACGCCTGGGGGTGCTCGGCGACTGGGATCACCCCTACCTTACCATGGACTTCAAGACCGAGGCCGACACGCTGCGCGCCTTGGGCCAGGTCATTGACAAGGGCCATTTTGTGCGCGGTCTAAAACCGGTGTACTGGTGTATGGACTGCCAGTCGGCGCTGGCCGAGGCCGAGGTCGAATATCAGGATGTGTCGGGCGATTCCATCTATGTGCGCTTTAAGGCCGAAGATGAGGAGAAAGTTGCCGCCATCTTCGGTGCGCAGGGTGAAGGGCCGCTCTCCTGCGTGATCTGGACCACCACGCCCTGGACCTTGCCGGCTAACCGCGCCATTTGCTTAAACGAGCACCTGCAGTACTCGCTGGTGGAAGCGCAGCTGCCCACCGGACCCGAGCGCTTTTTAATGGCCACGGAGCTGGCCGCCTCAGTGATGCAGACGGCGGGGATCACCTCCTACCGTGAGCTCGGGCACAGCGTCAGCGGCAAGGAACTGGAGCATTTGCGCTTTAAGCATCCCTTTGTGGATCTGACGGTGCCGGTGGTGCTGGGCGCGCACGTGACCTTAGAGGCCGGTACCGGCTGCGTGCACACCGCCGGCGGCCACGGTCTGGATGACTACAATGTCTGCGTCAAATACGGCATCGAGATCTACAACCCGGTGGGCGATGACGGCTGCTACAAGCAGGACGCACCAGTGCTGCCGGGGGTCAACGTGCTCAAGGCCAATCCCGAGATCATCAAAATCCTCAAGGAAAAAGGCGCGCTGCTCTACAGTACCCGCTTAACTCACAGCTATCCGCACTGCTGGCGTCACAAGACACCGGTGATTTTCCGCGCCACCGCGCAGTGGTTCATCTCCATGGACGGCAAGGGGTTGCGTGATAAAGCCTTAAGCGAGATCAAGGGGGTGCGCTGGATCCCCTCCTGGGGCCAGAACCGTATCGAGGCCATGGTCAGGCAGCGTACCGACTGGTGTATCTCCCGTCAGCGTACCTGGGGCATGCCCTGTGCCGTACTTATCAACAATGACACGGGCGAGATCCATCCCCGCACTCCCGAGCTCATCGAGAAGGTCGCTCAGGCCGTGGAGTCTCGCGGCATTCAGGCCTGGTGGGATCTGAGCGTGGAGGATCTGGTAGGTCCCGAGGAAGCCGCTCACTACCACAAGGATCCCAATACCCTGGACGTGTGGTTTGACTCGGGCTCGACCAGCTTTACCGTGGTTGCGCAGCGTCCTGAGTTCCACGGCCACGGCGCGGATATGTACCTGGAGGGCTCCGATCAGCACCGCGGTTGGTTTATGTCCTCACTGATGTTAGGCTGCGCCACGGTCGGGCACGCTCCCTACCGTCAGGTGCTCACGCACGGCTTCACCGTGGACGCGCAGGGCCGCAAGATGTCCAAGTCTTTGGGCAATGTCATCGCCCCGCAGGAGGTCATAGACAAATTGGGGGCCGACGTGCTCAGGCTGTGGATTGCCTCCAACGACTATACCGGCGACATGGCCGTCTCGCACGATATTTTCAAACGCACCTCCGATGCCTACCGCCGTGTGCGCAACACCATGCGCTTTCTGCTGGCCAACCTAAACGGCTTCAATCCCAAGACCGATCTGGTGCCCTTTGAACAGATGGTTGAGCTGGACAAATGGGCCGTGTCGCTGGCCGCGCGTACGCAAAAGCAGCTCATCGCCTACTATGACAATTACGATTTCCACATGGTAGTGCAGCTTCTGATGCGCTTTTGCTCCATCGAGCTGGGCTCTTTCTATCTGGATATCATCAAGGACAGGCAGTATACGGCCAGCGCCACCGGACTGGCCCGCCGCTCCTGTCAGAGCGCGCTTTATCTCATCGCCGAGGCGCTGTTGCGCTGGATGGCGCCCATCATGTCCTTTACCGCGCAGGAGGCCTGGCAGGCTCTGCCGGGGGAGCGTGAGGAGTTCGTGTTCACCTCCCGCTGGTTTGAGGGGCTGCGCGAGTTGGATGAAAGCTCGCCCTTCAATTCGGCCTACTGGGAGCGTATCTTAAAATTCCGTGACGAGGCCAACCGCGCCCTGGAAAGCGCCCGCAACGCGGGGATCATCGGCGGCTCGCTGGAGGCCAATCTCACTGTCTATACCTCAGGACAGCTTAAGGATGATCTGGTGCAGTTAGGCGATGAGCTCAAGTTCGTGCTCATTACCTCCAAGACGGTCCTGAGCGATGCCCCCGCCCCGGCCGAGGCTGTCGTGGCCGAAGGACTTAAGTGCGCTTTCACGGTAAGCAAGTCCGCAGCGCAAAAATGCGAGCGCTGCTGGCACTATGAGGAGGACGTAGGGCAGGATGCCGCTCATCCCACGCTGTGCCGCCGCTGCGTGCAGAACATCACCGAGGCCCTAGGCGAGCTGAGGCGTTTTGCCTGATGAGACTTAATTCCGCCCACGGGGGCCGTTACCTTATCTGCAGTGCGGTGGTGGTGATCCTCGATCAGCTCACCAAGTATCTGGTGGTCCACAGTGTGCCGGCAGGCGGCAGCGGCTGGCAGCTGCTGCCGTTCTTCAGTCTGGTGCACGTCTACAACGAGGGGGCGGCCTTCAGCTTTCTGGCCGACCGCGGAGGCTGGCAGCGCTACCTCTTCATGGCCACGGCGGTGATCATTGTGGCCGTCCTGGTGTGGTATCTCCTGAGGCTCTCCCGCTCTAAGTTCTGGACCTGCCTCTCGGTGGCCCTGGTCATAGGCGGGGCACTGGGCAACCTCATTGACCGGGTGGTGCTGGGTCATGTGGTTGATTTTCTGCACTTCTACCTCAGAGGTCCTGATTATTACTGGTCATACCCGGCCTTCAACGTGGCCGACATCGCGGTGTGTACCGGCGCGGGACTGTTGGTGCTGCAAAGCCTGTTTGAGCGCAAGAGCCCCGAGAAGGCCGGACAGTCCTCATGAGCTTCAGTGTTCTGCTCGCCGGGGACAGAGGCATGTGCGCGGGCGTGCACCGGGCCATCAGCACGGTGGAAAAGGCCCTGGAACGCTACCGGGGCACCGAGGTCTACGTGCTGCATGAGGTGGTGCACAACCGCCACGTGGTCGCCGCCTTAAAAGAGCAGGGCGCCGTGTTCGTCGAGGACTTAAAGGAAGTGCCCGACGGCAGCGTGCTCATCTTCTCGGCGCACGGCGTGGGCAAGGATATCGAGCGTGAGGCGGCGGCGCGGCAGCTTACCGTCATCGACGCCACCTGTCCGGTGGTCAGCGGCATTCACCGCAAAATGAACAAGGCCGCCTCAGCAGGTCTGGAGGCCGTGGTCATCGGCCATAAGGGTCATCAGGAGGTCATCGGCACCATCGGGCAGTACACAGGCGATCCGGCTTTGGTGCACGTACTGCTGACTCCGCAGGAGGTCGATGAGCTCGCTTTGGACGGGGAGAGAGCCATCTTCGCCACCCAGACCACGCTCTCGGTGGAGGAGACCGCCCTGACGGTGAGGCGCCTGCGCGAGCGCTACCCCCACATCAAAGGGCCTAAGGCCGATGACACCTGTACGGCCACGCAGCGCCGTCAGAATGCCGTGCGCGCCCTGGCACAGCGCTGTGAGGTGGTGCTCATCGTGGGCTCGGCCAATTCCTCCAACTCCAACCGTCTGCGGGAGGTGGCGCAACGCGAGGGGGCGCGCTCCTATCTGGTGGATGATGCGGCCGAGGTTGAGGCAGGCTGGCTTGAGGGCGCCACTCAGGTGGGGGTGTCGGCCGGGGCCTCGGTGCCGGAGTATCTGGTCAGTGAACTGCTCACCTACCTAAAAGAGCGGGGTGCCACGCAGGTGCAGGAACTCAGCAGTCCCGATCCCGACCGGGAATTCCCCCTGCCCGGCGGGTTATAGCCCTCAGCCCAGATATTCCTGTGCCTTGGCCACCGCAGCCGCGTAGAGCTCTCTGAGGCGGGCCTGATCTTGCAGCAGAGCCGCTTCCTGCCGCTTCAGCTCATGCTCCTCGCCCTTATCCTGACTGTTCAGGCACTCTCTGCCCGCCTGCTCCTGCGCGGCGGCGGCCCGGGCAAGCGCGGCAGCACCGATGGTCTGCGAGGAAGATTTGAGTGCGTGGACCAAGGTGGTGTAGTCCAGATAACGCCTTTGCCCGCAGGCCTCATCGAGCTCGCTTATCTTCTGCGGGTACTGACTGACGTACAACGTCAGCACACTGCGGTACATCTTGATGTCACCGCAGCAGTACTTAAGCCCCAGCTGCGGGTTGAACAGCGCCTGTGCATCGGGCACCTGTCGGAGTCCTGACACAGTGGCGTCAGCTGCGCTGTCAGGATGGGGCTTACTTGGTCGCTGCTGCTTAGGTTGTGGCCGCTGCCGCACATCCTGAGGCAGAAAATCTGCGAGTACCTGCTCTAATTTACGGTAATCAAGGGGTTTTTGGAGGTAAGCATCAAATCCCTCCTGGCGGTAGAGCGCGGCAAAGCCCGCGACGGCGTTGGCCGTCAGCGCCACGAAGGCAGGGTGTCCCTGCAGCTTGAGCGTGCGGGCGCGTTTGAGCGTCTGTATGCCGTCCAGATCGGGCATCATGTGATCAAGCAGCACCACGTCAAAGCGCTCTGCCTCAAGCTGTCTGAGGCACTCTTCACCGCTGTGACACAGCACCGGTACAATTTGGTTCTGCTTGAGCAGCCCTGCGACCACCTCCAGGTTAAGCTCATTGTCGTCCACCACCAGCACCCGCGCCTGAGGGGCGATAAAGGCCGGTGCGTGATCTAAGTAAAGGTCCTCTGCCTCCTTATCCTGCTTACTGAGCTCGCCTAACTCATCGCGCTCGGTGCGGCGCTGCGTCAGCGTGACCGTGAAGGTGGAGCCCTGCCCGTATACGCTCTCAAGGGCAATGCTGCCGCCCATGAGCTGCACCAAACTGCGGCAGATGGAAAGTCCCAGCCCCGATCCTTCGACCTGGCGGTTGCGCTTTAGGTCAAAACGCTCGAAATCCTGAAAAATACGCTCCTGATCCGCAGGCTTAAACCCGATGCCGGTGTCGCTGACCGCAAAGATAAGCGTGATGTTGCCGTCAGTTTCCTCACGCCCTGACACGGTCAGCTGCACCTTACCCTGGGGCGTGTATTTGACGGCGTTGGTGAGGAGATTGAGCAGGATCTGCCTGATGCGGACCTCGTCCCCGTACAGGTGATCGGGCAGTTGCGCCCCCGCCGTTACCGTAAGTTCAAGTCCCTTTTGCCGCGCCCGCGGCATAATCATCTCTCTGACATCCAACAGCAGGGTACGCAGTGAATAACGCTCGTTGGTGAGCTGCATCTTACCAGCCTCAATCTTGGAGAAATCCAGGATATCGTTGATGACGGAGAGCAGGGACTGACCGGCGCGGGCCACGTTGCGCGAGTACTTTCTGATGTCCGGACTGTCAGCCTCGCGCAGGATCAGCTCGTTCATGCCCAGCACGGCGTTGATGGGGGTGCGGATCTCATGGCTCATGCTGGCCAGAAAATCGCTCTTGGCCTTGTTGGCGCGCTCGGCGATCCGTTTGGCGTGCCTGAGCTCATCGTTTTCCTGACTGCGGGCCCTGGCGATAAACACGATGGAGCTGACCAGGGCGAAGAGTAACAGCAGCAGCCCGCCTACGCTCAGGATGAGATGCTGGATCCAGGCCACGCCGCCGGCCACGCTCTCCCAGGGGACGTAGCCTATCAAAGAGCAGTTGGAGTGAGGCAGATCGGCACCGAAGAGAAAATAGCGTCCCTGAATTCCTTCCGAGTAGACTGCGGCCGCGCGGTGGCTGCGCAGTCTCTGCCGCACCTGTTCAAACCCCGCGGCTATCTGGGCGGTGGCGAAAAACTCCCGCTCCTGAGAACTGAAGCCGCGGTAGGGCAGGATCACCTGCCCGTCGCGATCGGCGATGAGAATGCGGCTGCCTGAGCTGTACTCGCTCAGACCGAACAGCTCAGGCAGCAGCTCTTCTTGAAACAGGCGGTAAATGACGGCGCTGACATTATCCCCCCGCAGCACCGGCACGGCAAACAGCAATCCCTGTCCGGGAGAGAAATCCACCACTTCGTTACCCCTGAAGGCCAGAGGCAGGCGCTTAAACTGCGGCAGGGGCAGCACTCCTTTGCGGCGTACCTCAGCGCTCAGGCGCAGCACTCCGGCCGTAATGCCCTTCTCAGAGCACAGCTGCCCGGTAAGGAGACGCTCGAGCTTGTCGTTGCCCTGCCGTGCCGCCTCCTCAAGCAGTGCTGCGGCATAGTGCAGTTCGGAGAGCTCGCGTCTGAACATCTCCTCGGCCAGCACCGACAGATCGGCCGTCTGACCGGCAACGGTATCCTCCACGGTCAGATTGAGCAGCACCTCCACCCGCTCGCGTGTCAGCGCCCCCAGGCCCACCAGCAGCACCAGCAGAAAGAAGATCTCGGCTACGGTACGGCGCACCCGGGTGGCGGTGCGGCCGCCTAGGCTGTGCTCACTCAAGCTCGTACACTCCCTGCAGCAGATAGTCGGTGCGCTCTAGCAGCGCCTCGTCGCTGATGCTCTCCTCCTGCGCGCAGCGCTGCACGCCCTGATTGTCATAGAGCTCACCGGAGAATACGATGAACTGCTCTTTGAGCTCCTCGCGCAAAGCCGCGATGGTTTGACGCAGATCGGGGGTGAGCGCGGGGGAGATAAGCCTGAGGTCCACCACACCGTCGGCCAGACCCAGCCAGCGGTTCTGCACCGCGTTGAGCTCGCCTTTTAAAAAGCGCTGTACCATGTCGGCGTAGTACAGATCCCAGCGGCACAGCACGGCGCCCAAGTTATGCTCGGAATAACCATCCAGGGCCTCGTGATAGGAAATGAAGTCCACGCCCAGTTCTTCGGCTGTGTCCGCCACGGCCCGCTCGTCCTGATGATAGGTCAGCACGTCCGCACCGGCCTCGGTGATCAAGCGGCGGGCATTTTCGGCCTCTTTTTGCTCATCCTGCCAGTGTCCGGTCCAGAGCACCGCCACGCGGGCCTGCGGGTTGGTACGCTGCACCCCGAGAGCGAAGGCATTGATGCCGCGGTTGACCTCGGAGTTCTTCATGGCGGCCACATAGCCCACCACGCCGCTTTTGGTGCGCAGTCCGGCTAAAGCCCCGGCGAGGTAACGGGCCTCGTACATGCGCACATAGTAGGAGGTCATGTTGCGGGCGTGTACCTCGGCCGAGTTGGTGGCGAAGGCTGTCTGCGGCAGGGTGGGGACCAGATCGCGCACCTCGGCAGAGTAGGAGTAGCTGGCCAGAAAGATCATCTGAGCTCCCTCCTGCACCAGCTCCCGCACCGCCTGCGGGCAGAGCCCGGAGTTTTCGGCGATGTGCTGTTTGACCATGAGCCTAACCCCGAAACTGTCGCAGGCTTTTTTGATCCCCTGGTACTGTGTGGAGTTCCAGCCCGGCTGTGTGATATCGCCTAAGGTGATGAACCCCACCGTACGGGTCTCCTCGCTCTCACCGCGCCCCAGGCTCAGCACGATCACCAAGACCGCGAGCAGCACCAGCGCCGACAGCGCCGACACGGCAAGCAGCAGCACTTTAAACTGCCGATCGCTTCCCAGCCCTTGCCATGCCATAAACTTATCCCTCATCCTCTTTGGTCGCTTTGGCGTGGTGCCAACCACCGCTCAAAACGCGTCACCTGTCACAGTAGAGCTTAACATACTAAGTTAAGACGCCGTATTGTAAGTTCCATCTTGGGTGGTTTAAACTGCAAATGTGACGTTGTGCCGTGAGCTTTGCCCTGTTTGGGTGCACGCTTGTAACCTACGGCATCATCTTGGATTTCGGAGCTTTTATGCAGCAGTCAACTATGTGTCTGCACAGCGGCTATACCCCGGGTAACGGGGAGCCGCGGGTGCTGCCCATCTGTCAGAGCACTACCTTTCGTTATGAGTCCACCGCGGCTATCGCCAGGTTGTTTGACCTCGAGGAGCCCGGGTTTTTCTATACCCGCTTGGGCAATCCTACCGTTGATGCCGTAGAGCAGAAAATCGCTGCCTTAGAAGGCGGCGTGGGAGCCCTGTGCACCTCCTCGGGGCAGGCGGCCACCACCACCCTGGTGCTCACCTTATGCAAGGCCGGGGATCACCTGGTGTGCTCCTCCCAGGTCTATGGCGGCACCTTCAATCTGCTGGCCGTCACTCTAAAGCGTTTTGGCATCGCCACCACCTTCATTGACCAGCACGCCTCAGATGAGGAGATAGAAAAGGCCTTTACGCCCCAAACCCGCCTGGTCATCGGCGAAACCTTAGCCAATCCCGCGCTCAGTGTGCTGGATATCAAACGCCTCGCGGCCATCGCCCACCGCCACCGGGTGCCCCTGGCCGTGGACAACACCTTTGCCACCCCGATACTGTGCCGGCCCTTTGATTACGGTGCCGATCTGGTGGTGCACTCCACCACCAAGTACATGGACGGGCACGCGGTGCAGTTAGGCGGTGTGGTGGTGGACAGCGGCAACTTTGACTGGGCCGCCTCGGAGCTGTTCCCTGAGTTTGTCGAGCCAGATCCTTCCTATCACGGGCTCGTTTACACCCAGGCCTTCGGCAAACAGGCTTTCATCGTCAAGGCGCGCGTGCAGATCATGCGTGATCTGGGGTGCTGTCAGAGCGCCCAGGGGGCGTTTTATCTTAATCTGGGACTGGAGACTTTGCCCCTGCGCATGGTACAGCACAGCCAAAACGCCCAGCAGGTGGCCGAATATCTCAGCACCCACTCCAAGGTGGCGGGGGTGCGCTATCCGGGGTTAAAGAACGATCCCTATCATGCGCTCGCGCAGCAATACCTGAAAGATGGGATGTGCTCGGGAGTGATGTCAGTGGAATTAAAGGGCGGGCGTCAGGCCGGCGCGGGCTTCATCGACCACTTAAAGCTGTGCTCGCCGGAGGTGCACGTGGCC
Organism: Succinivibrio sp.; assembly: GCA_017469335.1. GTDB lineage: Bacteria > Pseudomonadota > Gammaproteobacteria > Enterobacterales > Succinivibrionaceae > Succinivibrio. The sequence goes on along the minus strand of JAFUGP010000073.1, from coordinate 6,339 downwards.
GATATCCGCACCTGCGTACTGCATCCTGCGTCCTCCACCCACCGGCAAATGACTGATGAACAGCTCAATCAGGCCGGAATCAGCCCCGGGTTGGTACGCCTCTCCGTGGGACTGGAGAATACGGCCGATATTCTTGAAGACCTGGAGCAGGCGCTCGGCTCCTTCTGAGGTCGCGTATTTTTAGTGCATGATTATGACAAGGCTCTGCCGTAGTGGGGCCTTGAACAGAAAGCTGAGTGTGCAACGTGGGTAAGCAAGTCTAGGATGAAACTGAGCCGTTTAAAATTTGCGCCCTCGCAGTTATTTCAGTTCGACAGTGCAGGGTAGTGGTCAAAGACCAGGGTGCAAAAAGAGAAAGCAGGAAGTAAGAGAGCAAAACAGTGAGTAGGAGCTAGCGTTCCGGCTCTGAGACATCACTAACTTTGCCTGGTGGATACAACTTATTATTTGATTCCATGAAAAGACGTGATTTTTCATGATTGGGGTATTTTTGTACAAATTCCTGCATGAACGAAAACTCAATATTCCTATACGCTGACAGGATTTTTTGGATCAATTTAATACGTTGATTGTTAAATTCTTGTATATAATCAGGAAGTTGCGTATTCTTGTTCTGGTTCCTTAAAGATGTGATTTGGCCTGTAGCGAATTGGCTGAATCCATCGTGAGTGGGAATTCCGAATTTGTCAAAGTCTTTTTCTGCGGTTCTTCTTACTGCGACCTCAAATTTATCGAAACTCTCCAATGATGCCAAGGCATCCACGGCATCTCGAATTCTCGACATTCCGCTTTTTACAGCCTGCTCTGCCTCAGTACTAACGGGAATATTCAACGCCTTTGCAATGGCAAGCATATTTAACTGGCTAGAAAGTGCTGTTTGCTCAACATGTACCAGATTTTTGATGTCCTGCAGAGAAAAGGAAGTTGTTTCTATTTTATTTTTTATGTAGGTATTAGCTTCTTGATAAAAAATTTTTTCTGCGACTGCCGGGGGCGTCATTTGCTTTGCCAAGTGCGCTCGATTCGCACTGGTCAGCAAATCTAACAGGGCTTCATCAGAAGTCATTGGGGAATACCTTTTTGGCTTCGATCAGATTTCTTTTGCTAACTGCTTTAAACCCATGGCAGTCCTTAATAGCTAAGGCCCAAGCTGGATCACAGGGAATATGTGAACTGATTTCGCGGAATTCTGTTTTGTCTTCTTTTTGGCATGCTTCCGCTGCCTTCATCAACATATTCAGTTCTTCGTCCTGAGGTACTGGTACATCCAGACGCTTACGGTCTGCATAGTATTCCTCCCAGTCTTTTTCCGTCATGATTTCATCCGTGAAATATTTTGGCGGATTGGGTAGCTTGATTGGAATTGTCATATTGATTCTCCTTGGCAGCAATTAAATGAACCTGACTATATGAACTATAGGCGTTAACCGGGCATTTGTCCAATTTGGAGTCTGTCCATGTCAACGCGATACTCCCAATACCGAGAAAGACGGTCAGCACCACATGTACCAGAGCAATACCAGAACAGCTATCTCCGCTGTTTGACGCAGGTATGGCATTTTTGCAGGGCAATTGACAGGGCATCTCAGCAAGTCTCAAGCTCAGAGCTTTTGCAACTGCACCAACTGTTCCTGCACTTTTGCCAGCTGCTCCTCGTTGAGCTTTAACTGTGCCTTGGCCCCTTCAATGATGTGCGCAGGCGCCTTGGCGATAAAGGTCTCGCTGCTCAGGCGCTGCTTCGCCGAGTCGATATTGCGCTGCAGTTTATCCTTGAGGGCGGTTAGGCGTTTTAACTCATCGTCCTTGTTGAGCAGATCCTTCATGGGCACCAGTACCTCGGCCGTACCCAACGGCTTGGCCGCGCAGGGACCTGTCTCCTCATCCCGGCCCACGCAGCGTACGCTCTCCAAATTGGCCAGCTGCAGCAAAAAGTTTAGGTAGACCCGGGAGCGCTCCTGCTCTTTAGCCGTGGCCCCGCGCAGCAGCGCGGTCAGTTTGGCTGAGGGGGCGAGTTTCATTTCGGCGCGCAAATTGCGCACGGTGGTTATGAACTCCTGCAGCCAGGCCACGTCCTGTTCGGCCGTCTCATCACGTTTAAATTCCGCCGCCTGCGGGTAAGGGGCCAGCATCACGGTGCGTTCGGTATCCTGGTTGCCCAGCAGCTGTGAGGTCTGCTGCCAGATCACCTCGGTAATGAAAGGCATCACCGGATGAGAGAGGCGCATGGCGGCATCCAGCACGTAAACTAAGGTATAAGCGGTGGCGTTTTTCTGCGCCTCGTCGGCGGAGGGATCTTTTAAGATGGTCTTGGTGAACTCCACGTACCAGTCGCAGTACTCGTTCCAGATGAACTCATAAAGCGTGGTGGCGAGCTGATCAAAACGGTAGGAAGCAAGTGAGTCACGCGCCTGCGCCACGGCCGCGCCCAGCCTGGAGATAATGTAGCGGTCGGGCAGCGAGAGCTCTGTATCCTGGGGGGGCGTGAGCTTGAAGGAGCCCACATTCATCAGTACGAAGCGCGAGGCGTTCCAGATCTTGTTGCAGAAGTTGCGGTAACCATCCAGGCGTTTCATGTCCCAGTTGATGTCGCGGCCGTTGGAGGCCAGAGCGCACAGCGTAAAGCGCAACGCGTCGGTGCCGTGCGCGGCGATGCCCGCGGGGAACTGCTTTTGGGTGCGCTCCTTGATCTTCGCGGCCAGTTGCGGCTGCATCATGTTGGCGGTGCGTTTGCCCACCAGCTCATCGCGGCCGATGCCGTCTATCATGTCCAGAGGATCGATGATGTTGCCCTTGGACTTGGACATCTTCTTGCCTTCCTCGTCGCGGATGAGCCCGGTGACGTAGACGGTGCGGAAGGGCACGGCCGGCGTGCCGTCGGGGTTTTTGATGAAGTGCATGGTCATCATGATCATGCGCGCGATCCAAAAGAAGATAATGTCAAAACCGGTCACCAGCACCGAGGTGGGGTGGAAGGTACGCAGCTGTACGGTATCATCTGGCCAGCCTAAGGTCGAGAAGGTCCACAGCGCTGAGCTGAACCAGGTATCGAGCACGTCGGGATCCTGCGTAAGTTTCACCTCAGTACCCAGCTGATGTTTCTGCCGCACTTCCTCCTCACTGCGCCCCACGTAGACCTTGCCGTCCTGGTCATACCAGGCGGGAATGCGGTGACCCCACCACAGCTGGCGGGAAATGCACCAGTCCTGCAGCTCGCGCATCCAGGAGAAATACATGTTCTCGTACTGCTTGGGCACGAACTGGATGCGCCCGTCCTCCACCGCCGCGATGGCCTCCTTGCCCAGTACCGAGGCGCGCACATACCACTGATCGGTGAGCATGGGCTCAATGGGGACACCGCCTCTGTCGCCGAAGGGCTGGGAGAGGGTGTGATCCTCGATGTGATCCAACAGGCCCTGCGCCTTGAGATCCTCCACCATCAGCTCACGGGCGGCAAAACGCTCCAGACCCCGGTAGCGCTCAGGCAGGACGGGATCCACGGCAGCCGAGGGCTGACCCTGGGTATCGAACACCTCGGCCGTCTCCCTGACATGGGCATCCTCGGTGAAAATGTTGACCAAAGGCAGGGCATGACGCTTGCCCACGGCATAGTCATTGAAATCGTGAGCGGGAGTGATTTTGACCGCGCCGGTACCGGTGGTCATGTCGGCGTGCTCATCGCCCACCACCTTAATCCGGCGCTGACACAAGGGCAGGATCACCTCCCTGCCGATGAGATCACGGTAACGGGGATCGGCGGGATTGACGGCCACGGCGGTATCGCCGAGCAGTGTCTCGGGGCGGGTGGTGGCGACCATGAGGTAGTCTTTGCCCTCCGCGGTGGTCACCCCGTCGGCCAACGGGTAGCGTATATACCACATAAAGCCCTTGATCTCGCGGTTTTCCACTTCCAGATCGGAGATGGCGGTGCGCAGCTTGGGGTCCCAGTTGACCAGTCGTTTGCCGCGATAGATGAGATCCTCTTCATACAGGCGCACAAACACTTCCAAAACTGCCCGCGAGAGCCCCTCGTCCATGGTAAAGCGCTCCCGCGACCAGTCCACGGAATCGCCCAAGCGCCGCATCTGTTTGGTGATGGTGCCGCCGGAACTTTCCTTCCACTGCCAGATCCGCTTGATGAATTCCTCACGCCCCAGATCATGACGGGTGAGCTGTTCTTCTGCTTGTAGTTTGCGCTCCACCACCATCTGGGTGGCGATACCGGCGTGATCGGTGCCGCACTGCCACAGGGTGTTGTCCCCCTCCATGCGGTGAAAACGGATCAGGGTGTCCATGATGGTCTGCTGAAAGGCATGCCCCATGTGCAGCGAGCCGGTGACGTTGGGAGGCGGCAGGGCGATGGAGTAGGCTTGTTTGCTCTCATCGTAGCTGGGTTTGAACAGCCCGCGGCTCTCCCATTTGGCGTAGATGTCGTTCTCGAATAATTCCGGCTGATAAGTCTTGTCCATGTCATTTCAGCCGTCTGCGTTAAGGCGCAGACAGGCTCCCTCAAATCCGTGTTGATTGTAAGTGGCTTAAAAAAACCGCCGTAATTGTAGCACAGGCCGCAGCGGCTAAGACCTGCAGGAGCGGTTGCATCAGAGTGCCGGGCTCAGCCTCCCTTCAAGGCTCAAAGCCCGGGCTTATTCTGTGGCGAGGGTCTTCGGGGTTAAGGGGTGGGTGCGATCTCAGTGTCCTGGGCTTGCGTGGTCGTGACACCGTCGTCGGCGGCGTGAGGTGAGCGGTGCGGGTGAGCGCTGCCGCGTCCTTTGTGGACGTTATGCTTGATCTCGTACATGCGCTCGTCGGCTGCGGCATACAGATCCTCGGCGTTTTCACCGTCACGCGGGGAGATGGCGTAGCCCGAGGAGAGGGTGGCGTTGATGGCGTAACGCTCATAGGTGATGGGGGTGCGCATCATCTCCCGCAGGCGCATGTCAAAGTCACCCACCATATCTGCGGTGCGCACGTTAAGCAGAATGAGGGCAAATTCATCGCCACCGATGCGGGCCACCAGATCATCCGAGCGCACGGTCTGTCTCAGACGCCTTGCCACCTCGCAGATCACCTCATCGCCGGCCGGGTGTCCGTAGGTGTCGTTGATGGATTTGAAATCATTGAGATCGATGATGAACAGCGCGTGCTGCCCGCCCTGTTTGATCAGGGCGCTTAGGCGTTTGATGAAGGTGGTGTGATTGAGCAGACCGGTAAGGCTGTCGGTGATGCTCATGGTTCTGACCATGAAATAGGTCTTGAGATGACGGTATAGCAGCAGCATCATGAGCAGAGCCAAAGCCGCGATGAAGGCATCGTTGGCCACTGACCAGCCCGAGGTGGTTTCCTCGGGGTATCGCACGGCCACTCCCAACTCCCAGGTCTGACCGTTGAGGCTCAGCGCCCGCAGGGGCGGCACAATGTTGGAGCCGCCTTGTTCGGCGATGGCCCGATCACCCCACTCGTAGAGATTCTTGCCGCCTAAGTTGCTGTGGATCCTCACGAGGTAGCTGTAGCGCGGGTCATTTTTGATGATGCCGCTTGTGGAGAGCAGCTTTTCGAGGTTGATGGCGACGATGCACAGCCCCCAGAACTGACCGTTGAGATGAACCGGCAGACGGCTGTAGATGGCCAACGTCGAGCCGTCGGGATCCACCAGCGGTCCCTGCATGATCTGCCGGCGCTCCTGAATGGCCTTGATGGTCAGCGAGCTGTGCTCGGCATCGGTAAGCAGATTGAAGTTGACCTGTGATTCGTGCCCGGCGAGCGGGTAGACAAAACGGACTATGCCGCGCGGGGCCAGTTCGATGACCGTGACGCTGTCGTTTTGGTTGACGATGATTTTGCCCAGGCTCTGAAAGTCGCGGTAAGTGACGTTGGGATTGCTCTGCACCAGGTTGGAGAGCATATCGTTGTACTCCAGCGAGCGCTTCAGGCTGAACTGCAGATTGTTCAGCACGGTATTGAGCCGCTCCTGTGCCGAGTTGAGGGTGTATTCCTCCCCGCGCTCAATGTTGACCTGCCTGAAGTACAGCAGCGCCGCCACGAGCAGTGCCGCGGCGGCACACATGAAAACTGCGATGGTGCTGTGATGTTTGCTGATACCGTGCATGAAAACTGCCGCTGTCCCTGAAAACCCAAACCGCTGACGCCTGTCTGACCGATAAGCTGCGTCCACGGGCTATTTTATAGTAAGCGCGGTTAATTATTAGAGCTTGAGCGAAAATTATGGTACTATCCTCTTAACCGGAGGTAAGTGCCATGTTCGTTCGTAAATTCAAACAGGATCGCCAGGAATTGTTGGCTGAAGGTAAAAGCATTGTTAGGTCTAGCGCGGACTCAAAATAT
>JAFUGP010000072.1 GCA_017469335.1 Succinivibrio sp. | reverse complement strand
GATACGTCGGTGGGACGGCCCGAGGAAATATTCTGCAGGGAGCCATGGCTGAAGTTCTGCACTTCCACCCACTTGCTGTGACCCTTGTCGTTGGATTCGCCGTCAATGCCGTCTAACTGAATGAAAAAATCGGTAGCCATATTAACTTCCTTAGATTAAAAATAAAGATTAAACAAAACTATTTGCCCGCGCTGGGGATCTTGGTGGTAAGCCTCAGCGAGGTGGTCAGTCCCTCAAGCTGGTAATGCGGCCTGAGATAGAAGCGGGCATTGTAATAGCCCGGGTTGCCTTCCACGTCTTCCACCACCACCTTGGCCTCGGCCAGAGGATACTTGGCCTTGACCTCCTCGGAGGCGTTGGGGTCGGAGGTGACATAGTTGGAGATCCAGTCCGACAGCCAGCGTTCCATGTCCGCGCGCTCCTTGAAGGAGCCGATCTTGTCGCGCACAATGCACTTTAAGTAGTGGGCAAAGCGCGAGGTGGCGAAGATATACGGCAGGCGGGCCGACAGATTGGCGTTGGCCGTGGCGTCGGGGTTGTCATACTCCTGCGGCTTGTTCACTGTCTGCCCGCCTAAGAACACGGCGTAGTCGGTGTTCTTCCAGTAGCACAGCGGTAAAAAGCCATTGCCGGAGAGTTCGGCCTCACGGCGGTCGGTGATGGCGATTTCGGTGGGACACTTCATCGCCACACCGCCGTCATCGGTGGGGAAGGTGTGAGTAGGCAGCGACTCCACCACACCGCCGGCCTCCACGCCTCTGATGTGCGCACACCAGCCGTAGTCCGAGAAGGAACGGTTGATGTTGACGCCCATGGCGTAGGCCGCGTTCATCCAGTTGTAGTTGGCAGACTCCCCACCCTGGGTCTCTTCCTTGAAATTGAAGGACTCCACCGGATTGGAATCGGGACCGTAGGGAGCACGGGAGAGTACTCTGGGCAGTGTCAGCGCGACATAACGGCTGTCATCGGAATCACGGAAAGAGCGCCAGGCCGCATACTCGGGAGTGCTGAAAATCTTGGAGATGTCACGCGGATTGGACAGTTCCTGCCAGTTGTCCAGATTCATGATAGACGGATCGGCAGCGCTGATAAACGGGGCATGCGCGGCAGCGGCTATCTGCGCGATATTCCTGAGCAGTTCCACATCAGGACCGGTCTGATTGAAGTAGTAGTCACCGATGAGGGCACCGAAAGGCTCACCGCCGGCCGTGCCGTATTCCTCTTCATAGACTTTCTTGAACAGCGGGCTTTGGTCCCAAGAGGTGCCCTTGAACTTCTTGAGGTTCTTGGCGAGATCTTTCTTGCTCACGTTAAACACCCGGATCTTCATGGACTCGTTGGTGGCGGTGTTGTTGACCAGATAGGCCAGACCGCGCCAGGAACTCTCCAGATCCTCAAAGTCCTGGTGATGAATGATCTGATTGATCTGGGAGCTGAGCTTCTCGTCTAACTGAGCGATGATGGCCTCAATGGTCTTGACGGCATCGCCGCTGATGACGTTGGCGTTCTGCAACGCCTGCCCCACCAGAGTCTGCACGGCGCCCTGCACCGCCTCCTTGGCCTCATCGGACTTGGGCTTGAATTCCTGATCGAGGAGTTTGTCAAAATCGGATACTTCCAGGCCGGCGGCGCCCTGTTGTTGTTCGTTTACGGTCTCAGTCATTTTTATTCTCCTTTGGGTGCATCATCGGCAGCCGGGGCGTCTTCTGTTTTGGCCTGGGCCGACAAGGCCTTGAGCAGGGCCGGATCGTTGAGCAACTTGGCGATGAGCTCCTCGGCCCCGGTCTTGCCGTCCATGTAGCTGAGCAGGTTGGAGAGCTGTTTGCGAGCCTCCAACAGCTGCTTTAAGCCGTCAACCTTTTCCGCTACCTTATCGGGTGAGAAATCCTCCATGTTCTCAAAGGTGATATCCACGGCCAGATTGCCCTCTCCCGTCAGGGTATTGGGCACGGAGAACGCCACTCTGGGTTTGATGCTCTTGAGCCTGTCATCGAAGTTCTCGGCATCAAACTCCTGGAACGAGCGGTCATCGACCGGCGGCAGAGGTTCGGCCGGCTTGCCGGACAGATCGGACATCACCCCCATGACAAAGGGCAGATTGACCTTTTTTTCGGCACCGTAGAGTTCGACGTCATATTCGACCTGAACTCGCGGCGCTCTGTTTTTTCCCACAAATTTCTGGGAATTTGAGATTGCCATATTACCAATTACTCCTTGGTTAAAAAGAAAAAATCCTAAATTCTGCTTTACTCGCCTTCAGTCACCACCCCCAGCTGTTCGCGGGCCTTGTCCAGATTGTTGCGGTCAATTTCAGCGAGTATCTCCATAAAATTCATGTCCGACATGCGCAGCACCCGGTCGAGCAGATAAGGCAGCGGACTGGAAGGTTCGGCCTGTCTGAAATAGTCGGCCGCTTTTTTGACCAACAGCAACGCGTCGGCGCGGTTGGTGATAAGCACGGAGCGCGGTGAGCTGCCCATGGCCTTGGCTGCCGCCTGAGGCTGGTCTTGCGATTGACCTTCGGCGCTCCCCTCCGTGCCGTCGGTCACGGCATCTTCTTCCACGGCAGGCCCGGAAAAACTGAGCTGACTGGTGTAAAAACGCTCCAGATTTTTGATCTCGCGATCCAGCTGTTCAAAATCCGCCGTGCCGGCATTGCCGATTTTGTCGTTGACGGTCTGCTTGATTTGGGAGAGCAGTCCTTTGACATCCTGCAGCAGGGCTGCCTGTCCCTCCACCGCGCCTTCGGGCAGTCCGCGCAGCTGCGCCTGCACAAGTGCCAGATCGGGGGCTTCCTCGTTGGAAGTGAGGATCCCCTGCGCCACCAGCACATCATGCAGGCGGTAGGGAACCGGCTCACACAATTTGAGCTGCCTGAAATGGCCGATAAAATCGATGGGATCGTTGAAACTGCCCGGCTTAGGCGAGAGCATGCTCAGAATGTTGAGACGCTCGGTGGGATCGTTGTCATCGTCCGGATCCAGCTGCGGGTAGCATTTGTCCCACAGCTCGGTACACAGATAGTCGACCAGCTGCAAGCCCTGCTTCATGCCGGATAATCCGTTGAGACTTAAAGCGGCGATGGTAAAGTAGGTGGCCACACGCAGATCGCGGGTCTTCGCCCACAGTGCGGTGGTGTTCTTGATCAGGGCTCGGTAATCGGGATCGCGGCCGGGGTTGACGCTGTCACCGACCTCGGAAGACGGCACGGGGACGGCCAGTTCTTCCATCTGCATGTAGGCTTCATCGTATTCAAGATTGGCGCCCACACCATCCTCGTCGGACAGTTTGGTCAGCATTGAGTCAATTGCTGGAAGTTCCATATTCTTTTAGTGCATTTTTATAATGTTATACAAATGCAAAAAGGCCCTATATCCTAATGTTAAGCCTGTCGCATAATTCTTTTGGGACGATTTTGCCACTACTGAAATCATAGCAGAATTTACCGCAATGAGGTTTAATGACATATGATCGCACCTAAACAATACCTAAAAATTTGACGCCTAAAGCAAAATTAAGGTTCAGTAGATTTTCCCGGGGGATCGGGGCGGTCAACTACCCCATTCCTCTAACCATTTTACCTGCAAAAGAAAGGGAGTCTCTGTATAATTCGCAAACAATAAACAACCGCGAAAACTCAGAGGACTCCCAGAGATG
>JAFUGP010000071.1 GCA_017469335.1 Succinivibrio sp. | reverse complement strand
ATCCTGTACGTTGTTAAAACCCGAGAACACGCCTATCTTGGTAACCCGGGAGACACCGGTGAGAAAGAAGAACCTCAGTCTGTTCGACTGGGACTTCAACATACGGTAGAAGTTGTCCAGGGTATTGCGCATCCGCCACAGTTCATGAGGCTTATCCAGAAAGTGAGTGATGGGAGCATCGTACTCATCGATGAGCAGCACCACCGAGGCCATCTCCCTTGAGAGCAGAAAGCGCCGCAAGGTTGTGCGCGCATCCCAGTTATCCTTTACCTCAAAGTCCGGTTGAACTGCGCTGATGGCATCAACCACCGCCTCCTTGAATGTCCTTTTAAAAGCGGCCACGCTGTCAAAGCTCTGATCAAAGAAGTCAATATACAGTACTGCATTGCCGGTGAGATTCTGTTTGACATTCTCGGGCTGTTCATTCCACCATTGTTCCAGTTCAAGTCCCTTGAAGTACTCAATACCGTGAGTGAAGAATGAGCGCAGCGTCGAGCACAGCAGGGACTTGCCAAAACGCCGCGGGCGGGAGATGAAGACGGGAGCCCGCAAGGTGAGAAAAGAGCCGAGCAGGCCGGTCTTGTCCACGTAGATGGAGCCTTCTTTTCGTAGGTCCTCAAAAGTATCCGCTCCCAGTGAAAGTGGTTGCAGCTGTGTCATTTGAACTCCCGAATATTCATGCCGATCCCAGAGAGTATCAGAGCTCTTTTGAACCTTGGGGTTATTTTATCAGATAGAGTCTGCCGACCGCAGAAATCAGAGAGATGGCAGCAGCATTACAGATCTCTGAAGGAACAAACCAAAGCAAGGGGCTCCTTGAGGTAGCGGCTGGGCTTTATGGTGCGGGGGATTATAGTTCGCAGCTTAGATTGCGGCTCAGTCTCAACACTCTGATGATGTAGCAGAGCGCAGCGCAGCTTAAGCCGCCGATGAATCCGTACCAGATCCCCGAAGCCGCATATTGTGGCAGGCCGAACATGCCTCTGGCTAGTACAAATCCGGCAGGCAGCGCGATTACCCAGTAGGAGAGAGCGGTCACCAACATGATGGTGCGTGAATCTTTAAAACCGCGCGCTACTCCTATGCCGTTCATCTGTATGCAGTCAGGCAGCATGTACATAGCGCATAACAGCATGAGATTTCCGGCCAACACCACTACCTCTTCATCTGCACTGTATAACGCTGCAATGTGATAACGCAGCAGTACCAACGAGGACATACATCCCAAGTAGAAGAGCAGCTGAACCTTAAATGAGGCTGCAATTAAATTCAGGCAGCGCCGCTGGGAGCGGGCTCCCTGATACTCTCCAACGCAGATGGTGACGGCGGCTCCCAGTGACATGGGGATCATGAAGTACAAAGATGACACATTCAGGGTAATGGCATGAGCTGAGACCACGATTTCCCCGAAAGGAGCGAGAATTAAGGCGGCCAGACCAAAACAGGTCACCTCCAGACATGAGCTGATGCCGAAAGGCAGTGCCAGGTGCAGAAATTCCCTGATCTGAGTTACGGTGGTGGCAAAACCGCTCCAGCATTGACGCAACGGGGCCAGCAGTAGGGCATGGCGCAGATAAAAATAGAAAAGAATGACACAAAGATACCAGGTCAGTGCCGTGGCGATGCCGCAGCCGATGCCGCCTAAGGCCGGTACCGGACCTGCCCCGAAAATAAAGATGTAATTGAGAGGAATATTCAGGATCAGTGCGGTGAAACCGAAGATCAGCGTCGGTACCGTGCTGCCCAGGCCCTCACATAAGGCACGCATGAGATTGAACAGACACAGTGCCGGCAGCGCGGCGGCGATGGCCAGGGCATAGCCGTAGGCTACCTTGAGCATGTCCTGCTCGGTACCCAGGTAGGGAAAAATCAAGTCGACCTGCGTAAGCAACAGCCCCGAGAGCAGGGAAATTGCCAGGGACAGGGCTGTCGCCGCGCACAGGTAAGGAGGTACCTGTGATAGTCTGCCGCCCCCGCGCAGCTGCGCCACCACCGGCTGTACCGCCAGGCTCAGGCCGATGATGAAAAACTCAAAGGGAATGACCAGGCTGGCACCCACCGCCACGCCCGACAATTGCAAGGTGCCGGCCAGCCCCGACATCATGGTGTCCACCAGATTGATTGAGGTCTGCGCCAGCTGACCTAAAATGATGGGCCAGAACAGCCTGAGCAGGCGACGGGCTTCACTTCGTTGTTCCGCATTGAACAGCATCTAACCTCCATGGCCAGTTCACCGCTTGCCAATTATAGCCTCAACCCTTCCTCTGTCCAAACCTCAACTCCCCGGATGACAATTGCTCCATGCACTCAAGATAAACATTATGTGTTTAAAAACAGTGCATGCACCATAAATATGCATCAGAAGAGGGAAATCAGCGATTTTTTGTTGAGCGTATCACATTAAAGGGCTAAGTTTAGGCCGTGAGATGCCGGAAGTACGCTCTGAAATGGCGTAGGGTCCGGTACTCAAAGAGGCTGCCTAACTTGGGATGACAGCTTACGGAGCGGTTCCTGAGAAAGCCCAAACTAAATTGACACGGGGATTTATATGAACACAAGAAAACTAACGTTAGCCGCTACGTCCTGTTTAGGGATGGGAACGGCTGCAGCCGAGGAGGCTCTGCCGGAGACGGCGCAATTGGAGGGGGCGGCAGAGGCGGTGGTGCAGACCTTAACCGAGGTGGAGGATGTTGCCGCCTTTTCCGCCGCCGACAACGGTTTTGTGCTGCTCGCGACCATGCTGGTACTCCTGATGTCGGTGCCGGCCGTGGGGCTCTTCTACGCAGGCATGGTGCGCGCCAAAAACGTACTCTCGGTGTTAGAGCAGTGTCTGGCTGTGTTCTGCCTGGCCATCCTGCTGTGGTTTATTATCGGTTACAGTTTTGCTTTTGGCTCAGGCGCTGTGCCGGGCGGGGCATTTTTTGGCGGCTTTGAGAAATTACTGCTCATGGGGATCAGCCCCGATACCTTATCCGGGAGCATCTCAGAATACACTTGGGTGATCTTCCAGGGAGCTTTCTGCGCGATCTCTTCATGTCTAATCGTGGGCTCTACGGTAGAACGTGTGCGTTTTTCGGCGCTGCTAATCGGCGTGGGGATCTGGATTGTGTTTTCCTATGCACCACTGGCCCACCAGGTCTGGGGCGGAGGTTTTATTGACAGCGTATTCCACGCCTATGATTTTGCCGGCGGCACCGTGGTGCACATCAATGCCGGTGTGGCCGGACTGACCGCAGCCGTACTGCTGGGCAAACGGCACGACTTAGGACGCGTGGCGCTGGCTCCTCATAACCTGACCTTAACCTATGTGGGTGCCTGCCTGCTGTGGATGGGGTGGCTTGGCTTCAACGCCGGATCGGAACTGCTGGCCGATGGGGTAAGCTCCCTGGCCTTTATCAACACCGTGATCGCACCGGCTGCGGCCGCCGCCTCCTGGATGGGTTGTGAGTGGGTGCTCTTCAAAAAACCGTCTACCTTGGGTACAGCCTCGGGCGTAGTGGCCGGCCTGGTGGCCATTACACCTGCCTGCGCCTTTGTTTCACCTTCAGGAGCCCTCATCATCGGACTTGCTGCCGGTGCGCTGTGCCTGTGGGGCGTGCATGGTTTCAAGCGTCTTACCAAGCAGGACGATTCTCTGGACGTGTTCGGGGTGCATGGCATCGGTGCCATCACCGGGGCCCTTTTGACCGGTATTTTCTGTGCTCCATCCTTAGGAGGTGCCGGCTACAAAGACGGCTGGGAGAGCATGGGGGGACAGTTCTACGGGCAGCTGATGTCGGTGGTGATCTCCATGGTGTGGTCATTGGTGGTTTCAGTCATCGCCTTTAAGGTTGCCGACAAACTGGTTTCGCTGCGGGTAGACGCCGAGCAGGAATCCGAGGGATTGGATCTGGCCTCTCATGGCGAGCGCGGTTACAGCATTTAAGAGCACTTCTGGGAGATCAAAATGAAAAGACTAGTGGCAATTATCAAACCATTCAAGCTTGACGACGTGCGTGAATCGTTGGCCGGCATCGGGGTCTCGGGAATGACGGTGTCCGATGTTAAGGGCTTTGGTCGTCAGAAGGGGCACACCGAGCTGTACCGCGGTGCGGAATATGTGGTGGACTTTCTGCCTAAGTGCAAACTGGAAATAGTACTGGCCGATGAGGATGTGGAGCGCGCCGTCAAGGCTATCTGCAATGCCGCGCATACCGGCAAGATCGGCGACGGTAAGATCTTCATCTCTGATGTGGCTCGTATCGTCCGCATCCGTACCGGAGAGGAAAATGAAGAGGCGATTTAGACGTCCAGGAAATTGCATCTGACTTGTCAGAATCAGACCGGATCGTCTAAGCATGAGAGCTGCGGCCTTTACCGCAGCTTTTTAGTTCCTGGAAGAGTACGTCATCTGGTTTGTTGGGTAAAATAGTCCTACATTGAGGGTAAATTCGCGCAGGATTTTTTATGCATCATTATGATTTGACAGGCGAAACTACTGAGTATGAAAAAAAGCAGGCACTTGAGGTGAAAAGGCCCAAAAGCTGGCTCAAAAGTGTCAGCGCCTTTGCCAATACCTTTGGTGGCAGAATCATTTTCGGTGTTGCTGATAATGATGAGGTGGTAGGTCTCACCGACGCCAGGCGGGATGCCGCCCTCATCAGTGAATTGATCAAGGCTCACCTGGAGCCGCTACCTGTGTTCAAACTGTCATTTGAACAGAGAGTCGGCAAGGACCTCATAGTGGTGGATGTCAGGTCCGGCACTCAGACTCCGTACTATTACTCAGGTGATGGGCAGCTTACAGCGTTTGTGAGGTTGGGCAATGAAAGTGTAATGGCTAATGCCCAGCAGTTGCGCGAACTGGTGATCCAGGGCAGCGGGAGCAGCTATGACAGCCTGCCCTGTCCCTATCTTTTTGAGGATATGGCCTTTTCCAAACTGCGTTCGGTGTACCGGCAGCAAACCGGCAGTTCCTTTGAAGAGAAGGACTTTGAATCCTTCGGCATTGTCGATCACAGCCGTAAGTTAACGTACGCAGGTGCGCTGCTGGCAGATGAGTCGCCTATCAGACAATCCAGAGTTTTCTGCACACGTTGGCAGGGGCTCAATAAGGCATCCGGTCTTGAAGGGGCGCTGGATGATGCAGAGTACAACGGCAGTCTTTTGGAACTTTTTCAGAACTCACTGGGGTTCATCATGCGTCATAACCGCAAAGGCTGGCGCAAAAGAGCAACCGATAGGGTCGAATATCCCGATTACCCGCAAAGGGCCGTCACCGAAGGGTTGGTGAACGCCCTCATTCATCGCAACTATCTGAACATAGGCAGCGAAGTTCATGTGGATATCTATGATGATCGCCTGGAGATCTACTCCCCGGGAGGCATGGTAGACGGTTCGACTCTTGAAGGAGTTGATCTGACCTCGGTTCCTTCCCAACGGCGCAATCCGGTTTTGGCTGATATTTTCGGTCGCCTGAAGCTGATGGAGCGCAGGGGCAGCGGTTTTCGAAAGATCCTGGAGGATTATGAGTTTCAAGAACGCATGAGCGCAGCGCTAAAACCAGTGTTTACCGCAGACAGTCGCAAGTTTGTTTTGACCTTGTATAACCTGAACTACCCAAAATCTCAAGCTGACGCTCAAGCTGACGCTCAAGCTGACGCTCAAGCTGACGCTCAAGCTGACGCTCAAGCTGACGCTCAAGAGCGTGAGTCAGGCAGGTATGAGAGCCGCATCTTGGAACTGATAGGGCGCAACCGGAACATCACCAGGGCCGAACTTGCCCAAATGCTTGACGTGAGCAAAAAAACCATTGAAAGGCAAATCAAAAATATCAAAAACCTGTCTTATGTGGGCAGCGGGTACAGCGGACACTGGGAAATAAGAGGTTCCTGACAGGGCAACAACTCTGTTTTTTGTCGAGCAGCAGTTCCCGCATCCGCAACTCAGTTTTGAGACCTTCGCACAAAAAAGGTTCCCGGCAGGGCGATACATTTCCACCAACCACTGGCACAAGGAGAACAGACCAGATATACGTATCACTTGCAGGGAACCCACGGGTATTATACCGTAAAACAATGTGATTGCACCGACTGCCTGAGCTTCTCATCGCTTATGTACGGAAGTTGAAAAACACGGGGCAGTTGCTAGGTAGGGACTTGTCGTTTAAGGGCTGAGGAGTTTTAATGTGAAAGTCAAAAAAGTGCTGCTGTACGGTGATTCCAACACCTACGGTTATGTGCCCGAGCCCTGGCAGGCGCGTCTGGGGGTGCGCTATCCCGAGGAGGACCGCTACCCGGGGGTACTGAGGCAAAGATTGGGACCTGGCTTTGAGATCATTGAGCAGGGACTGCCCGGACGCAACAGCTGCCGGGATGATTTCCCCTCCCCGGGTGTGAACTGGAACGGCCGCGCCACTCTGCCTGAGGTGTTAGGCACCGCACTGCCCGTGGATCTGTTGGTTATCATGTTGGGCACCAACGATCTCAAGCATTTTGCAGATCTGCCAGATCTCAGTGCCAAGGAGAGTGCGCAGGGTGTGGGAGAGTTAGTTGAGCTTGCGCGCACCTGTGCCGGGGACGCCTTAGGCCGGATCCTGCTGCTTGCGCCGCCGCCATTTGTGGAGGGTGAGGATGAAGGCGTCAACGCTCTTTACGCGCATGCCTACGCTCAGGCGCAACAGCTACCAGCCGAGCTTGAGCGGGTCGCGGAAAAGCACGGTTGTGCATTTTTTGATCTCAGCAAGGTAGTATCCTGCGCTGACGGACCGGACGGTCTGCACTTGAGCGCGGCGGCCCATCAGCTCATCGGGGTGGCCCTTGGTAAATATATCCGCAGCTTAAACCTGTAAGGCCAAGAACTGCAAAAGACCGGACTAAGCGCGTAAGCTGATCCCGAAACGTTGTCAGATGTCTGCCGGAAGCCTGCCCGAACTTTAAATGCAACTGCCAGGTGAGCTAAAGGATGCTGTGGCTACAGGCCACGTGACAGTCCCAACTGCCTGAGCCACTTCACGATTTCCTGTCCTGCCGTGGCCGGATCCTGCTGCAGGGTTTTGCCCGTGATGGCCAGTCCTTCCAGTACCTTGGCCCCTTTGCAGGCGTTCTGCACGGCAGCCTGGGTCACGCCCATTTTGCTGCCGCCGTGAGTGGCGAAGGGGATCACGGTCTTGCCGTTAAAATCATGACGCTCCAGGAAGGTATACACCGGCATGGGCATATCCCCCCACCAAATGGGGTAGCCCACAAAGATCACCTGGTAGCGTTCAAAATCCTGCACGTCACCCTTGATCTCAGGGCGGGCTCCGGCGTCAAGTTCCTCACGCGCCACCTCCGTGCATGCCGCATAGGCCTCGGGGTAGGGCTTGACCGGATCAATCTTAAACAGCGTGCCGCCGGTCTGAGCGGCGATCATCTCGGCGGCAATCTCGGTATTGCCTTTGTCGATGACACCCACGGCATAGTTTTCGCCGGTGCGGGAGAAGTAAGCAACCAACACCTCCGCGGCCGTTGCAGAAGCAACCGGGGGCAGGAGAAAAGAGCAGATTAGAGTCAGTGCGGATAACAAGCGTCCCATATGGTCTCCGGGATAATTTAAGGTGTATCAGGAAGTACCGGCCAAAGCAGGTTACTATCATATTCTAGCCTGTGGCCCTGACGGATAACTGCGCGCTCGCGCAAGTTTAAGAATCAGGAGATGGTGGTAACAAAGTACCTGCGATGTTATGGTCAGCCGCGGCGGCGGTCAGTTCAGAATCAGAGGCCGGAGGCCTACGAAGTGACGGTACAGCCTATTGGAGGCCAGATCGGCTATGATAGTACACACCACATCAAGGCAAGGGGCAACTGCAGGTACAGTTTTCTTCAGGCCTTAAACTAAGCGGAGACATTGAAATGACACCGAACGATCAGAATGAACTGGAAAGGGATTTGCGTACCAAGGTTGAGGGGGAAAAAGGCATCGAGCTTATCGAGGCAATCAGAGAGCTGGAACGCCTGGCGGCTTATCTTAACGAGGAGCAGCGTTCGGCTTTGCAGGCGGCTTTGAACAATATCTTAAATTACAGTACGACGACAGGTGAGAATGGCACGGCCGCAGAGCGCATCGGTGCGGCCCTGGAAATTTTGCAGGGCAACCGGGCGCAGCTTACGCCTGAGCATAAGGCCAAACTGCTGGTTTTAGGCGGCGGCACCTCCTTCAGGCAGGCCGATATTGCCGAATGCAGCGAGGATGGGGAGAGGGTGCAGCTACTCATGCGCGAGAGCAGAGGGGCAGGTTATACCAGTATGTCGCTGACTCTCAGGCCTTTTGAGGCCTTGAACTATGCCGCCAGAATTTCGGCCATAGCCTACAGTCTGTTAAACCGCCAATCCTAATGTCTGCCAGGTGAGGATGCTAAGAGCATTGTCAGGATGATGACGCGGCCGGGGCATAGTCAGGATGTCGGGCCGCCAAATTCATATAATATGACGCCGCAAAATCGGCAAAAAGTGCGGCTGCAGGGTTGTTGCTCGCGAGGGGATAGAAAGCGCAGTAATTGACTCTGAGGCGTTGACCTGCGATGTACAGGGGCAGTTTACGCAGCCCGGGAAGCAGCTCGGGCTGATCGGGATCGCTCGCGCTGATGTAGTAGCCCTGATTGGCACTGGTCATGAGACGGGCATCGTCGCTGTTGCCGGCAGTCAGCATCTCACTGACAACTCCGAGCACGCTGCGCAGATGATTGTACTCGTCACGAGCATGTTCCTCTCTGGAAATGACTATGCAGGGCAGCTCCGAAAGTTCACCTATCTCCACTTTGGAGCGCACGCTCAGCGGATGTTGATCGGAGAGCACTGCCATGCAGGGCGTCTCAAGCAACACCACATTATTGAAGGCTGCCGAAAAGCGCCGGCGTTGATCGTTTAAGGCTACATCGATGCGTCCTGACACGATCATGGTGTAGAGTTCCTCGTGATTGCCTCCAAAAAGCTGCAGCTGGATCTCGGGATGCATGCGGGAGAACTCGGTACAGCAGCGTTGCACGCTGTAAAACATGAAGTTGTTGAGATAGCCCACGCGCAGCGAGAGACGGCTGTTTTGCAGTCTGGCCGTATCCTGTACGGCATTTTTGAGTTTGTCGTAGGAGGAAAGAAGCTGCCTGGCCCCGCGGTAGAGCCGCTCACCGGCGGCGGTGAGCGCAAAGGAGCGGCCTTTTTTGACGAACAGCTCAACCCGCAGCTCATGTTCCAACAGTTTCATCTGCTGCGAGAGAGCAGACTGAGACACATAGCAGCGCAACGCGGCCTGAGTGAAACTGTGGCACTCCACGATGGCCACAAAGTAACGCAGAGGCTTGAGCATGAAGGACCCTCCGGCTAGAGATAGTCCGCTTCAGGGCGCAAAGAGATCCTCACGGTAGTCTTAAAGCTGCAATAAGCAGTGCGCAAATCCCCGGCCCGAGCCGGGGATGGCAGCAACATGAGTTACTCAAGTTGAAGTTTCGGGACTAATCCTCACTTTTGTTTTCGGTGGAGATCAGATACTCCTCGCGTCCTTTGTTATCCCGCGCCATTACGGCCAGCAACTCGCGCGGGGTCTTGCCCTGTCCCGACCAGGTGCGCACCTGGCCGTCGAGGGTGGTGAAACGGTATTTAGGCGTAGCCTCGCGATGCGGTTTGCGCACCACGATGCCATGTGACATCAACTGCTGTACCACCTTTTCCAAGGGAATGGAATTGGCTTTCATGATGCCTACCATCTGCACTATCAAATCATCAATCTGCTGCATGGCCTTTAACTCCCTGTCACGCTCTTGCCGGCGTACAACCAACAGCTGTTGCAGCCGTATAATCATATCGTCGATGAGATAGGCGGGGCAGTCCTTCAAAGCGGAGGACAGCGATCTGACATTGGATAAAATCTTTACCACATCCATATTATTTGCACGCCCCGGATCTTGCATTGCCCCTGTCAGGGCAACCTGCTAAAGCTTAACCATACGGCAAACTCCTAAAGCGCAATTTGCCGCCGTGGAAATTATTTTAACTGTACCGTACAAAAAAAGTCAAGCAATAAACAGGTTGCATGATTTATTTTTAAATTGCAGTACCAAGATTAGGGTAGAAAATTCAAGAAAAAATATAGGATGCACCCCTTTTGGTGCCCACTTCTTTGGTTCCCTGACGCCCTCTTACCGTGGCTAACTTATTTTCAGCTCTGGAAAAAACATTCAAGCCAGGCACTTCTGGGTATAATCAAAAACAGAGGGACAGCAGCCCTGCCGTCATATCCTGCAAAGGCTCAAAATAAGAACAAAGAGGAGAATTTACCATGTCCGAGTTCGTCGAAACGGTTCTCGATACCCTTAAAAACCGCTATCTGTGTTTTTCCGGGCGCTCCCGCCGCCCCGAGTTCTGGTGGTTTCAGCTGTTTGTCTGGGCAGGCAGCTTTTTGGTGTTGCTGCTTGCGGTGATCCCTTATTTGGGTCTGCTGATAGCGGCGGCTTTTTATCTGGGCATTTTGCTGCCACTGCTGGGGGTGGCCGTACGTCGTCTGCATGACGTGGGTAAATCTGGTTGGTATCTGATATTGCCTTTTGTTATCGGTTTTGCAGGCGGATTGCTTTTCTCGCTGGGCGCGGTGGTCTTAGGTCAACTGGTTCAGGCGGCGGGCATTGTTGCAGCAGGTTATCTCTACTATCTCTTTGTGCAGCCCGGAGACAAGGGCTCTAATGTTTACGGGCCTGCGCCTGCCCCACTGCAAAACTGCGGCATGCTCGAACACGATGAGGCCATCAGGATAGTGTTAAGGGAGAAGTATTTTACCTTCAAAGGCCGGGCAAGCCGTGCCGAGTACTGGTGGTACACCTATTTCAACGTGGTACTGATAGGCATGCTCTCTCAGGCACTGGAGGCTATCCCGGCAGTGGGAACTGCGCTGACCGGAGTGTTGTACCTGGTGCTGACCATCCCTTCGCTGGCGCTGACGGCGCGCAGACTGCATGACCGCGGGCTGAGCGGTTGGTGGCAGGCTCTGCCGTGGGTGTCGCTGCTGTTGGGAGCTGTGCTGCTGGTGAGCGCTGTGGTGACGCAGGAAAACACTCTCATGAACGGCGATCAACCAGAGGGCACCTTGGGCGGACTGCTGTTTTTGGCAGGTGCCGTGGCTCTTGTGGTGCTCATTGTGGTTTGCGCACTGCCCTCAAAGGCCGACAACCGTTACGGGTCCTCACCCTACGGTGCGGCCGCGACCTCAGCGGTTGCTGCCGGCGCTGTCGCTGAGGTGGCGATCAGTGACGGGATGACTGTCTTGGAGGGAGCTTCGGCTTCCGAACTTAATAACGCTGCCTCAGACAGCGACGTTGCCTCAGCTGAGGATGATGCGCCAGACCGGACTAAGCCTGATTGAGGCGGTGCAACTCTCCCAGCGTCCTGCAGGCTCTGTGAGCCCGGGGCTTGCCAGACCCAAAATTAACCCCGTGCGGATCAACCGGACGGGGTTGTTCGTCTTATGTCCTTCAGGATCAATGCACGCGCATGCCGTTTTGGGCACCGCTGTCGGGGGCGAGCAGGAAAATCTGCGTACCCCCGGGACCGGCCGCCGTCACCATTCCCGCAGAGAGCCCAAATTTCATCTGACGGGGTTTGAGATTGGCCACCACAATGACCTGACGGCCGATGAGCGAGGCCGGATCGCCATAGGCGGTTTTAAGGCCGCCGATGATCTGCCGCTTTTCAAAGCCTAAATCGATCTGCATTTTGATTAGTTTGGCCGAGCCCTCCACTGCCTGCGCTTCCAGTATGGTGCCTACCCTGAGATCAATTTTGGCAAAATCATCGATGGTAATTTCACTCTCCAAGGGCTCAAATTCTGTGTCTGTCCCAGTTGCCTGAGCATGGGTACTGTGGGGAGTCGCCGCCTTGAGATCTTCTTTGGAGGCCTCAATCATCTGCTCAATATCCTTTTTCTCGATGCGTCGGTACAAAGGCTCAAACTCGTTGATTTTATGCGCGGTAAGCGGTTCATGGACGGTGGCAAAATCAAGCTTGCAGTTTAAAAATTCCGCTGCTTTGGCAGCAAGCTGCGGCATCACCGGAGAGAGGAAAGTCACGAGAGCGCGGAAGAGGTTCAGACCATCGGAGCAGACCTGTTGCAAGTGCTCTGACTGCGCGGGTTCCTTGGCCAGTATCCAGGGGGCTTCGCGGTCAATGTAACGGTTGGCTTCATCGGCCAGCTGCATGATTGCCTTGATGGCTTCATGGTAGTTGCGAGAGTCGTAGCCACGAATGACTGCCTCGCGGGTTCTGGCAATTTCATTTAACAATTGCGGATTTCCCGGGACAGAGGACAGCATTCCGGCGAACTTTTTATGGATGAACCCTGAGTTGCGCGAGGCCAGATTTACCACTTTGCCCACGATATCGGAATTTATCTTGGCCATGTAGTCATCCAAGGAGAGATCCACGTCCACCACCTGAGAGCTTAACTTGGAGGCGAAGTAATAGCGCAATGATTCGGCACGCTGGTACTTGAGAAAGGTGGAGGCTTTGATGAAAGTTCCCTTGGACTTGGACATCTTGGCACCGTTGACCGTGACATAGCCGTGCACGAAGATATGAGACGGCAGTTTCATGCCGCAGGCGTGCAACATGCCCGGCCAGAACAGCGAATGAAAATAGAGAATGTCCTTGCCGATGAAGTGGCACATCTCAACGGGACTGTGCGGATCCGTAAAGGGCGCAAACTCAAGACCATGCTGTTGGCAATAGGCCTTAAGTGAAGCAAGATAGCCGATGGGAGCATCCATCCATACATAGAAATATTTATGCTCTGTATCAGGTATCTCAAAGCCAAAATAGGGGGCATCACGGGAGATGTCCCAGGGTTTTAAGCCCTCTTTGAACCACTCCTCAAGTTTATTGGACATCTCCTGTCCTAAGACGCTGCTGTGACGGATGAAGTCATGCAGAAATTCTTCGGCCTTGGGCAAATCGAAGAAGTAGTGCTCGGACTCCCTGAGTACCGGCTTTTCTCCTGAAATCGCCGAATAAGGATCCTTAAGCTCGGTAGGAGAGTAGGTGGCACCGCAGACCTCGCAGTTATCGCCGTACTGATCGGGAGCACCACACTTAGGACAGATGCCTTTGACAAAGCGATCCGGCAGGAACATTTGTTTTTTCGGATCATAAAGCTGGGAGATGGTGCGGGTGGTGATATAGCCCTCCTCCCGGCACTTTTTATACATATCACAGGAGATCTCGCGGTTTTCGGGGGTATGAGTGCTGTAGAAATTGTCATACTCGACCAAAAAGCCTTGCAGATCCTCAAGATGGGACTTTCGGGCTTGTTCTACTAACTGCTCGGGACTTATACCCAGATTCTGGGCTTTGATCATCACCGGAGTGCCATGACAGTCATCGCCGCATACGTAATAGACCTCGTTGCCGACGGCACGCTGAAAACGTACATAAATATCAGACTGGATGTGCTCCAACATGTGGCCTAAGTGAATGGGACCGTTGGCGTAGGGCAGGGCGTTGGTAACGAATAAGGTCTTGTGGCTCATGATTAAAGACCGCCCTGAGGGCGGCTCTCCTCGGGGATTAAGGTCTCAGGAAAGTTCCCGGGGCCTGTGACTTAAAAACTGCCGTGAATTTTAGCACTTGCCGGGTCTGTGCGCCATAAGCTCAGAAGTCAGATGTCTTTGGCCATCCGCATTTTCGCCGTTGGCAGGATCGGCAGCACGGTGGGCAGGGGGGTGACAATTGTCCTGTGAGGGCCGTCTAATGTTTTTGGTTTGAAGATGGCTTGAAGCGCTGATTGTAGGGCTCGTAAAGCGGGGTCCCGTCAATGTAATAGAGATGTTTTAAATCGGGCCTGTGTTCGTGCAGTATCGCGTAGGCTTTGGGTGAGACCCAACCTAAGCCGCAGTGCAACAGCACGGTTCTTCCGGCCGGGATCTCATCGTAGCGTTTCTCCATTTCATTCCATGGTATGTTCACCGCTCCGGTGAAGGTCTGATCAATATAGCGTTTCTCCCTGGTATCAACCACATAAAGATCAGGGGTGCTGAGCATTAAGTCCAGAGCCTCAACCGGGTTGAGTGCCCCTGACTCATGACTTTGGGCAAAAAAAGGCACCGGATCTGCTAAGGCAGCTTTACAGGTCAGAATACCGGGACACGTTGCTATCATCAGTTGAGCGGTAAACCTGAGAAGTAACTGAATAGAAGTGCAGGCTGTCATGATAAGTCCTTTGCTCTGGGCAGGGTTTTGTGTCCGGCACTCCCGAGGTACCGGAATTATACAAACTGGGGCAGTAGTTTCGAGAAAGAGTGCAGGCACGGTCATAACTGCATCGCTGTGCAAGTGACAATTCTTACAAATGCATTAATTTTGTGTCAAGATAGTTCTGAAAAAGAGTGCGGCTGAAAATTGAGCAATATGACAGGCAGCTTCTTGGTATGTCTAAGTCATTCCAAACATCAGCTTAATATTAGGTCCGGCGTGTCGACAGTCATGACGTGTGAGTTTTTCCACGATCAGGTCAACCTGGTAAATATCAGTTGAAATCACTATGGATTCAAAAGGGCGGGCGATGACTGTGCGGATGTTTAGCCAGTCCGGAAAATTTCATATGGAAGTGTGCAGTGGGAACTTATAACGAACTTACCAACAGCGGTCTGGAGAATTTCGACGAGCTTCATGAGGATGGCGGCATTTACATCGACAAGACTCTCCACTTAAAGGGGATTTACGCTCAGTACATAAAACCCGATGGCAAACCCACCATCGACAAGGTGCTGCTCTTCACCCGCCCCAGACGCTTTGGCAAGACCCTCACCTTGAGCATGCTCAAAAACTTCTTTGAGCTCAATTATCAAAATCCTTCTGACCGCTCCCGTGCCGAGATTCTGTTCCGGGGGCTTGCCATTTCAGAGGATAAGGAGTTCTGTGAGAAATATTTAGGCCGTTATCCGGTCATCAGCCTTTCTCTTAAGAACGTCGACGGGGACAACTTTTACGTTGCTTTGGGCAGGTTACTGAACATCTTAAACGACCTCTACACAAGTTTTGCTTTTTTGTCTTCCCGTGCGGAGCTTTCGGCTGAGCAGCTGAGCTCCTACCGGTTTTTTCTTAATTTCAGCAATCAGAACAGCTTCAGACACTGGTCAGAGCCTGATTATGTCGTCAACGCAGTGGATCTTATCAGTAACAGCCTCACCAAACTGATGTCCTATCTCAAGACTGTGTTTGGTCAAAATGTCATTCTGCTCATCGACGAATATGACGTACCCCTGCAAAAGGCCAAGGTACATGGTTATTACGAGGAAATGCTCGATGTCATAAGAGGCATGTTCGGCAGTGCCCTCAAGACCAATCCCAACTTGGAGAAGGGTATAGTCACCGGCTGCCTGCGCATTACTCATGAAAGCATCTTCACCGGGGTCAACAATTTCTCGGTGTACGGCATCAACGATGAGCCTTACCGCAGTTTCATCGGCTTTACCCATCAGGAGGTGCACGAGTTACTGGAAAGTCAGGAGCTCACGGCAAGAGAGGGAGAGGTCCTGCACTGGTATGACGGTTAT
>JAFUGP010000070.1 GCA_017469335.1 Succinivibrio sp. | reverse complement strand
TTCATGCAGAATCTGATGTCCAAATGGCTAAGCACAGCCGACCAAATAAGGCAAATTTTCAAATTAAAGAGCGAATTGCAGTGTCAAACCGCAACGTGAAGCCATTTACGGCCTTTTGCACTCGTGCAAAAGTCAAGTTATCGTAAAACTCATAAGGAGGAAAGGAAGCCTCGGTGAGGACCACCAGATCCGGCTGCGCGGGCTCGGCGGCCTGAACGGTGCACGTGGCGGTGATAAGCGCCAGGGCCAATCCCGGGACCAGTCTTAATTGTTTTAGGGCAGTACCTGCAATTTTATGTAATTTATACTTGTATAACATAAAGATGAAATGAGTTGGTCCAAAAAGGCTACCTTGGGGAACAGCGCTTTGAGTCTGGCGGCAAACACTTTTGAGTTTAGACAAAAAAGGCCGCGAAAAACCGCCTTCCGGGTCTTTTATTTTGGTTTTGTGGCGCTTGGATCTTAACGTCCCTGTACGGCGTCAAAACTTGCACCGGCGCCTGGCTGAATCTGAGAGCTGACAGCCGCGCAGAGCTAGCGGCGCACGTCAATCTCGAACCATTTGTTGAAAATCTCATCGTAGACGCCGGAATTTTTTAACTGAGCGAGCGCCTCGTTTACGGCATCGAGCAGCTCGGGATGCTGCTTGTTCACCGCAATGCCCAGCTGTTGCGCGGTCAGGGCGACCGGATAGAGCACCGCATCCTCCAGCTTGCCGATTTTGATGTTGTACTGATTGACCAGTCTCTCATTGATGAGTACCTGACACTCCTGATTGTTGAAGGCCTCGCAGGCCTCATCGGAGGAGGAAAAACTGAGGATCTTGGAGTGCTGGTAGCGACGGGCCATGGTCTCCGAGACGGTGCCGGCTTCCACACAGATGGGCTTGCCGTCGAGGTTCTTTTCGTTTAAGTACTCAGCGTAGAGGCTGTTGACAGCCAGCGACAGTCCCGCCTTGATATAGGAGTCGGAAAAATTGACCTTTTTGAGGCGTTCGGCTGTGATGGTGATGGCTGAGATCGCCAGCTTGCACCTGCCGCTCTCCACGCCGTCCATGATCTGGGCGAAGGGAATTTCCTCGAATCTGACGCTGCGGCCCAGGACCTTGCCAATCTCTTTCATCAGATCGACATCAAAACCTGTCAGATTGCGGTTCTCATCGTAAAACTCAAAAGGGGGAAAGGCCGCCTCGGTGAGAACCGCCAGTTCCTCGCCCTTATTGTCATCTGCCATCGCAGCGGTGAGGGCAGTGACCAAGGTGAGCACCAGTCCAAGGGTAAGTGTTAAGAGTTTCATGTGAGGTCCTGTGATTTAACTGTATGTATAACAATATGTTCTTAGGGGTAGAGTCTCTGGTGCCTCCCGTCGAGGCAACAGTGAGTACAGGTGCGCAACTACCTGACCTGACACCTCAATTGTAGCGTGTATACGCGGCCAATATCCCTAAAGCCGGCAACAGGACGGCGCTGTCTTATGGTTTTGTGAGGTCTGTGACCATTGCCAGCCTCAAGAGAGACGAGGGCAGGGGACCTCTGCGGGTGGTAATTTCATGCCTGAAGGTGAGCCCCTGAGGTCTCAGTCGGACTCCCCGCCTGCTTCTTCTATGAGATCGGTCAGTTCGGAGAGGATATTGCGTCCGGCCTTGACCCGTTTGCCGTCGGCAGCGGCGGAGACCACCGCCCGTTTGCTGTCGATGAGAGCGGCGATGTCCTGTTCGATGGTGTCCTCGGCGAGCAGATACCAGCAGTTCACGGAGTGCTGCTGTCCCAGGCGGTGACAGCGATCCTCGGCCTGTTCGTGCTCGCCGGGAGTCCAGCCTAGTTCGGCAAAAGCCACGTTGGAGGCGGCGGTAAGCGTGATGCCCACGCCGCCTGCCTGCAGCTGCAGCACGATAAGGCGGGTATTCTCACTCTCCTGGAAGGCGCTTACGGCTTTTTCCCGTGCCTGTGGGCTGTCGGCACCGGTGATGCGTACCGCCTGCTCGCCAAAGTGCTCCATAATGGCGGCGATGATGTTCAGATGCACGGCAAAGAGCACTAATTTCTCGCCGCTCTCCAGAAAATCCTCCACCCAGCTGAGCACTCCCTCCAGCTTGCCCTCGGCCACCACCTGTTTGGCCGCGTTAAGGCGGGTTAAGGCTTCGGCGGAGCTGCCCTCGGAGTAGGCTTTGCGTCCCTGGGCGCGACGCTCGGCGATAAAGGCACGAAAATCAGCCATCAGCAGATTGTAGGAGCGACGGGCGCTGCCCCCCAGTTCCAGCTCCACCCGGCACACCCGCTTAGGCGGCAGCTCGGTCAACACGTCCTTTTTGTTGCGCCGCACATAACAGCTGCTGCGCAGCTCGGTGTTGAGCTCCTTGAGGTTCTTGGCACCGTCATAGCTCATGCCAAAGCGGGTGGCCTGGGCATCGCAGTAGTGCTCCAAAAAGTATTGGCGCCCGCCCAGGTCACCTAATTTTCCCAAGATGCGCAGCTGTGAGAGCAGTTCCACCGGGCGGCTGAGCAGCGGCGTGCCGGAGAGCAGCAGACGGTACTCAATTTTGCCTTTCAAGGCCAGATCCAACACCGCCTTGGTGCGCTGGGCCTTGTAGTTTTTCACGTAATGACTCTCATCGAGTACCAGAGCCCGCCACGGCCTGGCATTGAGCTCTTTGTTGCGGCTTAGGATGTCGTAATTGATGATGACGAGCTCAGCCTCATCCATGGTGATTTCAGTCTGTTTTGAGTCCTTTTTTCCTTTGTCCGCACCGCTGCCCAGTACCAGGGCGCGGCGTCCTGGCAGCCAGCGTTTTGCCTCCCGCAACCAGTTGAGCTTGACCACCGCCGGGGTGATGATGAGTGCGGGAAAGGCCTCTGCCGCCTGCAGGGTGGCCAGAGCCTCCACGGTTTTGCCCAGGCCCATCTCATCGGCGATGAAGCAGCGTTTTTTGCGCAGGGCGTAGGCCACACCGGCACGCTGATAGGGCAGCAGCTCGCCGCCTAAGCCTGCGATCTCCACGTTGCTGTCTAGGGCCTTGGAAGAGGTGATCTCGGCATGGCGTTGTTTTATAAGCTTCTCTTTGACGGTCGCAATATCCAGGGGTTGGGGCAGCTTTTTATTCTGGGAAGTATCGGCCTCAAGCGGGGTGTCGTACCAGGGCAGGGCGGGGAAAGACTTTGCGAGCGCATCTACGCTTTTGGAACTTAAAGGGTAGCACCAACACAGGATCTGCGGATCCCAGCGCCCCCCGGGAATGGCCTTGCAGCGGTCTTTATCCTCATAGGTGGCATAGAGCCTTACAAGGTCCTCGGATACTGCCACCTCCACATGGGGCGATGGGGGTTCGCGGCGGGGCTGCGGATCGGGCTGAGAGTAGACTTGAAGGCGCTCTAACAGCGCAGCGGAAGGGGCAAACTGCTCGGCGTAAGCCTTAAGTACCGTAGGACAGATGGGGTAGACCCAGACTTTGTTCTCGGGATCCCAGCGGCTGAAGGGTATGCTCTTGCAGCGCTCCTTGAAGGCGTAGGGGGTTCTAAGACACATCTTGTGGGTGTCCTGATCCACACCCACGCTGTATTCCCCGAGATTGGCAAAAAGATAAGCCATAAGACCTCCTAGGGAGAATTTAGCATAAAAATCACGCAGGGAGGCTTAACCTACTGTAAATTTTGGCAAAAACCATGCACGGGTCCGATGCCGGTCTTGAGGTTGTCAGACAGTCTCAGGGATGGCGATGCCCAGCAGTTGCGCGAGCTCCTCAGGCGAGCGGCACAGGTAATCCGCACCCCAAGATGAGGCCGCCCCGCACTCGGCCTCGCCATAGCCCCATAATGCCGCGCAGCTCATGCATCCGGCGGCACGGGCGGCCTTGATGTCATTTAAATGATCGCCTATATAAAGGGTGCTCTGCGGGGCAGCTTGCAATCTGTCCATGGCCTTTAACAACGGCTCGGGGTGGGGCTTGCTGTGGGTTAGGGAATCACAGCCCAACAGCAGGCTAAAGGACTGGCAGAAAGAGAAGTTGTCGAGCAGTTTTTTGGCCATGCGCTCGTATTTGTTGGTGATGACGGCCTGTTTTACCCCCTGCTTGGCGAGAGCCTCAACCAGCTTGGGTATGCCTGCAAATGGCGTGGTCAGGCAGTTTAAGTGCTCGGTATAGTAAGCGGCAAAATAATCGCGCATGGGCCCTGCGATGAGCGCCTCATCCTGCTGCTCAGGAGGAATGGCTGCCTTTAACATGGCGCGCATGCCTGAGGTGACACAGCCCTGCAGTACTGAGATTGGGACCTGCGGAAAACCAAAATGCACCAAGGTGCAGTTGCAGGCGGCAAAGATATCCGGAGCGGTGTCAAAGAGGGTGCCGTCCAGGTCATAGAGTACGGTGGAAAATCTGTAGTGCATGCGCAGATTATACAAAAAGAGCCAGTTGCAGGAAGGAAAACTCTCCCGCAGATCCCGCAGGGGTGAATAATGGCTGTGGGAAAGTGCCTAAAACGGTCTAAAACTGTGGAAAAGTCGGCGGGAAAACGCCGGTGCCTGTGGGAAAGTAGTAGGGGGACAGAGGAATGGCGGGGGAGCAGAGCACGCCTGTGGCTACATCTTATAGGAAGCTGACCCACAACTCCAGAGCAGACGGGAAGAAAAATGACCTTATTGCGAAATATTCGCGATTAGCACCTTGACCGAGAGAAAAGATGGAAATGATGGAAGATGACCCTGTAGCAGTGGTATAACTTAGGTTCAATCTCAGGGAGTCAGAAGGTTGGAAGAGGCCGCAGATAGAAGAATTGTACAAGCCGGACAGGACAATAGTGAGGTTGCCATTATCATCTCAAAGAGAGCTTTTGGTGAAAAACTCAAGTGCTGAATCGCCAAATTCGAGTGCCGAATCGCCAAACTCAGGAGGTGAATCGCCAAATTCGAGTGCTGAATCGCCAAACTCAGGAGGTGAATCGCCAAATTCAGGAGGTGAATCGCCAAATTCGAGTGCTGAATCGCCAAACTCAGGAGGTGAATCGCCAAATTCAAGTGCTGAATCGCCAAACTCAGGTGGTGAATCGCCAAACTCGGCACCATGGTCAATATGCTCCGCGATAAATTATGAGCCGGTTACCCTGGAATTTTTCCACCTGATGTACAAAGCAAACTTAAGTGCTCAACTTCTTCTGCCCGTGCTCTGCTTTCCAGGTTGCGCTATGAATTACAGGCAGCGACTCTGGTTTTGGAACACGGTAAGAACAGACTACGCCTCAAACGTCTGATGACAACAGAGTAAGCACTCTTTATCAATTACGCTCGCTAAGACCTACACGGCTTTGGTTGCAGGGATAGGTCCGGTTTTAGTAGTTGTCCGGTACTTTTAGGCCGTGTGCTTAGTGGGGATTAATCTTCAGGCTACACATGGAAACACAGAGCCCCAAACCAAGTCAGCGTGCGTATCTGCTGGCGGACTGCAACAACTTTTTTGTCTCCTGTGAGAGAGTGTTTCGACCCGATCTGGAGGGAAGTCCGGTGGTGGTGCTCTCCAACAACGATGGCTGTGTGGTGGCACGCAGTGCCGAGGTCAAGGCTCTGGGTGTGCCCATGGGTTCGCCGTTCTTTAAGATCCAGGATCTGGTACGTCGTCACCATATTGTCTGTTTCTCCTCTAACTTCGATCTCTATCTGGACATTTCCCAGCGGGTCATGAAGGTCTTGGAGACGCTGTGCGAGGAGGTGCAGGTTTACTCGGTGGATGAGGCCTTCATGCCCATGCACGGCATGCACGAACAGGAACTTATGGGGCTGGCTTTTAAAATTATCAAAACCGTGCGCAATCATGTGGGGGTGCCTTTGAGCATCGGCATCGCCCCCTCCCGCACCCTGGCCAAACTGGCCTCGCACCATGCCAAGACCCATTCAGAGAACCGTAGCGTATACAGCGTCATGCAGCAGGGGTTGCGTCAGCGCCTGTTGCGGGAAAATCCCATCTCTGAGATCTGGGGTGTAGGACGGCGGCTTAACGAGCAGTTGCAGGACGAGGGCATCATGACGGCCTGGGATCTGAGTTTATGTGATGTGCCGGCCATGTCCAAACGCTACAGCGTGGTCCTGGGGCGCACCATCGCCGAGCTCAACGGCGTAGATTGCGTGGAACTGGAGCCGCCTACCACCACTCAGGCGCAGATTATGTGGTCGCGCACCTTCAAGGATCGCTTAACCGAGCCTGAGGATCTGTGCGAGGCCGCCTGCAACTACGCCGCGCGCGCGGCGGAGAAACTGCGCGCTTTAGGGCGCTACGCCCGCAGGATCAGCGTGGGGATCCGCAGCTCTTATTTTGGCAACGAGCCGCGCTATGCCGCCAGTGCCTCGCTTAACCTGGACTATCCTACCGCCGATACCAGAACCTTTTTAAGCGCGACGCGCCAACTGGTTTTGCAGCTCTACAGGCCCGGGATCCGTTACATGAAAGCCGAGGTGCTGCTCTCTGATTTCACCGACACTCGCAGCTTTCAAAGCGATCTCTTTGTGGCAGTACCCTCAGATGAGGAATTAAAGCGCAGCGATCAGGTGATGGGTACGTTGGACAGTCTCAACGCCAAAAAGCGCGACACGGTCTATTTGGGCGCGCAGATGGGCCTCGTTAAAGACAAGCGCTTTACCAACCCCGAGCATTTCTCCAGGCGTTATACCACCTGCCTTGACGAGTTGCCGGAGATCTCAGGGTAGGGCATCAGGACTTATTTGGCGGGAGTTGTTCTTTGAGCTTAAGCAACAATCCCTCACAGCCTGCCTCGATCTCGGCATAGGCACGCTCAAAATCCCGGGTATACCAGGGATCGTCGATTTCACCGCCTAAGCCGTACTGCCCTAACTCCACCACCTTGCCGGCGGGGATGGCAAAACCTAAGTGACTAAGCCCCCAACGGTTTTCACTGTCCATGATGACCAACAGATCGGCATTTTGCGCCTCCTGGGCGCTCAGGCGGTGCGCCCGGTGTCCTGAGGGATTGATGCCGTGGCGCTTTAACACGGTCTGCATGGGCGGGTATACCCCGTTGCCTAACTCCTCGGTGGAAGTGGCAGCCGAGCTGATTTCAAACTGTGCGGCAAGGCCCGCCTCATCAACCAGCTGCGTGAACAGCAAAGCGGCGGTGGGAGAGCGGCAGATATTGCCATGACAGATGAAAATAACCTTGTACATAAACGCTGAATTCCCGGAGAGCCTCTGAATTTGAACAACTGTTGGTGGCTTTGGGCCAACCTTTTGTGGCGGAACTTGGTGGTGTTTGCCCCGACGCTACGGGCACAGTATATCCCAAGGGCCATCATTTGTAGGAGCCGTATGGTGAACGGGCTGAAAATCGGAAACCGCACCACCACGGTACTCCCATTTACGGTGTCGCATTTTGCGGCTTTAAGACAACGGTGCCGTGGTGACAAGTGAAGCCCAAAGTGAGTGCCGGGTACGTCTTCTGCACGTGCAAAACCCTGCGCGGCAGCTTATATGGGGAGCGATTTTTAGCCTGACGGTGGCTGGAGCGGAAATAAAAACGCCGCGGACTTGCCGCGGCCAAAGAAAGTGTGGAAGAAAGTTAAGGGTTACCGGATGCCTAAGATGGCGTCCATCACGGTATTCTGGGTCTGCAGCGACTGGGCATTGGCCTGATAGGAGCGCTGCGCGATGATAAGGTCAACCAACTGCGAGGTCAGGTCCACGTTGGACATTTCCAAATTGGCGCCCTTGATGGTGCCGGCGGTGCCGAAGTTGGCCTCCAGCGGGCGGGGCTGACCTGAGGCGTTGGACTCTTTCCACTGGGTGTCGCCTATCTTGAGCAGGCCCTGCGGGTTTACGAAGTCGGCCAGAGCCACCTTGGCTAAGTGTACCTGACGGCCGTTGGAGTACTCGGCCAACACCACGCCGTTCTCGTCTACCGACACGTTGGTGAGCTCACCGGTGGAGTAACCGTCATCGGTCGGGGTCTGGCTCACGGTGAAAGAAGAGGAGCCATACTGGGTGGTCGACAGGGCCAGGTGCAGGTTCTGGGTGTTGTCCACGCCGCCGCCCATGGCATAGCTCAGGGAGTGATCCTCACGGCCGGTCTCCGGCGGATTGTCAGAGCCGTTGTTTACGATGTACAAAGCGCTGGGGGTCATGCCGCCGGTGGCCAGCAGCTGTCCTGAGGTGTCAAACTCCAGCTGGAAGCCGTAGAAAGTGTTGTCAGGGGTACCACCAGTCTCGTGATAGATGGAGGAGTTTTTGTCGGTGATGGTCCAGGCGCCGCCATTTGAGGTGGCATCAGTGGAGTTGATGGCCGGAGAGTTGGCGATATCCACCGGATTGCCATCCACGTAGACCAGCACGTTCCAGATGGTGTGACCGTCCGGAGTGGTGCCGCCCCATACGTCGGTGTCGGCAGTGCCGGTGGGAGTTACGGTCTGACCGTCATTGGTGTGATCCTTTAAGAAGTAATAGGTCAGGGTGTGGGCACCGCCTAAGGAGTCATGAATGGTCTGGGAGGTGGAGCCTGAATAGGTTTCGCTGTTCTTGGGATCGAACTGCTGCACCGAGTAGTAACCGTCATGCCAGTTGGTGCCATCGAAATAGGCAGACTCGGCCAGGGCCGTGGTATTGGCCGGCAGGTTCACGCCGATGCTCACATTGGTGGACATCTTGGGGGCACCGGTGGTGGAGGGGATCTGCAAAGCGTGAGTCGCCGACACGTCCAGGTTGGCGGCGCGATCGTCGGAGTTGAGATCATATACCTGCAGGTAATCGCCCTGCGCGGTCACGACATAGCCGTCCTTGGTGAGCTCAAAAGCGCCGTTGCGGGTATAGGTGCGGGCACCGTCATAGGTGGTGCCGGAGGCATCGTTGAGCTGCGGGGAGAGGACAAAGAAACCATTGCCGTTGATGGCCATGTCAAGATTGTTGCCGGTGTCGCCGGTCAGGGAGCCCTGGGCGAACTGCTGGGCCACGGTGGCGGTTAACACACCCATGCCCACGTTGGTCTTGACACTTGAGAAGATGTTGTTGCTGTAGATGTCGGCAAACTCAGCACGGGATCTCTTGAAGCCGTAGGAGTTGCTGTTCGAGATGTTGTTCGAGGTGACATCCAGGTACTTCTGCGAGGCATTCAGGCCGCTTAAGGAAATTCCAAACATAGTATATTCTCCACACTTGTTAAGTTTTAAAGGTTATTGTTGAATTTTTCTCTTCCTGAGCTTTTTTATATTTAGCTCTGAGCTCATAGAAGCAATGAGCGTGCCAAGTTTGAATTAGTCTGTTTTATTTGCTGTAGATCAGTAAGATAGCTGACCAAGTAAGCAAGATCTGCCCGCTCTGGCCCCAGGAACAGGGCAGGGCGGCAAAGGCGGCAGGGGGCTAAAACGGCTCAGGCGGCAAATATTGCCGCCTGAGTGCTGGGGTGAGAAAAGAGCTTGAACAGAAAGGGTGAAGATAGCTCAGCGCATGACCGATTTTATCTGCAGCCGCTGCTCGGCTTTGCGCTGTCGGCGCAGTGTCAGAGCGTTCTTGCCCGCAATAAACAGTGCCAGCACGAAAAATCCTCCCGGCGGCAGTACGGCGGTAAGCAACGTATAGTCACTCTCGATTAAAGTGGTGCTCAGGGAAGCCGCCCAGGGACCTAACATTTGTGCGGCACCGTGCATCCAGGTGCCGTTGCCTAAGATCTCGCGCACCGAGCCCAGGGCAAAGAGCACTAACCCAAAGCCTAAGGCCGAGCCGGCGGCGTCGGCAGTGGCGCGCAGCGGATTGTTGCGTCCGGCAAAGGCCTCGGCGCGGCCCATGATGATGCAGTTAGTAACGATGAGCGCTAAGTAAATGCCCAGCTGATCATAGAGATCGGGGTAGTAGGCCTGCACGTAAAAACGCACCACCGTTACCAAGGTGGCGATGAGCAGCACGTAGATGGGGATGCGCACCTCGCGCAGGATCATGAATCTCAGGCAGGAGATGATAAGCGAGGAGCACAGCATCACCAGCGCGGTGGCCAGCGCCAGACCCAGCGCCGAGGTGGCGGTGGTGGTGACCGCCAGCAAAGGACACATGCCCAACAGCTGGCACAGTCCCGGGTTTTCGCTCCACAGCCCGCGGGTGAAGAGCTTAAACAGGGATACCCGGGGGGTCTTCAATTCCCCCTGCACACCTACAATCTCACTCATGGCTCACTTGAACTCCTCTTGCAGGGCGGCAGACTCTCAATTTCGCTGTCACGCAGGTAGGTGAGGGCATCATAACTTGCCAGCACCACCGCCCGCGAGGTGACGGTAGAGCCCTGGATATAGTCAAAATCCCCGCCGAAGGCCTTGACCTCAAAGTTTTTGTCCTCAGGTCCCAGGCCGTTTAAGGCATCCATGAAATCCCCGTGGCGGCGCTCGACTTTATCCCCCAGGCCGGGGGTCTCGTTGGAGAGCAGGATGTCGGCCTTGTAGAGCTTTTTGTCGGGAGTGAACCCGGCAATAAGTACCAGAGGATCGGCGTAGCCGCGCGAGGTGCTGTAGGTCATGAGATAGGCCAGCACCTGACGCTGTTTGATGAACTGGTATAGCTGCATGTTATGGCCCACCCGCACATCGCTGATGAGATGGCAGCGCACGCTTACCCCCTCCTGCAGCGCCGCAGGCGGCAGCAGCACCGCGTGGCGCGAGAGCAGCTTTTTCTCCCCGTACTGCTCCTGCAGAAGCGGCGCGGTGCTGTGGTAGGAATAAAGCACCGCCAGCACACACAGCACCCCGGTCAAAGAGAGCGCCAGTCCCGCCAAAAGCGAGCGCAGCACAGGATGCATGCCCGCCGATTTGGCCTCTGCCTGCGCCCTCTCCGGCATATCGTCGGTTCCGGGATCAACCGTCGGCTCTGCGGCGCTCTGCTTAAGTTCCCTGTCTTGCAAATCGCTCACAGCAACTCTCCTCTGCGATAGCCCACCCCGTAGGGTCTTCTGCGGGTGAGCACGTCAATGAGCGGAGCCGCCGCGTTACCCAGCAGCACGGCAAAGGCCACGGAATCGGAGTAGGATCCCAGTGCCCTGAGCACCACTATCAAAAAGGCTACCAGGATGGCGTAGGAAATACGTCCCAGCCCGGTGCCGGCGTTGGTTACCGGATCGGTGATGATGAAAAAGCCCGCCAGCGCCGTTCCTCCGACAAGCAGCGTGGGCAGCTCGGGCAGATACAGCCCCGGCCACCACAGATGCCCCAGATAGCTGAAGCCTGCCACGGCCAGAAAATAGCACAGCACCATTTTGACCATGATGATGCGCATAATCATCAGCACCAGCCCGCCCGCGGCACAGGCGGCGGCCTGCGCGCTGTAGTACAGGGCGGCGCCCGTAGTGAAATCAGGGATGTTCACCATGCTGTCGGCGCTGCCGCTCTTGCGTGAGGTCTTAAGCCCCTCCAGGAAGGTGGCTCCGCTTAGGGCATCGGTCTGTGTGGCGGCCTCATGCAGCCTCTCCTGCAGCGGCGCCGGATCTTGGCGCTGTATCACCACTTCATAGGTAGCCCCTAAACCTGCGATCCTGAACGCGCCCTCAGCCGGCGGCACAAAGGTGCTGAACATATATCCCGGCGCGGAGATGAGCAAAAACACAAAGCCCGCCATGGCCGGGTTGAAGATGTTCATGCCCAGTCCGCCGAAGCACTCCTTGACGATCACGATGGCAAAGGCGGCACAGACGCAGGACAGATGCCAGGGCAGCAGCGGCGGCACGGTCAGGGCCAGCAGCGCGGAGGTGACCAGCGTGGAGCAGTCTGAGGCGGTCTGTTTGAGCGGGCGGTGACGCAACAGCGATACCGCCGCCTCACAGAGGGTGGCGGTGACATAGATGATTAAAAACTGCCAGATAAGACCGCAGCCTAAAAAATACAGCTGCACCAGCGCCACCGGCAGCAGGCACAGCGCCGTAATGAGCATGAGGCGCCCGGTGGTAAGTCTGGCGTACAGGTGCGGGGCCGGCGCTAAGCCTAAATTGCTGCGCGGTCCGCTGGGCGAGGCGGTTCTACGTACCATGGTCTTGCGTTATTTCCTGTTTTTGAGCTTTTTAAAGCGCTCGGGCAGCTGCAGTTTGGGAGTCTCCCCGGGCAGCAATTCGGGTTTGCGCGGCAAAATGGGATTGAGCCTGTTGGGATCGCTGGGCAGTCCGACCAGAGAGTGCTCCGCCTGATGCTCCGGGGG
Source organism: Succinivibrio sp. (assembly GCA_017469335.1). Taxonomy (GTDB): domain Bacteria; phylum Pseudomonadota; class Gammaproteobacteria; order Enterobacterales; family Succinivibrionaceae; genus Succinivibrio. Next base: position 20,111 of record JAFUGP010000070.1, on the reverse strand, counting down.
CAGTTCCCAGGGCGTAAACTCGCGCACGCTCTTCTGCTCGCCGCTGCGGCGCAGGGCATAGGGCAGGGGGTTGGGCGTGACGGCAGGATCTGCCGGGGCGCTCTTTAAGTGCTCAGAGCTGCCGGAAGAAGCCGCAGCAGGCTGCTCCTGCTGCGTTATGGGGTGCCCGTTTGCGGCAGCAGCTGTGCTCGCGGTGCGCGGGCTACTCTGCGCTGCAGCCTCGGCGCCCGCTGTGACTTGGGCCTTGGCACTCCCGCCTGAGGCCGTCTCATCGGCGACACTCCTTTGTGTGGTGTGAGCGGCAGCCCGAGCAGGCGGCGTGATGCTTCTGAAGCTGCCTCCGACCTCTAAGGCGGCGCGGCGCGCGGCCAAGGTCTCATCAGGAATACTGTGCTGAGTCCTCAAATCTTCCTGAGGCAGTGGGCGTGTTGTCTCAGAGAGTGAGGTAACTGCCTCCCGTGCCGGGCGCTCTTCTGGCCTGGAGTCATCCTTGAGTTTGAGCCTGGGGCTGGGGCCGGGTTTGCCCTGCTCCTTTATTCGTTGCAGCGCGGCGGCCTTGCGCTCGGCGCGTTTGCGCCGCTCCTGCGCTTCTTTCTCCTCATGCGCCTTGATGCGCTCTAGGGCGCGCTCGTTGCGCCGCTCCTTGTCCTGAAGCAAAAAGGCGATATTGCGCTCACGCCGAAACTGCAAGGTAAGGTTGATGCGCGAGGGGCAGACAAAGGCGCAGCAGCCGCACAGCGTACAGTCGGTGATCCCGTTTTGCTGAGCCTTGCCATGCTCGGAGTGCAAGGAGAGGGCATAGAGTTTATAGGGCACCAGACGGGAAGGACAGACCCGGGCACAGCGGCCGCAGCGCATGCAGTTGAGCGCGGGCTGTCTGAGCGGCAGTTCGGCCGAGCCCGGGGCAAGAATGCAGGAGGCGGCCTTGGTGACGGGCACGTCTATGGTGGGCAGGGTAAAGCCCATCATGGGACCGCCTAAGACCACGCGCTGGTGAAACTCTGGATTCAAATGAAAACTGTTGAGCACGAAACGCACCGAGGAGCCCAGGCGGATGCGCACGTTGCCGATACGGCCCATGGAGGAGCCGCCCACGGTGATAACCCGGGAGGTTACCGGTACGCCGTCTATGACTGCCTGTTTGATGGACAGCACGGTCTCCACGTTATCCACCACCACCCCGCACTCGGCGGTGTGTTCGTCAAAGGGGATTTCCAGCGAGGTGATGATGCGGATGAGATTGCGGGCCTGCCCGGAGGGGTAGCGGGTGGGGATGACGCGCAGCTGCACCTCGCTGCCTTCCAAAGCCGCCCGCATGGCCGCGATGGCCTCGGACTTGTTGTCCTCAATGGCCACTACCGTAAGCTGGGGCTTGATGATGTGCTGGATGATCCTGATACCGGTGGCGATATCCGCCGCGTATTCCTGCATGATGCGATCATCGCAGGTGAGCACCGGCTCGCATTCACAACCGTTGACGATGAAAACGTTGCAGCCGTCAGGACCGTCCAGAGCCGACTGCAGTTTGCTGGCAGTCTGGAACAGCGCCCCGCCCAGGCCCTCCACTCCGAACTCGCGGATGCGCGCAAGCAGAGCGGCAGGCTCCATATCTTCCCACTCGGGCAGGGGCTTGCTCTCCACCGAGAGATCATGACCGTCGGGCTTGATGGTGATACAGGTGCCGGTAAATCCCGAAGGATGTGGCAGGATCTGCGGGCCGATGCCGGTAACGGTGCCGGAGGTGGAGGCGTGCAGCGGCACCAGACGCTCGCCCTTGGGAATGGTAAGCTGCTGCCCTTTTTTGACCTGATCGCCCACTTTCACCAGCAGCTCGCCGCCCTCACCTAAGTGGCGCTCCACCGGCAAGGTGATGAGAGAGGGAATACGCAGCTCCTCAATGGGGGAGGCGCTGGCCTGTTTGAGTTCGGGGGGCCTGATGCCGCCGAAGAATCTCCACACCTTGCCCTGGCGTATTTTGTCGATTAAAAAAGCCATATCAATCTCCGGTGCGGGTGTGCCGGGCAGTGGGTTTGTTCATCACAGCACCTCCGGCTCGCTCTTGCGCAAGGGCCCCAGCTTCCAGTCATACTCGCGCAGGGAAGGGGGCAGCTTGTGCATTTCCACGCACTCCTGCGGGCAGTTTTTGACGCAGTCGCCGCAACCTATGCATTCTTCCGTGAGTACCCGGTGGGGCTGACGGGGTGAGCCTTCAATGGCATCGACCCGGCAGTGTTTAAGACACTTGCCGCAGCCGTTGCAGGAGCTTTCGTGGATGAGTGCCACCGTGCGCGGCACAAAGAGCATCTCATCAAGATCCGGAACCTGACTGTCCACCCCCAGCACCCTGCCTAGCGCCGCGGCGGTATCCGGGCCGCCCGGGGTGCAGAGATCCAGACGGCAGTTGCCTGAGCTTAAGGCGGCGGCATAACCTTCACAGGTGGCGTGACCGCACTGCGCGCAGTTCATGCCCGGCAGCACTTTCAGCAGCTGTTTGTGCAGCGGGGAGAGTTTGCGGCTGCCGGTGAAAAGCAGCGACAGCACGATCCCCGCGATGAGCAGGCACAGTGCCGTCTGCACGATAAAATTCCATTCCAGCTCGGTGGGCATGAATCAAATCTCCAGCTGTCTTACGAGTACCCCGGGTTTGGCTTACGGGCCGCTGACACTGAACCCCGAAAAACCCATGAAGGCCAGTGACATCAAACCTGCGGTGATGAGCGCGATGGAGGTGTTGCGAAAGGGGGCCGGCACCGCGGAGATGGCCAGACGCTCGCGGATGGCGGCAAACAGCACCAGCACCAAGGTAAAGCCGCAGCCCGCTCCGGCGGCATAGACCAGTGACTCGGCGAAATTCTGATTTAAAGAGGAGTTGAGCAGCACCAGCCCCAGCACGATGCAGTTGGTGGTGATGAGAGGCAGGTAGATACCCAGGGAGTTATAAAGGCTTACCGACAGCAGCCGGATGATGATCTCCAAAAGCTGTACCATCAGGGCGATCACCACGATATCGGCGATGAGGTCAAGAGAGCTTAAGCCCAACGGCTCTAAGATCAGCACATTGATGCCGTAGCAGCATCCCGCCGCCGCCACCAGCACCACCGTGGTCGCCAGCCCCATGCCGGTTGCCGCCGACAGTCTGGAGGACACGCCGATGAAGGGGCACAGACCTAAAAAGCGCACCAGCACAAAATTATTGACAACTACCGCGCCGAAAAACAGAATTAACAGATGAAGCATGACACCTAAAACTCAGGTAACCCCAGTGAATACAAAAAATCAGCGCTATGATAGCGCACCGCGGCGGCAAAATACACGTGATGCCCCCGTCAGTCTGCTAAATGAAGCGCAGCGTTTTGAGTTCATGAACATCCTGCGCTCTCACAATCCTTCACCCCAGCCTGAACTGAAGTTCCGCAATCCCTTTGAACTGCTCTGTGCCGTGCTGCTGTCGGCGCAGTGCACCGACGCGGCGGTCAACAAGGCCACTCCCGCACTTTTTGCCGCAGCTCCCGATGCCCAGGCTCTGTGTGCGCTGAGCACCGAGCAGATTGCCTCCTACATCCGCTCTTTGGGGCTGTGGCAGGCCAAATCGCGCTATCTAAAGGAGCTGGCCGTCACTTTGTCGCGTGACTTCAAAGGCGCGGTGCCCGCTGATTTTGACCTGCTCACCTCGCTGCCGGGTGTAGGGCCCAAAACCGCTTTGGTGGTGCTTAATGTGGCGTTCGGCCGCGACACCATCGCCGTGGATACGCACATCTTCAGGCTGTGTCAGCGCAGCGGACTGTGCCTGGGTAAAAATGCCCTGCAGGTTCAACAGCGTCTGCCCGCGCTTATCGACGACGAGTTCAAGCGTCATGCCCATCACTGGCTGCTCCTGCACGGCAGGTATGTCTGCAAGGCCAGAACTCCCGACTGTGCTCACTGCGCGGTGAAGAGTCTCTGCGTCACCGGCTCGGGCCGGACAGCGCATTCCTGAGCTGAGGCTAAAAAACCAAGTAATACAGCACCGGCCCCTGCACCTCCGACCATTCGGTACCCAGCAGCAGTGCCGCCAGTAAGGCCAGCATGGTCAGAAGCTGTATGCCGCATACCATGTCACGGGAAGCGCGGCCGTTGTGGCGGTTGATGAAGTAACCTAAGATCACCCTTAAAAACAGTGCCACACCGCACATCGAGGTTGCCAGATAGGGTTCGATGCACAGGTACACCACCACCAGTGTCAGGATGGCGGCAAACAGCAGTCCGGCCGGTTTAAGCACTCCGTAGGAGTCCACGGGATCGGGCTCGGCACCGAAATTGATGGAGGTGGCCGCCAGAGCGCTTAACATGGTCAGGGCACCGAACACCGTCACGAAGGGCAGATCGGGCTTGATGGTCTCTTCGATGGTATCGAGGGTGTAGACAAAAAGCAGGGCAATCAGCACCGTGCAGACGCTTTTGAAATAAACGTCAGGGCGGCGTTGCGAGAAGACCGAAAGCATATTGCCCAGGCCGCGAAACCCTTTGATACCGGTCATGATGGTAAAGAGTGCCAGGCTCAGCGAGCCGTTTAACAGTTCATCGTTGAGAGTTCCCGGCCATACCACCGGCAGTGTCGCCAGACAGCCCACGAAGAAGTAGGGAATGGGCATGGAACTGGGGTAGCAGGGTCCGAAATAGGGCGAGAGCCTGGGCATGAGAGTGTCCAGGTTGGTATGGGTGAAAAAGGAGCCGATGAGCTGACGCAAAAACAGGATCACGGTCAGCGAAAAGCCGCCGGCCAGCGTTCCCTGCACCTCGATGGGCGGCAGCTGGCGCTCACGCTGTTTGAAAAAGTGCGGAGCGGTGCCGAGCGGTTTGCGGCTCTCAGGTTGCTGCGCCGGTCCCTGCGCGTTGAAATCGTGCACCGCCGGATTGGCCCTGCCGGCGTAAGCTGCCTGATCGTTGCCGCTTATTTGCGCTGAGGCGCCGAAATCCTGAAAGGATCTCCCCTGTGCCGCGTAGGACTGAGTGCTCTCAAAGCCGTCCTGACCGCTCAATCCCCCGGGAGCGGCGGAGTAATTTTGGCCGGTAGCGGAGTAATTTTGCCCGGTAAAAGCCCCCTGGTAAGGAGTCTGTTCGCCATAAGGGGGGGTGTGCTGCTCGGGGGGCATGGTCCGATAAGCGCTCTCCCCCTCAAAACTGCCCTCCGCAGCGCCATATCCGGGCTGTGTCTGAGTCGTCCGCAGGGAGGGATCTGAATTGAGGGAGGCAAAATTATCCGCCGATCCTTCAAAGGGCGCAGCCGGTGCAGGCGTCTGTTCCGCATGCGGGAGCGTATTGCCGCTGAAACTGCTGCCCGCATTATCCCCGACCTCAGGAGCAGGCTGCTGTCGGCGGGGCGAGGGACCTATGGCATAAGGCTCAGGCTCAGCCTGGGGCTGGGCGTGCTGCTGCCCCTGCTTTAATTTGAGTTCTCGGTAGTATTCGCCGGGACGCCCGGAGAGCGGCTCTCCCGGTGAGTAATACAGATGATCGTCCTCGGAGGCGTTTTTATAGAAAGGGTCCATCGCCGCCTCGGAAAGGCCGTGAGTCCTGGGGTCAAAGGCGTCCGGTGCAGGCTGAGTCTGTACCTTATCAGCCGGGGCGCCGGGGGCCGTATATCCTAAGTCCTGACTGCCGTAGGCGTCGCCTGCCTGAGCTTCGGGGGGATAGGCACTGCCCGCTACAGCAGGTTCCGGATCCTGACTTGCAGTTCTCAGCACAGGCTGTTGATTGAGTTGTACCCCGGAGAAAATATTGGCGTCGGCGGGGGGCGTTGCCTGCCCGCCGCGTTGCACCGTAGCTGTTTTCTTTGTAAGATTGCGCAGTTTTGAGAGAAAGGCCATGCTCAAATCCACTCATATAATGCCGGCACCAGTCACAATTTTGGGAGCATTCTAACATTTTTTAGCCCTCATGGCTGACACCGACCTGATTTAGACCCTGCGCGGCCGGCATTAAGATTGTGGAGATTGGGAGCGGCGAGTTCTCCCCGGAGCACCATCCAAGGCAGCCGATGGCGCAACTTCGTGCTAATCTTAGGTTATGCCAAGGAGCTCAACGTGATAAAACTTCAACAAATTGTCAAAACCTACAACGAAGGTACCGATCAGGCCGTCCCGGCCCTGAAGGGGGTCAGCCTGGAAATCGGCCGCGGTGAAATATTCGGGGTGATCGGTCTGTCAGGTGCCGGCAAATCAACCCTGATCCGCATCATCAATATGCTGGAAGTTCCCAGCTCGGGATCGGTGGTGGTGGACGGGGTGGAGCTGACCACTCTGCCCGAGAGCAAACTGCGGGAGATGCGCCGTTCCATCGGTATGATTTTTCAACAGTTCAATCTGCTCTCTTCCGCTACGGTCAAAGAGAATGTGGCCTTTCCCTTGAGACTGGACAAAACCTTAGGCCGTGATCAGATCGAAAACAGGGTGAGTGAACTGCTGGATATGGTGGGGCTGGGCGATAAAGGTGATTTTTATCCGGCACAGCTCTCGGGCGGGCAGAAACAGCGCGTGGGCATTGCCCGGGCCCTGGCCACCAATCCCAAAATCCTGTTGTGCGACGAGGCCACTTCCGCGCTCGATCCCAAGACCACCAGTTCCATTTTGGAGCTGCTTATCAAACTGCGTGATCTGCTCAATCTGACCATTGTCATCATCACCCACCAGATGGAGGTGATCAAGGAGTGCTGCGACAAGGTGGCGGTCTTAGACGGCGGAGTGATTGCCGAGCAGGGCACGGTGGTGGATATTTTCTCCTCTCCGCGGCATGAGCTTACCGCGCGGCTGGTCAATTCGGCAGTGCGCAAGGATGTGCTGGACACGCTTGAGCACATGACGTTAATCACTGAGTATCGGGAAGGCGGCAGCGCGGTGGTGGAACTGCTCTTTTTGGGCAGCAGCGCCAACGATCCGGTGATCGTGGAGACGGCGGAGCTTACCGGAGCCTCCATCAGCATTCTGGCCGGCTCCATTCACCATTTTCACGGTGAAATCCTGGGTATTCTGGTCGTCGGAGTGGCCGGTACGCAGGAGATTATAGATAAGGCGCTGGAGACCCTGCGCGGCCGGGTTTACCGCTTGAATTTTCTGGGCTATGAAGTAAAGACTCCTGAGGAGAGTGCAACATGAGCGAGCTTTTAATGTCCTGGGGACTGGAGCGTACCCTGGCCAACAACATCGCCATGCTCGGTCAGGGCACTTTGGACACGCTGTACATGGTGCTGGCCGCCACCGTGATCTCCATCGTGCTGGGTGTGCCGCTGGGTGTACTGCTTTTGGTGACCTCCAAGGGCTATTTCTGGGACTCACCGAGGTTCTATGCCGTGCTGGGCGCTGTGGTCAACGCCCTGCGCTCGGTGCCTTTCATTATCCTCATGGTGGCGATCATTCCTTTTACCAAGATGCTGGTGGGCACCAGCATCGGCACTACCGCAGCCATTGTGCCGCTTACCGTGTCCACCATTCCTTTTTTGGGACGCCTGGTCGAGACCTCGCTGCGCACCGTGCCTTACGGGCTGATTGAAGCCGCGCAGTCCATGGGCGCCGGACCTTATACCATCATCGGCAAGGTACTGCTGCGCGAGGCTCTGCCTGAGCTGGTGCAGAATTTCACCCTCACGCTGATAGTGATCATAGGCTGCTCGGCCATGGCCGGCACCATCGGCGGCGGCGGTCTGGGTGACATCGCCATCCGTTATGGGTATATGCGCTTTCAGGCCGGCATGATGGTGGCAACCGTGCTCATTCTGATCGTGATGGTGCAGCTGGCGCAGTGGCTGGGTGATACGCTGGCCCGCCATGTAGACCACCGCTGAGGAGCAAAACCACACCAGCTTGAGGGCCCAAAGCAGTGCGTGAAGCCTTTTGCAGCAGTGGGCAGCGGAATTTTTTGTCAAAAATAAACTTTATGATAACAAGCAGTTAAATTAAAATTGTGATCTGTATCTTGCAAGCGTGCATGGATGTGGTAAAAGAATAGACAGGTTTCAGACAGAGAGTCGAAGCCGTAATCAAAAATTTAAACAGGAGTTTTCCCATGCTGAAGTTCAAGCATTTTCTGACCGCCGCTGCGGCCGTATCATTCATCGCCGCCCCGGCGGCTTTTGCCGAGAAAGTGACCGTGGGCGCCACGCCGGTGCCGCATGCCGAGATCTTGGAGTTCATTCAGCCCGAGCTCAAAAAGCAGGGCTATGATCTGGAGGTCACGGTCTTCAATGACTATGTCCAGCCCAATCTGACCGTATCGGACAATCAGCTTGACACCAATTTCTTCCAGCACCGTCCGTATCTGGAGAATTTTGTGGATGAACACGGTTCGGATTTGGTCGAGGTGGCTGCCATTCACATCGAACCCATGGGGATCTACTCGCGCAAGGTCAAGGATCTCAAGGAGCTCAAAGACGGTGCCACCGTCAGCATCCCCAATGATCCCACCAACGGCGGCCGCGCCCTGCTGCTTTTGCAGAGTGCCGGTCTTCTGACCCTGGTTGACCCCACCAGCATCACCGCCACGGTGCAGGACATCAAGGACAATCCCAAGAAGCTCAAGGTCAAGGAGTTAGAGGCCCCGCAGCTGCCGCGCTCTTTGGATGATGTGGATATTGCCATCATCAACACCAATTACGCCATCGACGCCGCGCTCAACCCCCTCAAGGATGCCATTTACATCGAGAACAGTGAGTCTCCGTATGTGAATATTCTGGTGGCCAGCTCCAAGAGCAAGGACAAAAAGGGCGTACAGGCCCTGATCAAGGCCCTGAAGTCCGATGCAGTGCGTACCTTCATCAATGACAAGTACCAGGGCGCGGTGGTCCCGGCCTTTTAAGAGCCAGATGAGTTCAAGAGCAGCTGTCCTGATGCCGCAGACGGTGCGTCATGAGCTGCTCTTTTGACTATAAGGCCTTTCTGCCCACCGTGCCCGAGCGGCCGGGCTCCTACCGTATGTACGGGGACGAGGAGACGGTCATCTACGTGGGCAAGGCCAAAAATCTCAGGCGGCGGCTCTCGCAGTACTTCACCCGTGAGGTGGGCGCTAAGACCGCCGCTTTGGTCAGTCACATTCATCACATCGAGTTTACGGTCACCTTTTCCGAGAGCGAAGCGCTCATTCTGGAAAACAACCTCATCAAGCAGTATCAGCCGCGCTACAACATCCTGCTGCGCGATGACAAAAGCTACCCCTTTTTGCTGCTCACCTCCTCGGACAAGCACCCCGGACTCTTCTATCACCGCGGCCCCAAACGTAAAAAAGGCGAGTATTTCGGACCTTTTCCCGACGCCACCGCCGTACGCGCCAGCTTAAAGCTGCTGCAGACCCTCTTTCCGGTGCGGCAGTGTGCCGATACGGTCTACGCGCACCGCTCCAGACCCTGTCTCATGTACCAGTTAGGCCGCTGCCTGGCACCCTGCGTGCCGCAGGACGAGGAGGGGGAGCGCCGTTACCTAGAGCAGGTGCGGCTGCTTAGGCTCTTTTTGAAAGGGCGCAGTCAGGAGGTGCTGCACGATCTGACCGCCACCATGGAGGCACAGTCGCAGGCTCTGCAGTTTGAGCAGGCGGCCAAAACCCGCGATCAGCTGCTGGCGCTGCGCCGGGTACAGGAGGGCAACAGTGTCTCGGGGGAAGTGAGTGCCGATCTGGACATTGTCGCCTGTGTGCTCTCCGAGGGCACGGCCTGTGTGCATGTGCTCTTTATCCGCAACTCCCATGTGCTGGGCACCCGCTCCTACTTTCCCGGCAATGTGGAGGGCAATGACGAGGGCGCGGTGCTGGAGGCTTTTTTAAGTCAGTTTTACCTGGCCGATGATCGCGGGGCTCTGCTGCCGCAGGAGATCATCTTGGACCGAGAACTGCCCGGGGAGAGTGTAAAAACTTTAAGCGAGGCCCTCGCGGCGCAGGTGGGGCATGAGATCCGCATCGGCGGGGAGGTGCGCGGGGAGCGCGGCCGCTATTTGAAGCTGGCCTGCGAAAACGCACGCAGCGCCTTAAGCTCCAGGCTCTCCTCCCAGGCCACCGCCTTGCAGCGTGTGACGGCCTTGGAGGCGATTTTGGGCTTAGAGCATATCGAGCGCATTGAGTGCTTTGATATCTCACACACCATGGGCGAGCTTACCGTGGCCTCCTGCGTGTGTTTCAACCGCGACGGTCCGCTCAGTTCCAGGTACCGTCGCTACAATATCGAGGGTATCACCCCGGGTGATGATTTTGCCGCCATGCATCAGGTGCTGCAGCGCCGCTACCGCGACCCGGAGGACGGTGAGAATCCCGATCTCATCTTAATTGACGGCGGCAAGGGTCAGCTGCATCAGGCTGAGGAAGTATTAAGCGAGCTGTTCAAGGACAGAGCCGAGCTCATGCCTTTGATGGTGGGGGTGGCCAAGGGCGAAGGGCGCAAAGAGGGCCTGGAAACCTTAATTCGCGGTTTTACCCATGAGACTTATAACCTCACCCTGGCCTCACCTGCATTGCAGTTGGTGTTGCATGTGCGCGATGAGGCTCACCGCTTTGCCATTACCGGACATAGAGCACGCCGCGCCAAGGCCCGCACAACCTCAACTTTGGAGAATATTCCGGGAGTGGGGGACAAGCGGCGGCACGCGCTGCTTACTCATTTAGGCGGCATGCGCGAGGTGATGCGCGCCGGCGTGGATGAGCTCTCCAAGGTACCGGGGATCAGCCCCGAACTCGCGCAGCAAATTTATGACTCCCTGCATGATCTTTAGCGCCTGCAGAGGGCTGCCTGAGTGAGCTCAGGCGTCTTCAATCTGAACGTCATCCTGTTAAACTGCATTTTGGTGCTTGTTTTGCCTTGTAAGAATATGCACTTTGGTGTATGTTTTGTTCTATATAAATGTGCATTTTTGTGCATATTTGACCATCTCAGAAGGTGCTGTTTCGTGTGTATTTGCTAATATTTAGTTGAATTTAAAGAAGTTGGTGCTGATAACTTGAAAAGAAAAATATACGAGCAAATGAAGCTCTGGAAGGAGCATTCCAAGGGAACCACTGCTTTGCTCATAGACGGCGCACGCCGCGTGGGAAAAAGTTTTATTGCTCAGGAGTTTGCTCGTCAGGAGTACTCAAGTCATATCATTATTGACTTTTCCTCTCCCCGAGCGGGAACAGTGGAGTGCTTTAGGGATGATGTTTATGATCTGGACCTTTTTTTTGCCAAACTCTCCGCTCTCTACGGTCAGATCTTGCACAGAAGGGAGAGTTTGATTGTTTTTGATGAAGTGCAACTTTATCCCCAGGCCCGGCAACTGATCAAACATCTGGTAGCAGATGGCCGCTATGATTATCTTGAGACCGGTTCTTTGATTTCCTTGCATAAAAATGTGAAGGATATTCTGATCCCCTCAGAAGAGGAACATCTGGAAATGTTTCCTCTGGATTTTGAGGAATTCCTCTGGGCGCTGGGCGATGAGGCTACCGTACCTTTTTTGCAGGATTGCTTTTTACAGCGCAGGCCGTTGGGACAGGGGCTGCACCGCAAAGTGCTCAATGAGTTCCGCAAGTATCTGTTGGTAGGAGGCATGCCTCAGGCGGTATTGTCATATGTAAAAGAGCGGGATTTTGCCGCGGTTGACAAGATTAAAAGACAGATTTTGACTTTATATCGCGCTGATATAGGCAAGTATTCAGGAAGATACGAGCAAAAGGTTCTGGCCGTTTTTGACCATATACCAGGACAACTGTCCAAAAAAGAGAAAAGGTACAAACTTGCGGATATCACGAAAGGTGCCAGAGGCCGTGATTATGAGGATGCTTTTACCTGGCTTGACAGCGCCATGATAGTAAACCGTTGCTTTAATGCCACGGATCCTACGGTGGGATTGGCCATGAGTGCTGATCACAGCAGCCATAAATGTTACATGGGAGATACCGGACTGCTGGTCACTCAGGCCTTTTGGGATGACAGTTACGCTGACAACCAACTCTACTCATCCATTCTTACGGACCGACTGGGCATCAATGAAGGCATGTTGTTGGAAAATGTGGTAGCGCAGATGCTGCGCTGCCGCGGTTACAAGTTGTTTTTTTACTCCCGCTCTGATGCGGCTCATCGGGAAAACCACCTTGAGATCGATTTTCTTATCTCAAATCACAGAAAAGTTCTGCCGGTGGAAGTCAAATCCTCAAACTATGCCAAGCACTCATCCCTTGATAAATTCATAGGCAAATTCCAGGGCAGAATAGGAGATAAGTACCTGCTTTATCAGAAAGATGTGATGGTCAGGGACGATATTGTGCATCTGCCGGTGTATATGGCTCTATTCATATGAGAGCAGAGAAATTTATGGTAGCTTTGATTGGATGATGAGCCGCAGTGCCATGGAAGAAAATTGTTATGAGTTGTTGTGCTTGGGCCGACATGAATGAGCGCAACCGGATTTACCACGACACGGAATGGGGGATCCCGGTGCATGATGACCGGCACATGTTCGAGCATCTGAGCTTAGAGTGCCTGCAGTGCGGCCTCAGCTGGGATCTGATGCTCAAAAAACGTGAGATCTTCCGCGCCTGTCTGGACAATTTTGATTACGACAAAATAGCCGCCTATGGTGAGGCGGATATAGAGCGGATCCTCAACACCGAGGGCATGATCCGCTCGCGTCGCAAGGTGCAGGCCGTGATCAACAATGCCCGCTGTTACTGCAAGGTACGCGAGGAATTCGGCAGCTTCTGCGCCTATCTGTGGGGCTATTCAGAGGGCAAAACGCTTTTGTATGAGGGACATGAGCGCGGTGTGCTTCCGGTAAGCAACGGCCTGTCTGCTCAGATCAGCTCGGATCTCAAAAAACGCGGCTTCAAATATGTGGGTGCGGTGACCATCTACTCGCATCTGCAGGCCTGTGGGATCATCAACGATCACCATCAGGATTGTCCCTGCTATCAGCAGATTATTGAGGCTCATCCCACCATCCAAAAAGCTCCGGATCAGGAGGTGTTCTAGCCGAATCAGGCCGGCGCTTAAACGGAGATTGAATGACGCGGTGCAGGTTCGGTGTTTGTCACAGGTAAAGTGAGTAGTGTTGACTGTGCAGCACTCTGGAATTTGAGCTGAAGGACCTGCTTGTTCAAAGGATAATTATTAGATTTTATAAGGAGATGTCATATGGAATACAGATGCAAGGTGACGGTCATCGACAAAAAACTCTATCCCGAGTTGCAGGCGCAATACTGCGCCGTTCCTGACAGCGGCAAGTGTCCCTGCTATAACGTGGGCGATGAGTTCCTGTTCTGCCGTAACGCAGAGCGCGATGACTACTGGCACTGCGGGGCCGGTACTCTCGTCAAGAGCGGCAAGCCCGACGAGGGCTGTCTGCAGTCCCCCGGTTGCGCTCATTGCGGCAGCGAGGGGGTGCCGTTCTGCTCGGAAGCCTGGGATGCCATCAGCCGTTACATTTATACGGCATTGCAGGGCGGGGCCATCATGCACGGTTGGACCCGGGATGACAAGGTGATGATTGCCTGCTGCAACGACGGTACCCGCCCGGTCATCTTCAAAATAGAGCGCGTGGATCTCGAATAGCACACCCGTAGCGGTTTTCCTCCGCTTAATCAGGGCTGAAGGATTGCAGGAAACGACAAAGGCGGGATCCTCCCGCCTTTGCATTTAATAATCCTTGTCTGTTTAGAGCCTGAAACGTCCCACGTTTCTGACCAACTCGTTGAGCAGCTGCTGGGTGCTGCCCACCTCGGTATTGACCTTGCCCACCTCGGCGGCGAAGCTCTCCGTGGCGTTGGTGATGTCCTGCATGTTGCTGGAGATCTCGGAGGTCGCGGTAGTCTGCTCTTCGGCGGCGGTGGCGATCTGGGTGATCTGTGTGTTCACGTTGGTCACCTCGGAGATGATGTTGTTGAGCAGCTCTTCAATGGCACCGGTTTCGGTGGCCAGATTGTCCATGTTCTCCACCGAGGAGTGCATGGCGTGATTGGCCGACTGCGCGTCCTGCTGGATCTGGGAGACCATCTTGGTGATTTCCTGCGTGGAAGCAGACGTGCGCGAGGCCAGCGCACGCACCTCATCGGCCACCACGGCAAAGCCCTTGCCGGCCTCACCGGCGCGTGCCGCCTCGATGGCGGCGTTTAAGGCCAGCAGGTTGGTCTGGGAGGCAATGTCCTCAATGGTCTGCACGATGGTGCCGACCTTTTCGGCCTGATCTACCAGGGTCTGTACCTGCGCGGCGTCTTCCTTGGACTTGGTGACCTGATTCTTGATGCCGTTGATGGAGTGCTGCACCTTGCTCACGCCTTCCTGGGTGATGCTTGCCGAGCGCTCGGACATGGAAGCGGCGGTCTCGCAGTTCTTGGCGATATCGGCGGTGGTGGACACCATCTCGTTGGCGGCCGCCGCCACGGTAAGCGAGCGGTTCTGGGTATTGGTAGCGGCGTCCCCAATCTGCGAGGAGGCCTGACTGATGCCGTCGACATTGCCGCGGATCACATCCGAGGCCTGCTGAATGGAGCCTAAGCTCTCGCGCAGTTCCCCCCGCAACGACTCCAGAGCCTTGAGCAGGGTGCCGAACTCGTCGGTACGGCGGGTGGTGATCTGTCCGGTGAGATCGCCCTTGGCCAGTTTGCCCGAGGCGCCTACCGCAGTCTTCAGCACGTTTACGAAGGAATTTGACATGCCCAGGGCGATGGCCAGTGCGGCGATGATCACCAGCGCAGTCACCACCGCCACCACAATAATGGGGGTATTGCTGCTGATGGTGTCCACATGCTCGTCCACCTCCTCCAACAGGGCGCCGTTTAGGATCTCCAAATTGTTCTCGGTCTCGTCAATGAGCGGGTAGACCTTGGTGGTGAAGACGTTGCGGGAGTCCACACTGTAGCCTTTATCCAGGAAGGGCACCATTTCCTGGGTATAGGCGTTGATGAGATTCTCGCAGCTCTCTCTTATTTTGCGCACTTCCTGACCGTATTTGACCGCGGGCAGCTTGCCTAAGTCGGTACGCAGCTGAGCGATGGTATCTTCGGCCTCCTTGGCGTTTTCGGGGGTGAAGTTGATCAGGGCGGCGTTGAACGAGAAAATTCTGGCCCGCAGTTTGGCAATATCGTTGACCACATTCTGGGAGCTGCGATAGTCCTGCCTTAAGGTCTCATCGACGAAGCTGGCTACAGTCTTGTTGTTGACGATATTGATGAGCGCCGTGGCGGAGATCACTCCGGTAAGCACGATTATGATCAAAAAGCAGGTGATAAGCTTAGCCTTGACACCCAGTGAGTTGAACCAGCCCATATGTAATCCTTAAGTCGTTTGAAAAAAAGGCTTGCGTCGCCGGGTCTGCCGCAGGCAGACATCAGTGCCATGCTAACCGATGAGAAAAAAATAAACCTTAACGCTGTTCAATGTTTGAGAAAAAACTATGCCCATAACCAAAACAGCGGCGGCTGTTTGGCATAACAGCTGTCTGCTGTTATAGTGACTGTAGGTGTCGGGCAGAACCTTTCAGATCAATGGCAGGTGCGGCGCCAACCAAGTATGACAAATGTTGTTGCAGGAGTTTAATATGCCTCACAGAAAGCTTGGAACTATCGAAGTTTCGCCCATCGGCATGGGTTGTATGGGCTTAAGCCACGGTTACGGACAGATCCCCGAGGAAAACTACAGCATTGAGGCCATACGCCAGGCTTATGACTTCGGCTGCACCTTCTTTGATACAGCAGAGGTCTACAGCCCCAATCTGGAGGGCTTAGGTCACAACGAGCTCATCGTGGGCAAGGCGCTCCAGGAGGTACGCCATAAAGTGGTGCTGGCCACCAAACTGCATATCGGCACTGCCGAGCCGGCGCAGGACGGCAGCCTCTATGCCAGCGTAAAACGCCATCTGCTCGCTTCCATGCAAAGACTTAAGACCGACTATGTTGACCTGTATTACCTGCACCGTATCAACCCCGCGATCCCGGTGGAGGAAGTTGCCGAGGCGATGGGCAGACTGCTAGGTGAGGGACTTATCCGCGGCTGGGGACTTTCGCAGGTAACCACCGACACTATAGACCGGGCCCATAAGGTGACAGCTCTCAGCGCGGTGCAGAACATCTATTCCCTGGTTGAACGCGGCGTGGAAGAGGACGTCATCCCCTACTGCCTTCAGCATCATATCGGTCTGGTGCCGTTCTCACCCATCGCCAGCGGGCTGCTTTCGGGCAAGCTGACGGTTGAGACCAAGTTTGAAGATTACGATGACGTGCGCAAGTTTGTGCCTCAGCTTAAGGCCGAGAATCTGCAGGCCAATCTGCCCATCGTTGAGGTTTTAGGGGAATTTGCGCTGCGCAAGGGTGCGACCTGCGCCCAGATCTCGCTGGCCTGGATGCTCAAAAAGTATCCCAATGTGGTGCCCATTCCGGGATCCAAGAACAAAGAGCGCATTTTGGAAAACCTGGGAGCCTGGAACGTGGAACTCAGTGATGAGGAGTTTGCCAGGCTGGAGGAGGCGCTGGGGCGTTGCAAGATCCACGGTCAGCGCGGTTATGATGAGGCCGAGGGGCGCAGTTTCCTGCAGCACAAATCCTGACTTAAGCAAGCGGCAGGCTCCCTGGGTCTCAACCGGGGACTTAGTGCCTGCAGACAAAAGCTGCCTTGCCGCAGCTGATGACGCATGCGGGGCAGATCAGGAAAAACGTGCATAAAAAGCCCCGTGCGGCACCGTGCCGGCGGGGCTTGAACAGGTAATGAGAACCTAAGCGCGTGTGGTCGAGCTCAACTCTCAGTGTGACATGATGTACTTGACGAACTTGAGTTTGGTGGCGTCATCGGCACTGTTGTAGAGCCTGAGCAACTCGTTGAAGCTCGGTCCTTTGGTGGCGCCGGTGGAGGAAGTGCTCATTACCGACTCCTGCTCATAGGTAGTCAGCGGTGTCTCCAGATTGTAGTCGGCCGGGGCGGCGCTGCGGGGGCCCTGCGAGGGGGTGGCGCGGATGGTGGGTACGCCATAGGCGGTCATACCCAGACTGCGGTTCTCACCGTTGACGTACTTAGGCGCATACAGACGGCCTAAACTGGCCAGCTCCTGGCGGTAGTCGCGAGTCAGCACAAAACCGTTCTCCGAGGTCATCACGAAGTAGCCGGCCTGATCCTTGCCGACGGGCTTTTTGCCGTTGAGATCGATAAGCTCGATTTTCTGTTCCCGCGAGAAGGCCTCGGCGGCGTTAATGCTTGAAGGCAGGTTGTAGCGAAAGCTCAGTACCTGATCCTGGCGCAGATCCATGATGTCTATCACCACCGGATTGGCGGACTGTACCATGCGGCTGTCCTGACCGCCGCTGAAGGAATCCTTGAACAGCAGCACCACCTGATGACGGCCGGGGGTCAGGGTGATCATGCGGGTGAAGCGGCTGTAGCTGTCCCCGGAATCATCACCGTCCACCAGTTCCACGGTATAGTGCACCGGCACCTTGAAGCCGGTGTCGGCCCAGGCTGTTCCGCACAGCAAGGCCGCAACGCCCACCAGCGGGGCCAGAATGTTCCTGGTGAATTTGTTCATGTGGATCTCCTTGTTGATACCAATACCTAGGTCCGAGCTCAATCAGAAATAGTACTGCGCTCCCAGCACATAGCGGTTTTCACCTAAGTGCTGTGCGGCGATATAGCTGTCAGGATAGAGTTTCTGCGGTTTTCCGTCCAAATCAAACTGTGCCTCGGCATATAATCTTACAGCCTCACCCATTTTATAGTAGATCCCGGTGTTGAGATCGCGAATAAGCGAGCTGCCGTGATACTGCTGCAGCGAAAACCCCAAATTTACGCCCAAACCGCACTCGCCGGCATAATCGAGCACCGCCTCATAGGCGTAAAGGTGGTGGGGCAGATTCTTATAGCGGGTTACGTTGTATACAAAACCCGTATACAGACCCTTACCTAAGGTCCCGTAGGCCACAGCCACTCCTTTATTCACTTTGTAGCTGGGGTGTCTGCCTTCTCCGTAGCCGGCAAAATCCGCGGTGTTATCACCGTAGCCTTTGGCGTACATCTCCCCGAAGTAGCTCAGCTGTTCGTGGGCGTTCTTCTCATAGTTAAAGCGCTCATAAGATGCCCCATAGGTAATGGTGATGTCGGACTTGAGGCGGGTGGAGACGGCAAAGGCCGCGCCGCTGTCCACACAGAAGGGGGTATTGTCCAGGGAGTCCACCGCCGTCTGCAATGACACCCGCAGATCCCAGCCCAGCGAGGAGAGCGAATACATGAGCTGTCCCGAGCGCTGCTCGCCCATGAGGTAGTGATCGTTGCTGTGCAGATCGAGCTTGGTAAAGATGTCGGTGGTACCCGCCACGGTATAGTAAGCCCCGTCGCCGCGGCCGAAGGTCAGAATGCCGTACTGCTGGGCATCCACCCCCACAAACTGATAGCGCACACGGGTGCTGTCAGTGGTGGTGGAAGGCATGTCCCATTCGGTCATGGCGATGGCGCAGACCGTGTCGTTGATTTTGGCACGCCCGGCCAGACCCAGTCTGGCCGCGCTCATGATGGAACTGTCATTGTTACCGCTTTGGTGGGCGGGTGCCTCGGCTGCCAGGGCGTGAGAGTTCATAAAACCCGCTTCCACACGCCCGAAAATATCCAAAGCCGTGCCGTCGTTCTCATAAACCTGAGCAGACAGGGCACTGCCGCTCAGCAAGATGGCCCCCAGGGCGGTAGTTTTAAGGTGGACAGAGCTCATTTTCAACCAAATAATAAGTAATAACATGTTTGGAGGCAGTAGAGCCACGCTAAGCAAAACCACCCTAATTTCAATGGCGGGATTATAGCACGTGCCCGCAGGACGGGAGCAGGTGTCGTCAGGCGTCCCAATTCCGGGGACGGCAGCTGCGGCCGCGCCCCGGATCACAGCCCCGCATGATTAACGCGGCAGGGCGGATAACTCCAGATGCGCAGCACCGTTTTCATCACTGACGCGGCTTAAAGTAAAATCAAATTTCTGCCCCAGACAGCGCAGTTTGGCAGGCGTGTCCTGCTGGGTCAAACAACTCTTAATCTGTTCGTCGCCTTCAAGTACGGCGGCCACACGCAGGACGAACTCCAGGCCCTCCGCGGAATCCTCCCGTTCCACCGTAAGCGAACTGATGACATCCGGAGCCGAGGTCCTATAGCGGATGCCGGTCGCCTCGGCCGGGGAGATCACCAGCGTTTCATCTCCGTCGACACTGGTTTCGGGATTTTGGCCTAAGAGCGTGCCTAAGGCCGTAAGGAGTTGCGGGGCTGTCACCCCCGGTACCTGGGCTGAGGCCTGTTCAGTGGCGGGAGTCTGGTACTTTTCCTCGTACCAGGACACTCCGGCACTGATAAAGTAGTAGATGGCCACACAGATCCCGAGAATGCGCAGGTTGCGGCGTACCCGTTCGTTCTTGAGACGTTTGAGCTCGGCCGCGTCGGGGATCTTCTCCTCGGCTGTCTCCTGGGAGTGCTGGGAGCGCTCTGCCACTGCGCTCTTTGGTGTTGAGTCCATGGCCTCAGCCTCACTTACTGCGCTTTCATCCCCGCTCTGAGTGTCATCGCTCTCGTCAGTTTCAGCCTCAGACCCAGCAGAGCTCTCCTCGTCCGCCGCCGGTTCTGTTTCTGTTCCGCTCTCTTCCAATCCGGGCGCGGTGCCGTCTGCTCCCTGAGGATGCTCTTCATCGGCTGCCATCACGAGCAAGTTCCCCGGGCGACCGCTCCTGGCTGAGGAGAGCGACACCGCATCTAGGTGCCGCTGCCGCAGCCACACTACTGAGGTGGCAAGGGCAAAAAGCACGGTCAGGCAGGGCAGCAATGCGTTGTGGTCTGTTCCAAGCAGGGCAGCGTCCAGATTCAACAACATAACGCTCAGGACCAGAAGAAGTCCCATGATGGGGTATAACTTGTACATGATGGTGTTCCTTCAAGTAATAAAACGGTGCCGGTGGGTAGCGCTCTTTGATCCCGGCTATTTATCCAGACCCTTTTCATGCAGCCAGTCAAGGGCCAGCTGCATGATCTGCTCGTTGTTTGTTACTGTTCACAGCCCCGCCAGGCCGATGACCGCATTGTACCCCCGCAACCTTCTGAGGACAAAGCTCGGGTAGTAGCCACCGGAGATTTAGGCAGCCCTTGCTGGACCAACACTGGTGAGACTGGTTGATGTGGAGGG
>JAFUGP010000069.1 GCA_017469335.1 Succinivibrio sp. | reverse complement strand
GTGTCTCCCCTCAAAGTATCCCCATACCTGTACTTACCATACACGTACCGGTCACCCTAAGTTTCACACGAAACTCTTTTAGGTCCTCTCAAGGACCCGCACAGATTGTCCGTTTATCCTGTTAAAGAGCTATGCGGCGCTTTGGCCGCACACTGTCTTGCGACAGCGGATATGCATTATAGAGAAAATTTGCGGGGTGTCAAATTTTTTTGTGTTTGAAAAAATGCCCCCGCGGAGACTTACCTGCCCAATGCTAAACTCAGAGCTATGAAAATCTCCTCAGTTTTAGCTCTATCGGCCCTCTTGGCCTGTTCCTTTAGCACCTTGTCATACGCTGATGAGAGTGCCGTTGCAAGCGAGCAGAACACCGCGCAGCAAGACGCTTACACCGTCCCTGAGGTCACGGCCGCAAACTGCAAGGACAAGACTTTGCTCCTACGCATGTTAGAGAGGGTAACCAAGGCTGCGCAGAACAACGATCTCGACAAAGATACCCTGCTGAAACTGCACGACTTCACCGAAAAATGTCGTTTGCTGCTCACCGAAGGCTGAGCATAGGCTCATCCCTGAGTTCCTTCAAAGATCCTCAATACACCCAGCACCTCACCCTCCAGGCGGTGTAACGTCAGCTCTTCCTCGTCTAATATCGCAAAGCCGCGGGGCGTACCGCCCTTGGGAATGGTGGTTGACCCGGGATTGACGTTGATGACCCCGCTTTGGGCAGTGAAAATTCCGCTTACATGCGTGTGTCCGGAGAGCACGATATCGCCTGCTCTCAAACCGATCCGATCGGCCTGCTGCGGCGTGTCCCAGTCAAACAGATGCCCGTGAGTGATAAATATCTTGCGCAATATCCCATTGTTCTTCATAACAATATAGTTATATGATGCCCGACAGGGAAAGGAGAAAATCGCCTGGTCCACCTCGCTGTCGCAATTGCCCCTGACCGCCATAATCTGGTGGCGGTAGCGGTTTAATATCTCGGAGACCTTAGGCGGCGCATAGTCATCTGGCATTAGATTACGCGGTCCGTAATTGAGCAGATCCCCCAGCAACACCAGAGCATCACAGTGCCGGCTTTGAAAAAAACTCAATGCCTGTTCCAGCTCGTTGCTGCCGCCATGAATATCCGACAAGACCATATAACGCATACACACCTCAACTATCCTGTGGAGCAAGCTGCCTTAAAATAACCCTGTGATAATATCAAAATTCGAAGATACCGCGAGCTACACCCGCAGGAGGGCGAACGATCGTGTCCCTAAATTTTAAGGCCTTACTGATAGCGGCGGTCAGCATCAGCTCCTTTTGCAGCTCGTTTATGAGCAGCTCCCTAAACATCGCCGTAGCGGCAATCTCATCTGAATATCACATATCCCCGGAACTTCTGACTTACGCGGTGAGTGCCTATGTCATCGCCATTACCGCCTTTTTGTTACCCGCCGCCTCCCTGGCCAACCGTCTTGGATTTCGCCGCACCTACCGGATCGGCACGTTCACAGCATCAGCAACGGCAGCCGTGGCCGCGCTGATGCCTGAGTTTTCCCTCTTTGTGACCGTCCGCTTCGTGCAAGGGCTGTTCAACGCGCTTATTTTCAGTACCGGCATTGCGCTTTTGAGCTACCACACCGAAGGCAGGCAACGCGGCAGCGCCATCGGCATCAATGTGGCCGCCGTTTACGCCGGCATCACGCTCTCCCCTTCCCTGGGAGGCGTTCTCACCGACATGTGCGGCTGGCAGAGCTTGTTCTTCATCTCATCTGCAGGCTATCTGCTGGCTTTTTTTGGCACCCTGCGCACTCCGCACGACAGTCCGACCAGCAGGCAACTGCCTTACTTCAAATGCCTGGTAAGCAGCCTGAGCCTGCTGGCCCTGCTCTATGGCCTGACCGTGATGTTTGATAAGGAATGGGGCAAATATCTGGCCGCAGGCGGGGCACTGGCTTTTTCAGGTTATCTTTACCGAGAACGACGCAGCCGCGCGCCGCTGTTGCCGGTTACCAGGATCTATGCCAACAAGCCGCTGTTCTACGCCATCGCCTCGGCACTGTTCAATTATCTGACCACCTTTTGCACCGCCCTGCTGCTCTCCATGCATTTTCAGCTTATTGGCGGTTTAAGTGCCACCCATACCGGACTTATTCTGATGCTGCAACCGGCTCTGCAATGTCTGCTCTCTCCTCTGGCAGGACGCCTTACCGCCACCTTAAACCCGCATCTGCTGGTCACCTGCGGCATGTTATCCTCCACGTTGGCCATGGCCATGCTTATTTTTCTCTACCCGGGCACTCCGCTCTATTACATTCTGGCCGCACAGATCTTAGGTGGTCTGGGTTATGCCCTGTTTTCGGCTCCCAACACCACCATCATCATGAACTCAGTGCAGCGTGCGGATTTTGCCCTGGCCGCCTCCTTGCAGTCCCTGGCACGCAACCTGGGCATGTCCCTGGCCACCGTGCTGCTCACCTGCGTGTTCCTGCTCTATATCAACGCCAGTCCCGACAGCACGCTCTACCTCTATGAGCTCAATTTCTCCACTTCTCGCTCTTTCGCCCTTGCCACACTCATGGGTATCCTGGGGGTCCTCACCTGTATACTGGGCTTTGACAGGCACGACAAAACCCTCAAGTCTGATACTGCGTAAGTCCCCAGCGGTGAGCTGAGGGCGGACACGAAAAAGCGAAGCCGCGCTATGAGACTTCGCTTATGGTTTCTGTGGCGGGCAGCCGGCATTGCGGCTGCCCGGGGGAGTGACTAAGCCAACAGCTCCTTGGCCTTGGCGGCAATGCCCTCACCGGTGAGGCCGTAGTGCTCAAACACCTGCTTGGAGTTGCCGGTGATGACCGGAGCGTCGGGCAGGGCCTGGGTCAGGCACTTGCGCGGGCAGCTCTCGCCCACCACCTGCGCGACCATCGAGCCTAAGCCGCCG
>JAFUGP010000068.1 GCA_017469335.1 Succinivibrio sp. | reverse complement strand
GAGTGGACGCGGTATTACACCGGTCTGACATACGATCATTACCAAGGTCTTTACGGTAGGATCTAAAAATCTGGTTTAAACGCTAGATCGGGTCCTGCAGGGGAAGTTATAATTCAGAAAATTTACTGCACAATGTCGGTTAAACCCACAGGCTGGATTTAAGAATTACTGGTACGACACAGGTGGCAACTCCACTTTGCTGGAGCACTTTTTCGAGCGCAATTTAAGGGTGGATCTTGATGAACTGCATTCACCCATACCGCTCTCCCGCAGTGAACTGGACCAAAAAGGTGAGTTGGGTGATGAAGACAAGTTTTCCATCCCCACCCCAGTCCTGCTTTATCAGGCAGGCTACCTGACCATCAAGCACGTCGAGGCTCAGGATGCCTTAGAGCTGGGACTGCCCAACCTTGAGGTCAAGAGGTCTTTGACGGCTCTCTCCTTACGGCGCCGCAAGATGCAACAGCTCGACACGCAGCAGCGTCTTAAGATAAATCGCCTGGGCAGCTATCTTAAGAGCGGCAATTTGCCTGAGATTGCCCGGGCGCTTAATCTGTATCTTAAGATCTGTAGCTTTGACGCTGACAGACTCACTCACGAGCATTCCTTTCGCAATTTGATCTACGGCTGCCTGTTGGGGGCTGACTTTGAGGTTTACCGCGAGGTTAAAGCTTCGGACGGCAGATGCGATTTGGAGGTGATCCTAAGGCAGGATCATCTGCGTTGTGTCTTTGAATTTAAGCTGAGCAAACAACGCTCGGATGACGCGCGGGTGCTCAAATCTGCCCTGGAGCAGCTCCAGAAATCTCACTACGGCGAGCTGCCACCCCTCTCCTTTTCATTGCTGCGTATCGCCGTGGTCATCGGTCTTGACAGTCACCGCGTGGAGGCGATCGCCGCTGTGGACGAGGGCTGACACCCTCACCGGTCCTCACCTGCCTTCAACAATATCAGTGCCTGAACCGTAAGGCCGACACCCCACCCTGCTGCACCGGTCGCCACGTCCCAGATTTAGATAAGCTCACCCCAAAATGGCGCTGATTTTACCCCTGTGCCCGGCACTAAGGGCTTTTTACCTGACGGTACTGTCGGATGAATTCCGCTCCCTTCCCGGTCCTTGCTCATTTTCACGTGTTAAAACAGCCTGATAATTTAGCTCTTACCCGGTCCTTGATTAATTGCTGTCATCTGTCCTCCCCCTGAACCGCGAGCTTTATGGCTTGTGCTTGGCACGGTGCCTGCAATTGTCCGATCCCACTACTCCGAAACCTTCAAATGAGCAGGTGGGACCTCCGCTGCCCCTGTGCTGGCACAGTCCCCACAGAACGGTAAAGATCCCCACCTGCAACTTGGCAGAACTCAGGTAGTGCATCTCCCCAACTCCAGCCTTAGCTTCAGTCCTTCCGGGATCCTCCTGTGTTCCGGCTTAAGATTTCCCTCAGGCGCAGTCTCCCAACGACACCCCTAAAGCAATCTCCAAAACAAATTTCTTTGGTTGGCTCTTGGGGCTGACTCTTGGAGCTACCTACAGGTGCTTCCCGGAGTTAATTCCCCGGCCCCACTCAGCCCACCGGCTCACTCAGCCCGTTCGGTCCGCTCCTCACACTCATAACCATCACCCCAGTAAGCCAACCCACCCGGCACGCATAGCCGCGCCACACTGCCTTGTGGTACCCCTGCCTGCGACGCCTGCTCTTTAACTTAAATTGAAGCTCTGCCCCGGGCGGGCGCAATCCTGCAGCTGCTCTCACCTCAATTCGGGGTATGGGTTTACGCCGGGAGTTGCACACGATTCGAGTGTCCCGCCTTGGCAGTTCTAATCCACTCTTTCAAAGGAGCAACATTATGAAAGTTACCGATCACTACCTAAAATCCCTGCAACCTGCCGACAAGCGTTGCACCGTCAGCGTGGGTGACTCGCTGTTTCTGCGCATAACGCCCAACAACGCGCGCAGCTGGGTGATGCGCTACAGCTCAGGCGGACGGGTAAAAGATCTGACCTTGGGACATTTCCCCGATCTGTCCTTGAAGCAGGCCAGGCAGGCGGCGCACCTAAAAAGGCAGGAGCTTAACCTCAAGCCCTCCGCGGGCATGTGCCTTAAGGATGCCTATGTCCTGTGGAAAAAACAAAAGCGCGGGCACCTGGTGAACTTTGCCGAGGAGTGCAGCCGCATCGAGCACTACCTCATGCCCACCTTGGGCAAGGTCAAGTTAGAGGAACTCAGTGCCCCTTTGACCTTAAACGCCCTCAAGCCCCTGGAGGCCCACGTCCCCACGCAGCGCCGCTGTCTGATGTGCCTAAACGAGATGCTGGAGCTGGCCATCTGCGCGGGGCTGATGGTCCACAACCCCTGCCGCAAACTAAGCCGATTCGTGGGCAAGCACACCCCCCAAAACCGCCGCTATATCCCCGCCGAGCGCTTAGGCGAGCTCTTTGCCCTGCTTACCGAGGAGCCCTTGTGGTTTCACTGTTTCGTGCTGTGGAGCGTGTACTCGCTGCTGCGCCCCACCGAGGCGGTCAGCATCAAGTGGTCCTGGTTTGACGGCGATACTCTGACCTGTCCGGCCTCGGTCATGAAAAAGCGCCGCCCCCATCGGGTTCCCCTGTGTCCTGAGGTGCTGGGCCTGCTCAAGTTGGTCAAAACCCTGCGCAAACACCGCTCGGGCAGTGTCTGGTGCATGGGCCGCTCCGGGGGCACCATCAACAATCAGTACTTTGCCTGCTGGCTGCGGCGCAGCGCCCTCTCCGGCAAGCTCACCCCTCACGGCCTGCGGGCCACCGGGCGCACCTGGTTTAAGGATGAGGGGGTGCCCTTTGAGGTAGCGGAGGATGCCTTAGCCCACGTCACCGGCTCTCAGACAGAGCGCGCCTATCTGCGCGGGGACTATTTAGAGCGCCGGCGCGAGATTATGCAGCGCTGGTGGGATCACCTCTTTGCCGCCTATGTAAGCTGTTGCTCGGACACCGTGCCGGGACAAACGATCATCAAGGCCATATCAGGCTTAAGGGAGAGTAAGGCAGAGCCACCCGCACGGGCGTAACGGCCGGTACCTGAAACTGCCGCAGGACGCCGCCTCAGGCGGCGTAATGACTGAAGGTCCCCAAGGGCCAGGTACCTTAAGCTTTACCGGCCTGAGTTGAGCGAGCTCTTTTCTTGCTCGCTCCTGAGAGTGGTGCTCTGTAGGGAGACACCTTCATACTGTATCCGGCGGCTGGTGCCAAGGTGCTCTTATCCGGGGACCTGTCCTGGGAAGATCTGCCCTTCAGGAGTCTGCCCTGAGGCCGCCCGATACCGGCCTCGCCGATCCTTCTCAAAGAGTGCTCGCACAGTGCCCTGCTCAGGCTCAACCCGTTCTTATTGCCCCTCTTTGGCCTGCCATGTTGTCCCCCGGTTTAGCTTGTCATTTGAGCCGTACCGGGCCTCCCATTTTGTCCTTGATCCGGTTCGCCATTTTGTCAGTTCCCAGCAGCTCCAGCAATGTGTCCTCTAAGTCTGGCCTTAATCGATGGATCAAAGCAGGACAGCACCACAGGCTGAGAGCAGGGGATCCGGTGACAATTCACCGCTGCACCCGGTGCCATTACCGCAGGCTAAGGAATTGCCCCGAAATAAGACTTAAGACTTCTGAGGTCTGATTATGTAGTTCCATTGAGGGTGCGGTCCACCGAATTTTATCCTGAGATTGTCCATAACTTCCTGGTCTACTTTGATGCCCTTACGGTATATCTTGCCGCCGTCATACTTGCACACCACCTTTAAACCTTTGGTTGTG